>NZ_JAYWLC010000011.1:0-97130 GCF_040297545.1 Thioclava kandeliae
GCGGCCTTCGCCGCCTTCACGGCGCGGGCGGTCGCCGAACTTCTTGTCACCGAAGGAACGGCCCTCGCCGCCTTCACGGCGCGGGCGGTCACCGAACTTCTTGTCACCGAAGGAACGGGTGTCGCTGCGATCTTCGCGCGGTGCGCTGCGCTTTTCGGGCGACCAGCGTTCCTTGCGCGGACGGTCCTCTCCCTCGGTGCGCGGTGCGCGCTCGGGACGGTCGCCACGGCCTGCGAAATCCTTCTGGCGGCCGAAGCTGCGCTCGGAATTGCCACGGCCCTCGCCATCCTCGCGGTCGAAGCGTTTCGGGCCACGATCCCCGAATTTCTTGTCGCCAAATTTCTTGTCACCGAAGCTGCGGCCCCCGCGGTCGCCGCGATCCCCCCGATCACCGAACCTGCCGCGCGGCCGCTCGCCATCATCGCGACGACCCGCAGATTTGCTGCGGTCGGCGGGTTGGGCGTTGGGCGTGTCTTCCAGAAGGCTTCCCAGCTGGTCATGGAGCACGCGGCGCTTGATTTCCACCACATCACCCGGTTGCATCTCGTTGAGGCGGAACGGGCCATAGCTTACGCGGATCAGGCGGTTCACGGTCATGCCGATCTCGGTCATGGCGCGGCGGATCTCGCGGTTCTTGCCTTCGCGCAGGCCCACGGTCAGCCAGGCATTTGCGCCCTGCTGGCGGTCGAGAGTGATCTCCATCGGCTGGAAATCCTCGCCATCGATGGTGATGCCGGCCCGCAGCGGGTTGAAGGTCTCGGGTGTCGGGCGGCCATTCACGCGCACGCGGTATTTGCGCAGCCAGCCGGTTTCGGGCAGCTCGAGGCGGCGCTTGAGGCCGCCATCATTGGTCAGAAGCAGAAGACCCTCGGAATTGAGATCGAGACGGCCGACATTGAGCACACGCGGCATACCTTCGGGCATCTCGTCGAAGATCGTGCGGCGGCCCTGCTCGTCTTTCTCGGTGGTGACCAGACCCAGCGGTTTGTAATAGAGCCAGACACGGGTTTCCTGCGGCGCGTCGATGGGTTTGCCGTCGATGGTAACCTTGTCCTTGGGCGTGACATCAAGAGCGGGTGAGGCCGCCTGTTTGCCATTGACCGCCACGCGGCCTGCGAGGATCAGCTTTTCCGCATCGCGGCGCGAGGCCACGCCCGAGCGCGCGATAACCTTGGCGATACGTTCGCCGGAAGAGGGCGTCGTATCCGGTTTCGGCGTGTTGTTGGAATCATTGGTCATGGCAGGCGGCTCCCGAGGCGGTCTTGAAGGCGCCTCTCTATAGTGTCTTCTCTCCTGTGGGAAGAGCCTTGCATATAAGAACTAACGCGGCCAAGAGAAGATATGTTCAGAAGTTTCATGGATCAGGCGCTCCTCGAGGCGCGGGCGGCCGCTGCGCGTGGCGAGGTTCCGGTGGGTGCCGTTATCGTGGCGCCCTCGGGCGAGGTGGTGGCACGGGCCGGCAACCGCACCCGCGAGCTTTGTGATCCGACCGCCCATGCCGAGGTGCTGGCGATCCGCGAGGCCTGCCGGAAGGCGGGATCGGAGCGGCTGGTGGGGCATGATCTCTACGTCACGCTGGAGCCATGCCCGATCTGCGCGGGCACGATCTCTGCCGCGCGGATCCGGCGGCTCTATTATGGTGCCGCAGATGTCAAATCGGGCGGTGTGGCGCAGGGCGCGCGGGTATTCTCGCATCCGCAATGCCATCATGCGCCCGAGATCTATGACGGTTTGGCCGCCGCCGAGGCCGAGGCGCTTCTGAAGGGGTTCTTTGCGGCGCGGCGGGACGGGTAGCGGGAGCAGGGGCTTTGCCCCTCTTCGACTGCGTCGAATTCACCCCAGGATATTTGAGGACGCTGGAAATGGCGGTGGTTTCGCGCTTGACCATACGCGGCCATCCGGCCTAAGGCTCGGGTTGCGCAGGGGGCCGGATGGCCGCGGCGGTTCGTAGCTCTGCTTTTGCAGACAGCCGGATCGCCGAGGAAAGTCCGGACTCCATGAAGTGACGGTGCCGGGTAACGCCCGGCGGGGGTAACCCCAGGGATAGCGCCACAGAGAACAGACCGCCCTGCATCATGCACGGGTAAGGGTGAAACGGTGGGGTAAGAGCCCACCGCGGGACTGGTAACAGGACCGGCATGGCAAGCCCCACCGGGAGCAACGCCGAATAGGGATCGCGTGCCGCGGGCATCTGTCTGACGGTAGGGGAGCTTCGCCCCGAGTGATCCGGGTTGGCAGCTGGAGCCTGCAGGCAACTGCAGGCCTAGAGGAATGGTCATCAAGGGGGGCAACCCCTGAACAGAATCCGGCTTACAGGCCCCCTGCGCAAAATTTCTTCGGCTGATAGTGGAATTTACCGAGAAGGGTGCGATTGGCTGTTGACTCTGGGGTGAGTCTGGCTAAAAGGCGGGCTTCAAGGATTTCGATGGCAGTGACGCGGATGTTGGCTGCCTGACTCAGGAGATGAAACATGGCGAAGCCGACGACGCAAAAGATCCGTCTGAACTCGACGGCGGGCACCGGGCACTTCTATGTGACCAAGAAGAATGCCCGCACCATGACCGAGAAAATGGTCGTGAAGAAATACGACCCGGTTGTGCGTAAGCACGTCGAATACAAAGAAGGCAAGATCAAGTAAGATCTGACCGTCTTTGACGAAGCGAAAGCCGCCCTTGGGCGGTTTTTTGCTGTTTTGATGACCGATTCCGGCTGCGAGATTATGTGGTCCGGTTGCCGGAGCTAGGCTGTGGCGATGGATCTACATTTTTTCTGAATGCGCGCGGACGCTATGCGCCTGCAATTGCAGCCCTGGGGCAGGTTGTGGCTGATGCGCAGGCAGGTCTTGCGCCTCTGTGGCGGGTTTTGCGGCTTGATGTGGTGGGTAAGGCGGTGGAATGGCTGCCTGACCATTTCCTCTGTTGCGGTTTTGCTCTGATGGCGGGCGCGAGTCTACGCAACTTCAATCCCAAACATGTTGTCGCGCCCGAACTGGCTGATGGGGCGCTTCGGGTGGTGCTGCAGGAATATCATCACGCGCTGCGCCGGGACGGGCCGGGATATGGAGCGACTTTGGGCGGTGCATTGGTGTTGCGGGTTTGGGGGGTGCTACATCGTATGGGGCGCGTGGCTGGCCTGCGGCACGGTTTGAAACGGTCTTGGAAAAATTGACCGAGTAAAACAATCGGGATTTACATTCCCGAGTAAATGTGTCACTTATCCGTGAACTCCAGTTACACTGATCCGAGGCACCGCATGACCCGTCCCCTTTCCGCGCTGCTTGCCAGCACTGCCCTGTTTGCTGCGCCGCTGGCAGCCTTTGCCGAGGCGCCGCAGCCCGAAGCCGTGATCGAAACCTATGCCGATATCGCGCAGGCAGGGTTCGAGGACAGCCTGACCACCGCGCAGGCGCTGGAGGCGGCGGTTGACGCGCTGGTGAAAGAACCTTCTGCCGAGACGCTGCAGGCGGCCAAGGATGCGTGGGTTGCGGCCCGCAAGCCCTACCAGCAGACCGAAGCTTTCCGCTTTGGCAATGCGCTGGTGGATGACTGGGAAGGCCGTGTGAACGCCTGGCCGCTCGATGAGGGTCTGATCGACTATGTCGACGAGGATTCGGCGGCCAATAACGAGGAGAATGATCTGGCTCTGGCCAATGTCATCGCCAATAAATCGCTCACGATCGGTGGCGAAAAGGTGGATGCCAGCACGATCTCGCCGGAATTCCTCGCAGAGACCCTGCAGGAGGCCGAAGGCATCGAGGCCAATGTGGCAACCGGCTATCACGCCATCGAATTCCTGCTCTGGGGGCAGGATCTGAACGGCACCGGGGCGGGCGCGGGTGCGCGCCCCTATACCGATTACATTCAGGGCGAGGGCTGCACCGGTGGCAATTGTGACCGCCGTGCCGAATATCTGCAGGCAGCCTCCAAGCTGCTGGTTGCGGATCTGCAGGAAATGGTCGGCAATTGGGACGAGGAAGGTGCTGCACGCACCGCGCTGACCGATGATGCCGATGCGGGCATCACCACGATCCTCACCGGTATGGGGTCGCTGTCCTATGGCGAGCTGGCGGGCGAGCGCACGAAGCTGGGCCTCATGCTGCATGATCCGGAAGAAGAGCATGATTGCTTCTCCGATATGACCCATGTCTCGCATTATTATGACGCGTTGGGGATCCAGAACGTCTATACCGGCAAATACACCCGTGTGGACGGCTCGGTCGTGGAAGGCGCCTCGCTGTCGCAACTGGTGGCGGCCAAGGATGCCGATGTGGATGCGCAGCTGACCAAGGATCTGGATGCATCGGTCGCTGCAGCCGATGCGATCTACCAGAAGGCCGAAGGCGGTATGGCCTATGACCAGATGCTGGCGCTTGGCAATGACGAGGGGGCAAAGCTCGTCAACGGTCTGGTCGATGCGCTGGTCACCCAGACCCGTTCGATCGAGCGCGCGGTCACGCTTCTGGGCTCCGAGGTCGAGATCGAGGGGTCCGACAGCCTCGACAACCCTGATGCAGTCTTCCAGTAAGACTATTCAAAATAGGGGCTTATGCCCGACACTTCCCCGTGGCAGCGATGCCGCGGGGTTTTGCATGGTGATGTGATGCGCGCTCTTCTTGCTTTCTGCCTTGCTGTGCCAGTGGCGGTGCAGGCCGCCGAGGTGACAGCGCCGGCCACCGAGTTCGTGCAACCCGAGCGCTACGAGGCCAATCCGGCAGGGGCGGCCACGGTGGCGGGCACGGGGTTCCGCGCGCCTGCGGCCAATCTGCCCCCATCCCTGCGGATGGGGTTCACCTTGGGCGAGGCGTTGTTCGACAAACTCTGGGTGCCAGCGCCCTCGAGCACGCGGGCCTCGGACGGGCTGGGGCCCTTGTTCAATGCGCGGGCCTGCGCCAATTGCCATCCCGGAAATGCGCGGGGGCGGCCCGAGAATGGCCAGGGCATCTCGGGGATGGTGCTGAAGCTCTCGCGGCGCTTTCCGCCCGGCGATGGCGCAGAGGGCATCGACGGCTGGCGTGGTATGATCGCCGATCCCGAGTTCGGCTGGCAGTTGCAGGATCGGGCGCTGCCGTCGCTGGAACCGGAGGGACAGCTGGTGCTGGACTGGATTGAGGAGGGCGATCTGCGCCATCCCGAGGCCCGTCACGGCTTTGCGCCCGAGGCACTGGTCTCGCTGCGGGTCGCGCCGCAGATCATAGGGCTGGGGCTTCTGGAGGCGATCCCCGAGGCCGATATTCTGGCACATGCGGACCCCGGGGATGCCGATGGCGACGGGATCTCGGGGCGGGCGCAATATGCGATCGGCCCCGATGGTGTGGTGCGGCTGGGCCGGTTCGGCCATAAGGCGGGCATGGGGCGGCTCGTTGATATGACGGCGCAGGCTTTCAGTCAGGATATGGGGCTCTCGAGTGTGCTGTTCCCCGCAGGCGCGGGCGATTGCACCTTGGCGCAGACGGATTGTCTTTCGCTTCCTGACGGGATTGACGAGGGGCTGCGCGACAATGCCGAGGTCTCGACCGAGGCGCTGGAGGCGGTCACCGCCTATGTGACGGGGCTGGGCGTGCCAAAGCGCCGTGATGTGGGGGCGCCGGATGTGCTGGCCGGCAAGCAGGCTTTCTATGAGGCGCAATGCACCGCCTGCCACATGCCGAAATTCATTACCGCAACCAGCGATAATCCGGTCACCTCGCGCCAGCTGGTCTGGCCCTATACCGACCTTTTGCTGCATGACATGGGCGAGGGGCTGGCCGATCACCGTCCCGAAGGCGTGGCTACGGCGGCGGAATGGCGCACGGCGCCGCTCTGGGGGATCGGGTTGACCGGCGAAAATTCGGGCCATGCGCCGCGCTATCTGCATGATGGCCGCGCGGCCACATTGGACGAGGCGATTCGCTGGCATGGTGGCGAAGCGGGGCCCGCCCGTGATAGATATCTGGCACTGCCCGCCAAAACGCGCGCCGATCTTATTCGCTTTCTGGAGACCTTGTGATGCGTAACCTGCTGTTCTCTTTGCCTCTGATGGCGATGTCTTTGCCGGTCTTCTCCGGGCAAGCTCTGGCCGATACCCGCGCCGCCGTCACCGAGGACATCCTGCCCGGTTATACCGCGCTGACCAATGCCGCGACCGCATTGCAGACGGGCGCCGAGGCGGACTGTTCCATCGCGGCCATGCAGCCCCTGTGGAACGAAGCCTTTGACGCATGGCTGGGCGTGGCGTTTTTGCGGCTCGGGCCGGTGGAGGATCAGGGGCGGGCGCTGGCCTTTGCCTTCTGGCCCGATGCCAAGGCCACGGGGCGGCGCCAGCTCTCGGGTCTGATCGAGCAGAAAAACCAGCAATTCACCGATCCGGCAGAGCTGGCGAAAGCCTCTATCGGGGTGCGCGGCTTTTTCGGGCTGGAGCATCTTCTTTATGGCGAGCTGGCCACGGATGATGAGTATACCTGCAAGCTGCGCGCGGCGATGGCCGGAGATCTGGCGCAGATGGCCATTGATGTCGAGGTCGGCTGGCAGAACGGTTTTGCCGATGAACTCCTGAGCCCCGGCACCGAAGGCCGTACCCTTTATCTGACTGAATCCGAGGCGCGGCAGGCGCTTTATACGCAGCTGGTCACGGGGCTCGAGTTCAACAAGGACACGCGGCTGGGCCGCCCGCTGGGCACATTCGAGCGTCCGCGCCCCGAACGGGCCGAGATGCTGGAGGCGGGCCGCTCCGCGCGCAACGTGACGCTGTCGCTGGTTGCGCTGCGAGGCTTTGCCGACAGGCTGGCGCAGGGCATGGGCGAGATCCCCAAGACCGACGCCGCGTTTGACCGCGCGATCGAGCTGGCACAGGATCTCGATGATCCGGTCTTTGCCGGTGTGGCCGATCCGATGGGCCGGTTGAAGGTGGAGATCGTGCAGCAGCAGATCGGGCTGACGGTCGAGGCCATGCAGGCCGAGCTGGGGCCTTTGCTGGGCGTCAGCGTGGGCTTCAACGCAGCGGATGGAGACTGATATGAAACGACGCCACTTCCTCGCCAGCCTTGCCGCCGCCGCCACCGTGCCGCGGCTCAGCTGGGCCGATGCGGGCAGCCCTGCCTTTCTCGCGGCAGCCAAAGCGCCCGACGGGAGCTATGCGATCTGGGGGCTTGCGGCGGATGGGACGCAGATCTTTTCGCAGCCACTCCCCGGACGTGGCCATGCCGCGACCGCCCATCCCGAGCGCCCCGAGGCGGTGGCCTTTGCTCGCCGTCCCGGTGTGTTTGCGTTGGTGATTGACTGTGTGACCGGCGGGCTGGTCGCGCGGCTGACCCCGCCGGAGGGGCGGCAGTTCAACGGTCATGGTGCGTTTTCGGGCGATGGCACACGGCTTTATACCTCCGAGGTGGTGGCCGAAGGCTCCGAGGGCCGGATCGGGATCTGGGATGTGGCGCGCGGCTATCAGCGGGTGGGCGAGTTTGCCTCGAACGGGATCGGCCCGCACGAGATCCTGCGCCTGCCGGGGCAAGAGGTTCTGGTAGTGGCCAATGGCGGGATCCAGACCGATCCGACGGATCGCACGCCGCTGAACATCGAGACCATGCGCCCGAACCTGAGCTACCTCTCGCCCGAGGGCGAAGTGCTGGAGGTGGTCGAGCTGGAGCCCGATCTGTGGAAAAACTCGATCCGTCACCTGTCGGTGCGCAGTGACGGGCGGGTGGCGTTCTGCATGCAATGGCAGGGCGATCTGATGGAGCCCGTGTCGCTCCTGGGCCTGCATGACCGCGGGCGGAAGGCGGTGCTTGCCGAGCCGCTGCCCGGTGAGGAATTCGCCATGAAGGGCTATGCCGGATCGGTGGCCTTTGGCCGCGCGGGCCGCGAGGTGGCCATCACCAGCCCGCGTGGTGGCATGGTGCAGGCCTATTCTGCCGAGGGCGAGGCGCTCTGGTCGGTGCGCCGTGCCGATGTCTGTGGTCTGGGTGTCTGTGCGCAGGGTGGCTTCACTGCCACCGATGGTGCGGGGCTTGTCTCGCAGATCACCCGAGACGGTATCACACCGTTCAAACGCTCGGACGTGGCATGGGATAACCACCTGATCCCGATCGGGGTCTGATCAGAGCTTGCGCTCGAACATCAACGAGAGATGGATCTGGTCGGTCAGATCCCCCTCGACCCCATCGACCCCGAAACGGGTGCTGAGCGTGCCCAGCCCCTTGCGGTCCATGTCCACACCGACCTCGACGCGCGAGGTGAACCAGTCGGTCGCGGGATAGGCCTCGTCCAGCAGGCCTGTGCCCATGCTATGCTGCGCCACAAGCGCGAATTGCCCCGTCAGCCCCATCTTCGCCCAGCTGCTTTCCAGCGGATGCGCGAATTCGACCCCTGCCGAGAATTGCGATAGCGACAGCTCTTCGCCATCAATCCTTGTGCCATCAGCGATGCGGAAATGATCGGTCAGCTCGTTGACATGGCTGGCGATGATATTGGGGGTCAGCTCGGTCGTGCCCATCTCGAACCTCCCCTCCATCCGCGCCTGAAACAAGGTGCGTTGGGATTCGGCATCACGGCGGATCGAGCCATCGGGGGCGAACTGGTTATTGGTGCGTCCGTGTAGAAGGCGCATCGACCAGTCGAGTTCGGTTTTGGGCAGCCTGCCCGCCAGATAAGGGCCGACCAGGAAACCTACGCCATCGCCCGAGGCATCAGCATCCACCTTGCGGTCTGCGGCGTCCAGCTCCGCCATTGCGCCGATATAGAAACGATTGTTCAGTTTCTTATGTGCGCCCAGCGACGCGAAACTGTATTGCAGCGAGCTGCTCTCGCTGCGGGTCCAGTTCGATTCCACCACCGCCCAGCTCTGGCGGCCCTTCGCGGTGTTGAAGCTCAGATCGCCCAGCTCGTCGGTCAGATGCGCGTCAAAAACACGCTCCTTGCTGTTCTCGAACATGAAATCCAGCACGTTGGGCTGGCGGGCCAGCAGGCGGTCCTGCCGCATTTTCTGCAATCCGGCAAGCGCAACGGAGGTTTCGCGTGCGGTCGGGAAATCGGCCTCGCTCGCGGCGGCGGCCTGAGGCATCGACAGGGATGCGCAAAGAAAAACCGTCATGATCGCGGGGAGGGTGCCCCGCTGTAGCGCCCGTCTGTTCATAGAACGCCTCGCTGGTTACGTCGTGCCTGATGGCGGGTTTGTCGGCGTAGCGGTTGACCCCGTCCACCCCGTCTGGGCGGCCATGGTTCCGGCAGGGCCGACGGCCCGTCTGTTTTCTTTTGGTATGGGACAAAAGTAACAAATGCGCAGGGGCACTGGCAAGTTATTGCCGGTCGGATATGTGAAATGTGATCAGAAACGATGATGTTTCAGGCAGGGGCAGCGGAACAGCGGCGCTGCGCCATAAGAAAAGGCCGCGCAGGATACCTGCGCGGCCCGCAATCCGGTAGAGGCGGGTCTGTCAGGCTTCCACGACGAGGTGGCCGCGCGGGTTCGAGCAGCAGGCGAGGATATAACCCTCTTCGATATCGTCATCGGTGATGCCGCCATTATGGACCATATGCACCTCGCCCGAGACCTTCTTAATCTTGCAGGTGCCGCAGACCCCGAACGTGCAGCCCGAGGGAATGTTGAGCCCTGCCTGACGGGCCACGGCCAGAACGGTATCGGTTTCGGCGCATTTCTGGGTGACGCCCGAGTCGGCGAATTCCACCTCCGCCACGGCGCCTTCCTCGGGCAGCTCGTCCTCGGGAATGATGCGGACCTCTTCGATGGGCGCACCGAAGCTTTCCTGATGGTAGTGGTCCATATCGAAGCCGAGGCCCGCCAGTGCCTCGCGCACGGCGGTCATGAACGGCTCGGGGCCACAGCAGAACACTTCGCGTTCCAGATAGTCGGGGGCCATCAGACCCAGCATCAACTGGTTGAAATAGCCCTGATAGCCGGTCCATGGGTCATATTTGTCCGAGCCTTCCACGACCCATTTCAGATCGATGCCGCTGACGCGCGAGGCCATATGCTCGAGCCGTTCGCGGAAGATGATCTCCGAGGGACGACGGGCGCAATTGACGAAGACGATGTCGCATTCGCGGCCAAGGTCATACATCTGCGTCGTCATCGACATCATCGGCGTGATGCCGGAGCCTGCCGAGATAAAGAGATATTTCTCGGCAGGGTAATTGGCATTGGTGAAGCTACCGGCAGGGCCGATAGCGCGGATCCTCATCCCCGGTTTGAGATTGTCGAACATCCAGCGGGTGCCGATCGACTCCTTCTGCGCCTTGACCGTCACCGTGATCGACATCGGCCGCGAGGGCGAGGACGAGATCGTATAGGTGCGATACAAAGGCCCGCCCGGCACCGGAATTTCCAAGGTCAGGAACTGGCCGGGCATGTAGTCGAAGATTGCCCGTGAAGGTGCCTGAAAACAGAAGGTCATGACATTGGGCACCTCGGAAAGCACCGAGACGCATTCAAGCTCTTCCGAATCGTTCCAGATCTTGATCGCGGTTTCGCCGGGAATGAGGGTCATCAATTTACTCCGCTGCCAGCTTCACGGGATCCAGCCGCGAAGCCATGGTGTCACAATACCAGTTCACGAACTGGATCACCCCGTCCTCATGGGTGGCCGAATAGGGGCCGGGCTCGTAGGCGGGCGAGTTGATCCCCTGCTGGTTGTCCTCGACGACCTGACGGTCCTCGTCATTGGTATGTTCCCAGACCGTCGTGAGGTTCTTGAGATCGTAATCCACGCCCTCGACCGCATCCTTGTGCACGAGCCAGGTGGTGGTGACCTCGGTTTCGGTCGGGCTGATCGGGGTCACGCGGAAGGTGATCGAGTGATCCGACAGGAAGTGGTTCCAGGTCGTGGGGTAGTTGAACAGCAAGAGTGTGCCCGCATCCAGAACCGGCACGCGGCCCAGACGTTTCTGCACGGCGATCTTGCCGTTCATCGTGTAGCTTTCGGCCCCGTCCAGCAGAGGCATACGCGCCACGCGGTATTCGCCGTTATCGGCCATCTTGAAGCGCGAGGGTGCGCCCATACCCTCGAGACGGTTGAAGTGGTTCTCGACCTTTTCGGGGAAGGTGCCATCGGCGCTGACGCCGGTAATGGTCGGATCCTCGGGATAGGTGCGGCACAGATCGGGGTGGTTGCCCGCGCAGTGGTAGCACTCGCGGTTATTTTCCCAGACGAGTTTCCAGTTGCCGTTCTCGATGATCGTGGACTGGAAAGCGACCTTGGCATTGGAGAGGTCGTGGACCTCCAGATAGGGCGTCACGGTCTCGGCAAAGGCGTCGAAATCGGGGGCGGTCTCTGCGAGGCAGATATAGATGAGCCCTGCCACTTCACGGCAGTTAACGGGCTTGAGCCCGTGTTTGGAGGCGTCGAAATCCGGCCCCATGTCGCGCGCCCACAGAAGGCGCCCATCCAGCTCGTAGGTCCATTGGTGATAGGGGCAGACCAGCTTGGCAGCGGTGCCTTTCTTATGCTGGCAGATGACCGAGCCACGGTGGCGGCAGGTATTGTGGAAGGCGCGGATGACATCATCCTGGCCGCGCACGATCATCACCGTATAGGCGCCGACCTTATGGGTGACATAGGCGCCTTTTTTCGGCAGTTCGGCGCGGGAGGTGGTAAAGAGCCAGTTCTTGTACCAGATCTCTTCGAGATCGGTCTGGTAGATCTCGGGGGAGGTGTAGAAGGCCTGTTCGAGCGCATGGCCGGGTTTACGGCGGGCGAGAAGCTCGGTGAGGGAAGCGGAGGGTTGCATGGCCTTGTCTCCATGGCACGCTAGTGCTGCGCGGCTGTGGGTTTCAATAAGATGAGACTACTCAGGAATGGCAGGAAACGACGGCGCGTTTGCGACTCCTCCCGCGGGGATTTGCGACATAGGCGTAAACTTGTCGTAAAAAATTCGGCGCCGGGCCATGGCTGCGGAATTGGAGGAAATCTGTGTTTCTAATATATTTTTAGCGGTCAGGAATCCCGAATGGAGACGCCGCGCAAGGCGGACTTGCGCGGCGTGCTTGTTCAAATACGACTCAGACGGGGATCAGAGCCCCAGCGCCTCTTTCACGACCGGAAGACCCTCTTTGCCATCCTTGGTGGTGACACCTTCGAGCCACGGGGTGACGACATCGGGATGCGCCTTGAGCCATGCCGGAACCGCTTCGTCGGGGTCCTGACCGTCATTGAGGATCGCGCCCATGATCTCGTTTTCCATCGGCAGGGTGAACTTCATGTTCTGCAGAAGCTTGCCGACATTGGGGCATTCTTCCACATAGCCCTTGCGGGTGACAGTCTGCACGGTGCCTTCGCCGCCGAAGAAATCTTCGCCGCCAGTCAGATACTTGAGGTCATAGGTAGAGTTCATCGGGTGGGGCGCCCAGCCAAGGAAGACCACGGCTTCCTTCTTGGGGTAGAGGCGGCCAACCTGCGCGAGCATACCCTGTTCGGAGCTCTCGACGATCTGGAAGCCCTCGAGGACACCGCCCTTTTCGGTCAGGTCCATCAGATAGCCATTGCCTTCGTTACCCGGCTCGATGCCATAGATCTTGTGATCCAGCTCGTCGCCGAATTTCTGGATGTCGGCATAAGTATGCAGGCCCTTGTCATAGAGATAGGTCGGCACGGCCAGCGTATAGTTGGTGCCGGTCAGGTTGGTCGCGACCACATCGATTTCGCCCTTGTCGAGATAGGGGCCGATGGCGGCCTGCTGTGCGGGCATCCAGTTGCCGAGGAAGACATCGATATCGTTCGAGGCCAGCGACGAGAAGGTGACCGGCACGCCGAGCACATTGACTTCCACGTCATAGCCGAGCGCGGTCAGGATTTCATTGGCGGTCTCGGTGGTGGCGGTGATATCCGTCCAGCCGACATCCGAGAAACGCACGGTGCCGCAATCGGCAAAAGCGGCAGCGGCGTTGAGGGCGATGACAGAGGCGGTGAGGCCGCCCAGAAACTTGGCTTTCATTTGTACTCCCGTTGTCTTCGTGTTTTTTTGATTGACGAGTCAATTAGTGCATTCCTACGTTAGCATGGCAATCAGTTTTTGTCATGGTTCCGGTGGAGAGTTTCCAGATTGACCTCACAGGACCGCTTTGCGCCCGCTTTCTGGGCAGGCGCCGATCTTTCACTCTAACAAAGAGAGCCCTTTTAAATGTCGCAACCGAATATCCTGATCTTCATGGTGGATCAGCTCAACGGTACCCTGTTCCCCGATGGTCCGGCAGAGTGGCTGCACGCGCCGAATCTCAAAAAGCTCGCGGCGCGGTCGGTGCGCTTTGCCAATGCCTATACCGGCTCGCCGCTCTGCGCACCGGGGCGTGCGGCATTTATGTCGG
The DNA here is from genome assembly GCF_040297545.1 of Thioclava kandeliae. Classification (NCBI taxonomy): domain Bacteria; kingdom Pseudomonadati; phylum Pseudomonadota; class Alphaproteobacteria; order Rhodobacterales; family Paracoccaceae; genus Thioclava; species Thioclava kandeliae. The sequence continues at coordinate 13,288 of NZ_JAYWLC010000011.1, forward strand.
GGCAATTGCCCAGCTCGACGGGTGTCTATGACAACGCGGCCGAGTTCCGATCGGATATCCCGACCTTTGCGCACCATCTGCGCCGCGCGGGCTATCAGACCTGCCTTTCGGGAAAGATGCACTTTGTAGGTCCCGACCAGCTGCACGGGTTCGAACAACGTCTGACCACCGACATCTACCCTGCCGATTTCGGCTGGACGCCGGATTACCGCAAGCCTGGCGAGCGGATCGACTGGTGGTATCACAACATGGGATCGGTCACAGGCGCAGGCGTAGGGGAGATTTCCAACCAGCTGGAATATGACGATAATGTTGCCCATGAAGCCAAGATGAAGGTCTATGATCTGGCGCGTGGTCTGGACGCACGTCCGTGGATGCTGACCGTCAGCATGACCCACCCGCATGATCCCTATGTGGCCCGCAAGAAATACTGGGATCTCTACGAGGATTGCGAGCATCTGCTGCCCGCCGTGCCGGATATGGGCTACGACAATCAGGACAACCATTCCAAGCGTATCTTTGATGCCAATGACTGGCGCAACTTCAATATTACGGAAGACAATATCCGCGAATCCCGCCGCGCCTATTTCGCCAATATCTCCTATTGCGACGACAAGATCGGCGAGATCATGGAGGCGCTGGAGAGCACCGGCCAAGAGGCGATCATCCTCTTCGTGTCGGATCATGGCGATATGCTGGGCGAGCGCGGGCTGTGGTTCAAGATGAACTTCTACGAGGGCTCGGCGCGGGTGCCTTTGATGATGGCGGCCAGCGGGGTGGAGCCGAAGCTCGTCGAGACGCCCGTCTCGACCATCGACGTGACGCCGACGCTCTGTGATCTGGCGGGGATCGATCTGGAGGAGATCGCGCCGTGGCTCGATGGCGAATCTCTCGTGACTCTGGCCAATGGCGGCACGCGCGAATCGGCGGTGAAGATGGAATATGCCGCCGAAGGCTCCTATGCGCCGCTCGTTTCCCTGCGTAAGGGTGATTACAAGCTGAACCTGTGCAAGCTCGATCCCGACCAGTTCTTCCATCTGGGGGCCGACCCGCACGAGCTGGTCAACCTCGCGGGCGATCCTGCCCATGCTGAGGCCTATGAGGCGATGAAGGCCGAGGCCGCGGCGCGGTGGGATCTGGAGCGCTATGATGGCGATGTGCGCGCGTCCCAGGCGCGGCGCTGGGTGGTTTACGACGCGCTGCGTCAGGGCGGCTATTACCCGTGGGATTACCAGCCGCTGAAGGATGCGTCGGAGGCCTATATGCGCAATCACATGGACCTCAATGTGCTGGAATCCAACAAGCGCTTCCCGCGGGGCGATTGAGCGGTTGACCGGGTCGTGAAGCGAGGGGGGCGGGAGACCGCCCCTTTTTCGTGGCGCTTTGCCGGCGGCGGCCTATCCTGTGCACAGCCAACACGGAGGGTTTCATGACGACGCATTTCTTCACGGCATCTGATGGCGCGAGGCTCGCCTATCGCGATGAGGGGCAGGGGGTGCCGATACTGGCGCTCACCGGCCTGACCCGCAATATGGCCGATTTCGACTATGTCGCCCCGCATCTTCTGGCGATGGGCGCGCGTCTGATCCGCATGGACTATCGCGGGCGGGGGCAGTCGGACTTCAGCGGTGCCGAAACTTATACCGTGCCACAGGAAGGCGCGGATGCGCTGGGGCTTCTGGCACATCTCGGGATCGCGAAAGCAGCAGTGCTGGGCACGTCGCGCGGCGGGCTGATTGCGATGTATCTGGCAGCCGTGGCGCCTGACAGGCTTCTGGGCGCGGCGCTCAATGATGTCGGCCCCAAGCTGGAGATGGAGGGGCTGAACGCGATCTTCGACTATCTCGGGCGCAATCCCGCACCCAAGACCTATGATGCGCTGGCCGCCCGTCTGCCCGAGCTGATGACAGGCTTTGCAAATGTGCCAGCGCGGCGCTGGGCACAGGAGGTCCGCAACCAGTATATCGAAACCGGCAGCGGGCTGCAGCTGCGCTATGACCCCGCATTGCGCGACCCCTTCCTGAAAGACTTCAAGGGAGACCTGCCTGAAGCGTGGCCCTTCTTCGAAGCCTTTGGAGAGCTTCCGCTTTTATTGATTCGCGGGTCAAATTCCCGCCTGTTGAGCGCCGATACCGCGGCCAGAATGCAGCAGCTCAAACCCGCTATGATCTTTGCCGATGTGCCGGATCGGGCGCATATTCCGTTCCTGGACGAACCCGAAGCCTTGCAGGCATTATCAACATGGGTTGGCAAGCTGGCTCATGGTGATTAAGCTAAGTAACTGAAAATTAAGCACATATTTAATTTCAATTTTACAAAATGTCTATCGGTCTGCTAGAAAGTCCTTGCCTCAGCTGAAACGCGCGAGGTTGCGGCGGGGGTGTATCGCGTCTCTTGTTCACCAGTCATTCCCCCGTCGCACTTAACAAGTTCTGTGGTTTGTGCGTAATCAGTAAGCTGGTCTGTTTCTTGTTATGAGTGCCCCGAAGCTCTGGTTCCGGCTTCGGATGTTAAAGCCGCTCGAGCGTGCGAGGGCAGCGGCTGCCATTGTAAAAGGTGACAAGCACACGAGTAAAAATGGCGCTGCTGTCCGAGCTGGAGAGTGTTTCCGCGGCTTCGAAAAGGGTCATCGACGAGCGCAATTTGCGTGCATCGATTGTGCCCAGGATCTGTTCTATCTCCTGATCCCGATGAGACAGAACCGCCTCGCAGGCTTCTGTTAACCGGGTTTGCAAAGTCATGTTGTCGAGATAGGCGGTGGCTTCGGCCATATCCTCAAGCCCGAAATCCTTCGATCTTGGCGAGACGCCGAGGGCGGCGAGCTGCGGGAAGATCCACCACATCCAATGGCCGCGTTTGCGGCCCGCCCGCAATTCGGAGAGCGCGACCGGATAGTCGCGCTCCTGTTCTTTCAGAAATCGAGCAAGGCCCGGCATCAGCCCCAGACGGCTTCGAATTCGCGCCATTCGCCCTTGGACATGCCCGAGGTCTCGGCGGTTACCGTCTCGCCCGCCAGGCGGCGTTTGAGCACCTCGACCGCGCGGCCCGACAGGTTGACCCCGCCCAGACGGTAATCCTCGAACGCCTCATAGGCCGCGGGCACCCAGTCCTTGACGATCTCGCACATCGTATCGGCATAGGCGCGGATCTCGTATTGCGCATGGGCATCGGCGCGCAGGCGCAGGAAATGGAAGAGGTTGTGCAGATCGACCTTCCAGTACCATTGGGTATAGGTGTTCATTGGCAGGTTCATCCGTGCCAGCTCACGGGCCAGACCCTGTTTGCCAGCCTCCGCATCGGGCGTCAGCATGTCCTCGTAATGGTCATAGGAGCGCATCGCGTCCTCGCGCAGGATATCGAGCACGCGGGCGGCTTCCTCGCCCTGCAGGACCGCGCCACGCCCCTGATGGTTCACCGTGGATTGTGCCGCCAGTTTGTCGGGTTCGGGAATGTAGAACTCGCGGTCCAGAATCGAATAGCGCGCCGAGTATTCATTAACGTTCGCGGTGCGGTGGCGGATCCATTGGCGCGCAACGAAGACCGGAAGTTTCACATGGAACTTCACTTCGCACATCTCGAATGGCGTGGAGTGCCAGTGGCGCATCAGATAGCGGATCAACCCGCGGTCATCGGAGACCTTCTTGGTGCCGCGGCCATAGCTGACACGCGCGGCCTGCGTGATGGCACTGTCGTCGCCCATGTAGTCGATGACGCGGACCAGTCCGTGATCGAGCACCGGATGCGCGGTATAGAGACGCTCTTCCATGCCGGGGGAGACAGCACGGCGGGTCGGCTGTGACAGCGAACGCTGTTCCTCGATTTCGGCATGCTGTTCGGGGGTAAGCGTCATGGCGGTCTCCGTGATGTCTGGCTCGGATTCGTTAGGTCCTTTGTATCGCGGTAAATGCAACGCGGGGCAACTGCTTGCTCTTTCAAACCTGTGGATTACCTTGCCTCTCAACGAAAGGAGGCCCTCATGAAGGTCGAATATCTACACACGATGGTCCGCGTTCTGGATCTGGAGAAGACCAAGGCATTTTTCGAGCTGCTGGGTCTGGTCGAGCGGCGCCGCGTGGAAAACGAGAAGGGCCGTTTCACGCTGGTGTTCATGTGCCCGCCCGATCAGGCTGATGGCCGTGCCGATGTGGAGCTGACATGGAATTGGGATGGCGATACGGGGCTGCCCTCCGATAGCCGCCATTTCGGGCATCTGGCCTATAAGGTCGAGAATATCTACGACATGTGCGCCAAGCTGCAGGAGGCGGGCATCACGATCAACCGTCCCCCGCGCGACGGCCATATGGCCTTTGTCCGCTCTCCTGACAATGTGTCGATCGAGCTGTTGCAGATGGGGGATGCGCTGGCGCCGGCCGAGCCTTGGGCCAGCATGGAAAATACCGGCCACTGGTAAGCAACTTACGCCTCATCGAAACGGGCGCTCTCTCTACGCGAAAGGGGCGCCCGATCTCATTTCCCGAACTTGTCTTTCAGCTTCTCCAGCGGCGAGCGGGAGTCTTCCGGATCCGGCGCTGGTTTGGTAGGATGTTCGGTCTGGGTCTTTGCGGTCTGGGTCTTTGCGGTCTGGGCCTTTTCGGGGTGATTTCCGGTCGAGCTGCGCGGCGGGGCCGTGCGCAGGCTGACGGCATTGAGGAATTTCTGCCGGTCGCCCGCCGCCAGTGCCGCCGCCCCGTCCGAGAGACCGCGCATCAGATCATCCAGCATCTCCTGCTCGGCCTTGGCAAAATCGGCCAGCACATAGCCCGCCACGCGGTCCTTATGACCCGGATGGCCTATGCCGAGCCGCACACGTTGATACTCGGGCGCCAGATGCGCATGGATCGAGCGCAGCCCGTTATGGCCCGCATGGCCGCCGCCCTGTTTCAGGCGGCACTTGCCCGGCGCCAGATCCAGCTCGTCATGGAAGACGGTCAGATCCGCCACGGTGAATTTGTAGAAATCCGCCGCCGCCCGCACCGATTGGCCGGAATTGTTCATGAAGGTCTCTGGCTTGAGGAGCACGATGCGTTCCGAGCCCAGCCGCCCTTCGCTGATCTGGCCCTGGAACTTCGCTTTCCACGGGCCGAAGCCGTGATCATCTGCGATCCGGTCCAGCGCCATGAAACCGATATTGTGCCGCGTTGCCGCATATTTCGCGCCCGGATTGCCGAGGCCCACCCAGAGTTGCATGTCGTCTTCCTTCGGTCGAGTTGCCCTAGGAGATAGGCCAGCGCGCCTGCGGAGAAAACCCCTAACCGCCCTACGCCTGCCCGAAACGCTGCCGCCAGGCGGCGGGCGGCAGGCCATAGCGCTTGCGGAAATGGTGGCGCAGCAGCGCGCCCGATGCAAAGCCGCAGCTTTCGGCGATCTCTTCCATGCCGGCCTCGGGGCGCTCCAGAAGCTGGGCGGCGAGTTGCAGACGTTCCTCGATCAGGAAGCGGATGGGCGTGGTGCCGGTGGCTTCCTCGAACCGGCGCAGGAAGGTGCGTTCGCTCATCGCGCAGCTTTTGGCAAGCGCGGAGATCGTGGGGGTGTGGCGCAGGTTCTGGCGCAAGCGGTCGAGGAGTGGCGCGATCTTGTCGGCCTCGGTGGCGCGTGGCACGGGGCGGGGCAGGAACTGGTTCTGCCCGCCGTCGCGATGCGAGGCGATCACCAGACGGCGGGCCACCGAATTGGCCGCCTCCGGCCCGAAATCCTGCCGCACGATATGCAGGCCCAGATCCAGCCCCGCCGCCGAGCCTGCCGAGGTATAGAGCGGCGCATCATCGGTATAGAGATTGTCGGCCCGCATGGTCACTTGCGGAAAACGCGCCGCAAAATCCTCGGCATAGCGCCAATGGGTGGTGGCGCTATGGCCATCGAGCAACCCTGTCTGGGCCAGGACATAGGCGCCCGAGCAGATCGTGGCGATCCGCGCTCCCCGCGCATGGGCCGCGATGAGCGCTGCGACCAGATCAGGCGGGGCAGGGGTGTTGACCCCTTTCCAGCCGGGAATGACGATAAGCCCCGCCTCGTCCAGCAGCTCCATCCCGCCATCCGTGCTGACCATCAATCCGCCATGGGCCCGCAACGGGCCCGGCTCGACCGCAGCCGTGCGGAACCGGTACCAGTCCGGCCCCATCTCGGGGCGCGGCAGGCCGAAGATCTCGGCGGTGACGCCGAATTCGAACGTGCAGAGTCCGTCATAGATCAGGGCAACCACCAGATTGTTGGGGATCGGGCGGAGCGAAAGGAATGGCAGGATGTTTTCGGGCGTTGTCATTTTGCCACCTTACGGCAACCGGAACCGTCTGGCAATCTGGCGTTATCGTTACAAGGAGATTTCAAATGAACGCAGTCCTGTCCCGCCCGCCCGTCGCGTCCGCCGATATCGTGACCCTCCTCGAGCCCCAATGCGCCCTGCATACCGATTGTTCGGATGTCCATGCCGCCATGTCCGGCGGGGATGCGGGGTTTGTGCTGATCCATGCGATGGGCACGCCCGCCACCTATGCGCGTCGCCATATCCCTGATGCCGTGTTCATGCCGCACCGGACCATCTCGGCCGACGCCCTGACCGCCTATCCGCAGGATACGCTCTTTGTGGTCTATTGCTCCGGCCCCCATTGCAACGCGGCCGAGCAGGCGGCGCTCGCCTTCGCACGGCTCGGTCGGCCGGTGAAGATCATGCTGGGCGGGCTGATGGGCTGGGAGTATGAGGGGTTCGCCCTCGCGGGCGAGGCGGCTCTGGCCTGATACCCCCTGATACCCAATGCAAAACGCGGGGCCATTGGCCCCGCGTTCCGTAAGACAGATGTCTTCCAGCAGCTTATTCGGCTGCTGCTTCGCCTTCGGCTTCCTCGTCGTCGCCACCGGCAAGGCCCTTGGGCGCTGCGATGTTCGCGATAACGAAGTCACGCTCGATGGTCGGTTTCGCGCCATTTGGCAGCGTCACGTCGGAGATGTGGATCACGTCGCCGATCTTGCGACCGGTCAGGTCGACAACGATCTGCTCCGGAATGTCACCCGCCAGAACTTCCAGCTCGACTTCCTGACGCACGACGGTCAGAACGCCACCGCGCTTGAGGCCCGGTGCGGCTTCGTGGTTCTCGAACTCGACATGCACGAAGAGTGCGATGCGCGAGTTGCGGTGGGTACGCATGAAGTCGACGTGGGTCGGCAGGTCCTTGACGACGTCTTTTTGAACGCCGCGGCAGATCACGCGGACGTCTTCCTGACCTTCGACCTTCAGGTTGAACAGCGTCGACAGGAAGCGGCCTTTGCGCAGACGGGTCAGAAGCGGGTTGAACTCGAGGTTCAGTGCCAGCGGTTCTTTGCCGTCGCCATAAACGATTGCAGGTACTTTGCCCTCACGACGTGCTGCGCGAGCGGCCCCCTTGCCCGTCCCCGAACGCACGACGGCTTCGATCGTTTCGATCTCTTTTGCCATTTTGCTATCTCCGATATGGAATGTAAAAGGGCCGCCTCCAAGGGTGCGACCCATGAGCGCCTGCCATTAGGCGAGAATCCCCTTTATGGCAAGCCCAAAACACCCGCTCAGACGTATTCTTCCATGAACCCGCGGGGCAGCAGAAGATTGTGACGGCCCAGATCGTGCACGTCTTTCTCGCCGCAGAGCGCCATGGTGATATCCAGCTCCTTGCGGATGATGTCGAGTGCTTTGGTCACGCCTTCCTCGCCCAGAGCCCCCAGGCCATGGATGAAAGCGCGCCCGATAAAGGTCGCATCTGCCCCGAGTGCCAGGGCCTTGAGCACATCCTGCCCCGAGCGGATCCCGCTATCCATGAAAATCTCCATTCCGGGTCCAACTGCCTCGCGGATGCGCGGCAGCATGCGGATGGCGCTCAGCGCCCCGTCAAGCTGTCGTCCGCCATGGTTCGACACGATCATCGCATCGGCACCGAAGTCACGGGCCAGACGCGCATCATCCTCGTCGAGTATCCCCTTCAGGATCAGCTTGCCGCCCCATTGGTCGCGGATACGGGCGATCTTCGACCAGTCGAGCTTGGGGTCGAATTGCTCGGCGGTCCAGCTGCTCAGGCTCGAAGCATCGCCCACGCCCTTCGCGTGACCCACGATATTGCCGAAGAAGCGCCGCTTGGTCTGTAGCATCTCCATCCCCCATTGCCATTTGGTCGCCATATCCATCAACACCGGCAGGGTTAGCTTGGGCGGGGCGGTCAGCCCGTTCTTGAGATCCTTATGCCGCTGGCCGAGGATTTGCAGATCGAGCGTCAGCACCAGTGCCGAGCATCCCGCCTTCTTCGCACGTTCCAACGTGGCATCGACGAACTCCTCGTCCTTCATCACATAGAGCTGGAACCAGAACGGATCGGTCGTATGGGCGGCCACATCCTCGATCGAACAGATCGACATGGTCGAGAGCGTGAAGGGCACACCGGCCTTCTCGGCCGCCCGCGCCGCCTTGATCTCGCCATCGGCGCGCTGCATCCCTGTCAGGCCCACGGGCGCCAGCGCCACCGGCATGGTCACATCGCGCCCGATCATCTTGGTCGCGCTCGAGCGCCCCTCCATATCCACGGCCACTTTCTGGCGCAGACGGATCTTCTCGAAATCGCTGGTATTCTCGCGGAAGGTCTGTTCCGTATAGGAGCCACTCTCGGCATAATCATAGAACATCTTCGGCGTGCGGCGCTTATGAAGGCGCTTGAGATCGTCGATGCAGGTGATAACGGCCATGAAAATGCACTCCCGATAAGTTTGTAGGAGGCTTAGCAATGCAGCTCGTGCAGGGCAATCAGCCATTTCTGCATGGCTGTCGTGCGATCAGGCGTATTCGGCCCCGGATTTCGTTTCCTTGATAGAAACAGTAATGCAATTTTAAGGCGAATGTCCCAATCTGATCGGGCGGCACAGGCGGGGACGCCGATGACCGTGACGATGGAAGAAGAGGCATCCGGGACTGCTCCGTCGGGGACAGCAGATGACGGTCGATATGCCCGGGTGCCTCTGGTTTTCCAGCGTCCTCAAATATCCCGGGGGAGGCGCCGCTCAGGCGCCGGGGGCAGAGCCCCCGCACCCGTGCGCCACGCGCCATAGATCAGGCCGAATGCGCGCCGCCCGCCAGAGAGGCCACAAATTCCGCAACCTCGGCTGCGGGCTTGCCCTCGGCGACCTGTTTCACGATGGCCGAGCCCACGACACAGCCATCGGCAATCGCGGCGATCTCGCGCGCGGCCTCCGGAGTGTTGATCCCGAAGCCAACGATCACTGGCAGATCGGTCGATGCCTTGATCCGTGCCACTTCGGGCGCCACATCCGCGGCCTGCGCGGCAGCGCCTCCGGTGATGCCCGTCACCGAGACATAATAGACGAAACCGGAGGTGTTCTGCAGGACTTTGGGCAGGCGTTTCGCATCGGTGGTGGGGGTTGCCAGCCGGATAAAGTTGATCCCGGCCGCCTGCGCCGGAAGGCACAGCTCGCTATCTTCCTCGGGTGGCAGATCCACCACGATCAGCCCGTCGATCCCGGCGGCTTTCGCATCCGCCAGGAACCTGTCCACACCGCGCGAATAGATCGGGTTGTAATAGCCCATCATCACGATCGGGGTCACAGTGTCGGTCTTGCGGAACTCGGCGGCCATATCCAGTGTCTTCTGCAGTGTCATGCCGCCATCGAGCGCGCGCTGGCCGGCCAGCTGGATGGTCGAGCCATCGGCCATCGGATCGGTGAAGGGCATGCCCAGTTCGATGATATCCACGCCCGCACCCGGCAGCGCCTTCATCACATCGAGCGAGCGTTCCACATCGGGATCGCCACCCATGATATAGGCGACAAAGGCCTTTTTACCTTCGGCCTTGAGCGCTGCGAATTTCGCGTCGATGCGGGTGGTTTCCATGACATGCTCCCTGATCTTTGCGCCTCTTTTCGCGTAAGCCGCCGCTATTGTCTAGCAAAGCCTGCATCACAAGCTCTCGCCACGCCGCGCAATCTTGCATGAAATGCCCGGGCGCTTTAGGAACGGGCCAGAAATTCAGGACCGTTTTGCCAAGGAGAGCGTGATGGGCTTTAAGATGGGTATCGTGGGTCTGCCGAATGTCGGCAAGTCGACCCTGTTCAACGCGCTGACCAAAACGGCAGCGGCGCAGGCTGCAAACTTCCCGTTTTGCACGATCGAACCGAATGTGGGGGATGTGGCCGTGCCCGACCCGCGTCTGGAAAAACTGGCCAGCATCGCAGGGTCCAAGGAGATCATCCCGACCCGCATGACCTTCGTCGATATTGCCGGTCTGGTGAAGGGCGCGTCTAAGGGTGAAGGTCTGGGCAACCAGTTCCTCGCCAATATCCGCGAGACCGATGCCATCGCGCAGGTGCTGCGCTGCTTCGAGGATGATGACGTCACCCATGTCGATGGCCGTATCGATCCGGTGGCCGATGCCGAGACGATCGAGACCGAGCTGATGATCGCTGATCTGGAATCGGTCGAGAAGCGTCTGGCCAATCTCGTGCGCAAGATCCGTGGTGGTGACAAGGACGCCAAAGAGCAGGAGAGGCTGCTACTGGCCGCGAAAGAGGCGCTGGAAGCGGGCCGTCCGGCCCGCACCGTGCAGATCTCGGACGAGGACCAGAAAGCGTGGCGCATGCTGCAACTGCTGACCTCGAAGCCGATCCTCTATGTCTGCAATGTCGAGGAAAGCTCGGCCTCGACCGGCAATTCGCTCTCGGCCAAAGTGGCCGAGATGGCCGCGGCACAGGGCGCGGGCACGGTGGTGATCTCGGCCAAAATCGAGGAAGAGATCAGCCAGCTCGACGCCGAGGAAGCCGAAATGTTCCTTGGCGAGATGGGGCTCGAGGAGGCCGGTCTCGACCGTCTGATCCGTGCGGGCTACGAGCTTTTGGGTCTGCAGACCTATTTCACAGTGGGCCCCAAAGAGGCGCGTGCGTGGACCATCCCGCAGGGCACTCTGGCCCCGCAGGCCGCAGGTGTCATCCATGGTGATTTCGAGCGTGGTTTCATCCGTGCCGAGACCGTCGCCTATAACGACTATGTCGCGGGCAACGGCGAGGCCGGTGCCAAGGAAGCGGGCAAGTTCCGCGTGGAAGGCAAGACCTACGAGGTCAAAGACGGCGACGTCCTGCACTTCCTGTTCAACGCCTGAGCGCGTCCCGAAAATCAGGACCGATCCGGAAGGGGTGGCTTGCGCCGCCCCTTTTTCGTGAGGGACGACCCCATCCGCCATACCGCTTCACAACGTAGAAAATAGGCGAAAACCGAGCCTAATCAGGTAGATATGTGAGAGTGTAGATGGATGCGCTGGCAGCCCGTAGGGGAATCGAACCCCTCTTTCCAGGTTGAAAACCTGGCGTCCTAACCGATAGACGAACGGGCCATTTCTGACACGCCTGCGTTGCAAGTGGCAGCCCGTAGGGGAATCGAACCCCTCTTTCCAGGTTGAAAACCTGGCGTCCTAACCGATAGACGAACGGGCCATTTCTGACACGCCTGCGTTGCAAGTGGCAGCCCGTAGGGGAATCGAACCCCTCTTTCCAGGTTGAAAACCTGGCGTCCTAACCGATAGACGAACGGGCCATGCTTGCGGCGTGGGGCGGTAGATAGTCGAGGTTTATCCGCCGCGCAAGAGGTTTTTTCACGATATTCTCACCTGTCGTAACGCATGGTGGAAAGAGCTATGAAAATAAGGCGTTTCAAAGGGTTTCGACAGCCGGAGACGCATCCTCGAGCCGCAATTGGACCTTGTTGCGGCCGCCCCACGAGTTGATTTCCAATCGTCCTGCCAAGTGGAATCGCGTGGCCCCCGGTTTGGCGAGGGCCGGACCGATGGCGCTGTCGAAGGCCCCGAAGGCGATGGCATCGCGTTTCTGGCCGAGCCCGTCACCAAAGGAGAATCGCAGATGCGACTCGCCCACCTGACGCGCGCCCGTGATCTCCATTGCCGGGAAGGCGAAGCGTGGCGCGGGCGCGCCCTGACCAAAGGGGCCGGCCTGTTCGATCTGCTCGATCAGATCGGTGGTGGCCGCGCCCGGCATCAGGAGCGTGTCGATGCGCAGATCGCGCGGACCACCGGTGCCTGCGCCCTGTTTGGCCAGCAATTCCGCCAGACGCTCCATCGCGGCCTCCAGCTTGCCTTCCTCGACCGTCAGGCCGGCAGCCATCTTGTGGCCACCCCCTTTCAGCAAAAGCCCCTCGGCGGCCAAACGTTGGATCGAAGCCCCCAGATCCACACCATTGACCGAGCGCGCCGAGCCCTTGCCGATCCCCTGATCGAGCCCGATCACCACGGCGGGGCGGTTGGTGGCCTCCTTGAGGCGGGCGGCGACGATCCCCACCACACCCGGATGCCAGCCTTCGCCCGCAGCCCAGACCAGAGGCGCATCGAGGCCGCGTTCCTCGGCCTGTTTCAGGGCGGCTTCGCGCACGCGGTTCTCGATATCGCGGCGGTCGGTATTAAGCTGGTCAAGGCGGGCGGCCAGCGCCTCCGCCTCGGCGGTATCATCGGTTGATAGAAGCCGCGCGCCCAGATCGGCGGCGCCGATCCGTCCGCCCGCATTGATCCGCGGCCCCAGAAGGAAGCCCAGATGATAGGCATTGGGGGCCTGATCCATCCGTGCCACATCGGCCAGCGCGCGCAGCCCCACGCGGTCGCGCCGCCCCATGACCTTCAGGCCTTGGCGCACCAGCGCGCGATTGCAACCAATGAGCGGAGCCACATCGGCCACCGTGGCCAGCGCCACCAGATCCAGCATGGCGATGAGGTCCGGGCCCTTGAGGCTCTCGCTCCGCATCAGGCGGTTCACATCGACCAGCATCAGGAAGACCACGGAGGCGGCGCAGAGATGCGCGAGGTCCTTTGTCTCGTCCTGCCGGTTGGGGTTTACGCAGGCCACGCAATCGGGCAGGGTCTCGCCGCCCAGATGGTGATCGAGGATAATTACATCCGCGCCCCTGGCCGCCGCCACCGGCTCGTGCGAGAGCGTGCCGCAATCGACGCAGACGATCAGGTCGTGATCCCGTGCAAGGGCCTCCATCGCGGGGACATTGGGGCCATAGCCCTCGTCGATCCGGTCGGGGATATAGAGCGTGGGGGTTACCCCCATCTGCTTGAGCCAGACCATCAGGAGCGCGGCAGAAGACCCGCCATCAACATCGTAATCGGCAAAGATCGCGATCCGCTCGCGGCGTTTGACCGCGGCCAGAAACCGGGTCGAGGCTTTCTCCATATCCAGCATCTCGCGCGGATCGGGCAGCAGGTCGCGTAAGGTCGGCTCGAGGAAGCTTGCCGCCTCCATCGGCGGCACGCCGCGCGCCACGAGGATGCGGGCGAGGGGATGGGGCAGGCGGGTTTCCTGCACCATGGCTTCGGTCAACCGATCGGATTCGGGGCCGGGGCCCACCCAATGGCGATTGGTCAGCGATTGTTCGACATTCAGAAAGGCACTCATGGCGCAGTCCTAGCCCAAAAGAGGGCGGTGCCGCCAGAGGCAACTGGGGAAAAGCAGCGCGGGTTACAGGCTGCGCTGGCGTCGGGGATAATAGGTCCATGCGATGAAGCGGCTGGTCTTCTGGCCCTGCGCCATTTCGACCATGCGCATCTCGTCCACCCTCGCGTCACGCAGCAGCCGCTCGAGCACGCGCAGATTGTACTTCTTGGAGACGAGCGAGGTGAACCACAGGCATTGCTCGGCATAGATCCGGCTTTGGGTGATCATCGTCGAGAGAAACCCGATCTCGCCGCCCTCGCACCATAGCTCGGCATTCTGCCCGCCAAAATTCAGCGCCTTCGACTTTCCGTGGCCGAGATTGCGCCATTTGCGCTCGGTGCCCTTTTGCGCCTCCTCCATCGAGGCATGGAAGGGGGGGTTGCAGAGTGTGACGTGGAAAAGATCATCGGCAGTGAGGAGGCCCTTGAAGATATTTTCGGCGTCGGGCTGCTGTCTCAGCTCGATCGGCAGCGCGTTCCGCTCGCAGATTGCCTGCGCCGAGGCGATGGAGACGGGGTCGATATCGGCGCCCGTGAAGCTCCAGCCATATTCGCGCAGCCCTGTCAGCGGGTAGACGAGGCTCGCGCCCGTCCCGATATCGAGCGCACGGATACCCGGCCCGCGCGGGATGCGGCCCCGATCGGCCTCTGCCAGAAGATCAGCCAGATAATGGATGTAATCGACACGACCGGGAATGGGCGGGCAGAGATAGGTTTCGGGGATGTCCCAGTCGTCGATGCCGTAATGCGTCTTCAGTAATGCGCGGTTGAGGGCGCGGACCGCTTTGGCATCCTTGAAATCGATGGTGGTGCCGCCCGAGGGGTTGAGCGTGGTGAAACCGGCCAGATCGGGGCTGTCCGCCAGAAGGCGCGCAAAATCATAGCCGTCCCGATGCTGGTTGCGGGGGTGGAGCAGGGGTTTGCTGGCCATAGGGCGCATCCTCGGATTGCGGCAAAAGGAAAGGCCACCGGACCTGTATCCGGTGGCCATAGGCCCTGTCCTAGCCGACAGAGCGCGCTGGGAAAAGCCGCTTACTTGCGGGTGGTGGGGTTGCGATAGAGCATCCGGCGCACCGAGCCGGTTTTCGAGCGCATCAGCACCGTCTCGGTCTCGATGTAATCGGGGGTGCGCTTCACGCCCTTCATGATCGAGCCATTGGTCACGCCCGTCATCGCCACGATCACATCCGAGGTCACCAGCTCGTCGCGCGCATAGATCTTGTCGAGATCGGTAATGCCTGCCTTTGCCGCGCGGCCCTTCTCGTCATCATTGCGGAACAGCAGCTTGCCCCACATCTGGCCGCCCATGCATTTGAGCGCGGAGGCTGCCAGAACGCCCTCGGGCGCGCCGCCCGAACCCATATACATATCGATACCGGTGGCCTCTGCCTCGGCGCAATGGATGATGCCGGCGACATCGCCATCGGTGATCAGGCGGATCGCGGCGCCGGTCGAGCGGACTTCCTTGATCATGTCCTGATGGCGCTCGCGGTCGAGGATGCACACGGTGATGTCACGCGGTGCCACACCTTGGGCCTTGGCGAGCGCGTTCACGCGTTCGGCGGGCGACATATCGAGGGTGACGACGTCTTTCTCGTAGCCCGGACCGATGGCGAGCTTTTCCATATAGACATCGGGCGCATGCAGCAGCGTGCCGCGCGGTGCCATGGCGATCACGGTCAGCGCATTGGGCATGTCGAGCGCGGTCAGCGTGGTGCCTTCGAGCGGGTCGAGCGCGATATCCACGGCAGGGCCGGTGCCGGTGCCGACTTCCTCGCCGATATAGAGCATGGGGGCTTCGTCGCGCTCCCCCTCGCCGATCACGACCACGCCCTGAATGTCGAGCATGTTCAACTGCTCGCGCATGGCGTTCACGGCCGCCTGATCCGCGGCCTTCTCGTCACCGCGCCCGATCAGATCGGCGCTGGCATGGGCTGCGGCCTCCGATACGCGGGCCAGGCCCAGCGAGAGCATGCGGTCATTGAAATCTACGGGAGTGTTCATGTCTTGTCCTGTTTAATGCGCTTGCGCGCAGTGCAAATGGGCCAACGCCAAGAAAACCCGTTTGCCAGGGCAGGGCAACCCCCGTGACCGCTAACAGCCTGAAGTTAGTGCTTTTGGCGGGCGGATTTCTGCGCGCGGAGCGGGGCAGGGGAAGGCATGCTGCGGTGGGCTGTCCCGCAGGCACAGAGCGGGGGACGCGTCATGAAGAAGGCGGGGACTGGCCCCGCCTTCTCCTTACACTTCCTCGATACGCAGGGCGACGGGGTCGCCTTGCACCACGCCGGTCTGCGGGAAGCTGGCGATTGCGTGGTCGATTGCATCAGTGGTCGTCTTATGGGTGACGATCAGCACGGGGGCGGCGCTATCGGCATGGCCATATTGACGCATCCGCGAGATCGAGATGCCCGCATTACCGAGCGCCTGTGCCACCTTGGCCAGCGCCCCCGGTTTGTCGGCCAGATTGATGCGCAGGTAATAGGGCGCGGGGGCCGTGGCCGAGGCATGGGTCGCATCGCTCAGCTGGGCGGCCGGAATGCCGAAGGTCGGCAGGCGCAAACCGCGCGCGATATCGGAGACATCGCCCATCACGGCGCTGGCGGTCGGGCCCTCGCCCGCGCCTGCGCCCCTCAGCACGATCTGGCCCACGCTATCGCCTTCGATGACCACCATATTCGTGCCGCCCGAAAGCTGGCCCAAGGCCGAGGTGGCAGGCACGAGGCAGGGGGTCATACGCTGCTCGAGGCCACGGCCCGTCATCTGCGCCACGCCCAGCAGCTTGATCTTGTAGCCCATATCGCCCGCACGACGGATATCGTCGATCGAGATGCGCCCGATACCTTCGAGGACCACATCATCGAAGGCCACCTTGGTGCCGAAGGCGATGGAGGCCAGAAGCGAGAGCTTGTGACCGGCATCGATGCCGCCCACATCGAGATTGGGGTCGGCTTCCAGATAGCCCAGCTGGCGGGCTTCCTCGAATACGGTCGCATAGGGCAGGCCCGCATCCTCCATCCGCGTCAGGATGTAGTTGCAGGTGCCGTTCATCACGCCCATGACGCGGCGGATCTGGTTGCCGGCCATGCCTTCGGTCAAGGTCTTGATCACGGGGATGCCACCGGCAACCGCCGCCTCGAAACGGATCACGCGGCCAAGGCTCTCGGCCAGTTCTGCCAGCGACTGCCCGTGATGGGCCAGCAGCGCCTTATTGGCGGTGACCACATCCTTGCCGGTTTTCAGAGCGGCTTCGGTCGCGTCCTTCGCGGCACCTTCATGGCCGCCCATCAGCTCGACGAAAACATCAATGTCGTCGCGCTTGGCAAGGCTGACCGCGTCGGTTTCCCAAGCGTAGCCCGACAGATCGGCATCGCGGTTCTTGGTCCGGTCACGGGCGCAAACGGCGGTGATTTCCACGCGACGGCCCGTGCGGGCGGCCAGCAGCTCGGCATGGCGCTGGACAATCTTGACGACGCCGATCCCCACTGTGCCAAGGCCGGCAATGCCGAGACGAAGAGCGGGGCCGGTCGCGGGCTGTGTGGACATGAGATACCTCATCGGAATTGGTCAGAGTTGGGGTCTGTTAGCCGGAAAACCCTGTCCGTGCAACGCGCATCGTCGGCAAGGCACGGCAGAGATCCATCAGGTGGCGACAGCGAGGTGAAGCTCAGTTCTCGCCGGTCGGGGCATTGCGCAGCGCCTCGGCCTCGGCCCTGAGCGCGTCGGCCCGTGCTTCGAGCGCCCGGCTTGCGGTGTAATCGGGCTCGGGCGTGGGGGTGAGAATCTGGTCGAGGGGAAGAAGCTCGGGATAGCCGCCGTCCATCATCGGCCCTCCGCCACAGGCCGAAAGCGCGGCACAGAGCAGCGGGATCAGGGCGAGGCAGGGCAGATGTCGCATCGATTCTCCTTCCGACGGGGCAGGGCCGACCATAGGCAGGGCCGCAGGTCTTGACCAGCCCGATCGGGGTCCATTGACACGATCAGGATGCGTCATCCCAAGTGATGGCGGTGCCACGCCGACGGGTCACGATGAAGTTCCCGATAGGTATCCCGTCGGCGCTCTGTTCCATGCCGACATTGAACGTGCTCTGGGTGCCGCCACTGCCCGGCAGGAGAAGCACGAGATTGCTGAGATTGAAGGGCGGGCGGTAGCGATAGATCGTCTCGACAATGACCGCTGTATCGCCCGCACCGAGGATCGGAATACGGTCCGCCTGTGTTTTCAGGGATTTCTTCGTTTGCGGTGTCAGCCCGTCAGGCGAATAGGATTCGTCCACACCGACAAACTTGTCCACCCCGTCGCAGACATTGGTATTGTTCTTCGCGCCGCATGTGATGAGGGTGACCCGCAGTGAGGTCTGCCCGTCGAAGCTGGACCGCGACGCAAAGTCGAAGACCTTCTTCATCCCCGCGATATAGGCGGGGCCGATGGCCGAACGCTCGCGCGAGAGGATATCGGCCACATCATAGGACGCGCGAGCGACCTCGCCTTTGGTGCGGAACGCATCGTAGAACTGGAAGGCCAGAAAGACCCAGACGGTCAGGATCAGATAGCCGAAGACCGCCTCGATCGGGATCGAGCCGTCTTCATTGTGGCGCAAGCGGGAGAGGCGGAGGCGTATCATTGCTGGATCGGTTCGTTGGCAAAGACAGTGATCGATACGAGGTTCATCTCTCCGTCATCATCCTTGGCAAGCATCGCCCATTTCAGAATGCTCGCGGCAGAGATATTCATCAGCGTGTCTGTCAGCAGGGAAGGCACTTTGAGACAGGCCCGCATCAGCATGATCTGGTTCTCGGTGCCCTGCTGGAGGACGGGTTTCGCATCTAGTGCCTTGCCGTCGCTATAATCATGACAGATGGCCGTCGTGCTCCAGTCGGGAGCGGTCCATGTGCTCCGGTCGACGGCGACAAGCTCGATGGTCAGCTGGTCTGTGCAGTGCTTGATTAGGCCGATATTGCGGCACATATTGCTCTTGATCTTTTCCTGGGAGGGGAAAGTGCTGCCATAGGTCTGCAGTCGCAGGTTGCGCGCGGTGATCTCGAGACCGCGATCGAGCATGGTCTGTTTGCTCTGGAGCACAAAGATCTGCACACCCGCAAAGACGAACATCAAGAAAAAGGGCAGGACGATGGCCGCGGCCACCGTGCTGGCGCCGGATTGGTCGTGGTGGAAACGTCCGAGTAGGCTTCGTCGCATCGTCTTCCCTCAATTCGTCAGGCGTAGCGAGTTGATCGAGGCAGCGATCTCGGCGAAGGCATCGGTCAGTTCGTCTGAGGTGATGTCATAGTAATAGCCATCGCCCGACGAACAGGATTTCAATATAGCGGCACCGTTATCGGGGGCATCGACCGCGAGCGTATAGATCAGGATGTCATTGGCTTTCGCGGTGGTGCAGATCGCCTTAAGCGCCGTGTCCTTTTTGGTGAAGGTGTTGCCATCGGAAAAAACGGCGTAGGTGCCCGGGAAAGATGTGCTGCGTTTGATGGTCTTATAGACTGCATCGAAATAGGTATAGGCAACGTATTCGTGCCGGAAATTGAGTTTGCCCCAGACCGTCGACCAGTCGATTTGGTAGAGCTTGCCCGTGTCGGAGACATAATTCTTCTGTGTGCCGCCATAACGGGATGTGGAGGTCGTGTAGAAGCCATTGCTGTCGCGGTAATACCACTTCTTGTTGGTCAGACGATACCATTTGGTGGTGCTGTAGCTATCGTCGTGCCAGTAGAGCGAGTCCCATTCGCTGGTCGTGGAGCTGTTGGTGGAGCCGGAATCGGCAGGGTTCAGCGAATCCGCGCTTTTGGTCGAGTAGAGTTCGGAGGGTCCGCTTTGATATTTCTGTTTGATGCTGAACGACCCGGTATTCTCGCCATCCGTCATCAGGACCATTACCTTGATCGAACGGTCGTCGATATCTGCCGTGCCATCAAGGTCGTACTCATAGGGGCGGGCGTCGAGGGAGGAGTCCACGTCCCCTTCGCTGATCAGATTGTCGACGACCGGCTGGGCCGCAGGATCAAGCAGTGCCAGACCCCAGCGCGCACCGATATCGATGGCCGTATCGCCACTGGCCTTCAGGCTGCCGATCTTTTTCTCGATGTCGGTCTGTGAATTGCTGAAGGGCAGGACCGGGGAGTAGCTTTGCTCGTCGCAGTTCGACACCCAGGTGTGATAGGGGAACTGCCATCCGTTATAGTTGTCGGCATTATAGCCGAAGCGCACATAGTAATCGAGGCTGTCGCCCGACATCGTGCGCTGGATCGCAGTGGTCGGGCTGATGGCGATGGTATCGGTCGGCAGCAGGAAGACATCACCACAGGTCGTGTCCGTCTGTTCGGTGGACAGGTTGAACTGTGCCGCCAGATCATCGCCCAGAACGACCTGCTGGTTATAGGGGATGACCGAGATCGACAGCCGTCCATCGGGTGCGTTTTCGGGCTGCACTTTGGTAAACATTTGGTCCACGAATGTATCCGCGCCCTTCTGCAGGGCCGCGAGGCGGGTCACGCCGTCACCGACATCGGTCGCCATCGAGCCCGACACGTCGAGCACCAGCGAGACCTCGACATTGCCGATGGCCTCATAGGCCTCGCTGACGATCTTGGTGGAGAGCGTCTTGATGCCGATCTGCGCGAGTTGTCCCATGAAGCTCGTCGTCATGGTATCGGTCGCCTCGATGCGGACCCTGCGCCATTCCCCGTAGCTACCTTCGGTGACGGTCACGGTCCGGTCGACATCCTCGAGCCCCGCTTTCTTGAGATAGTCATCCACGACAAGCTCGGGTTCGAGTTCCTGGCTTAGCGAGGCGGCGGCAAGGGAGGCACGGTCAAGGACCGCAAGGATCTGGGTCCGGCGGGCTTCGAAATGCATGAAGTCGAGCGCCACGCCCGAGAGGACCAGCAGCACCGTCAGCAGGATGATCACTAGCGGAAGGATCGCGCCGGTTTCCTCGTCGCGCATCCGCATGGCAGGCCGTAGGCTCCGGCAGGCCATATCGGGCAGGCGGGTGCGGCTATGGACCATTGGACGAACTCCGGGCGGGCAGAGGGGGACGTGGAACGAGGCTACTTCTTCATGTCTTCTTAATCTTTTGCATGGGGCAGAATTGGGGCAATTCTCGGGCAGGAATGGTGTTTGTGTTGAGCATTCAGGGAGGATTGCAGCGAACTGTTCAGATTGGATCAATCACGGTAGGCAAAGCGGCCTGAATCTAGCGCGTATTTTAGCTATCTCGGCACTTTCTTGATGCTTTGCGGCCAAAACATGTCGGATCGGATCCGGCGGCAGGCCGGAGAATTTTGCGTCAACTTGATCCCGCACCCTCTGGACAGGGGCGCGAACTGCGCCGATATACTCCCTATGAGCTTGCCGCCAGGATTCCTCGACGAACTACGCAACCGCCTCTCGATCTCGCAGGTGATCGGGCGGAAAGTCATGTGGGATAATCGCAAGTCCAATCAGGCCAAGGGCGATATGTGGGCACCGTGCCCGTTCCACCAGGAAAAATCCGCGTCTTTCCATGTGGATGATCGCAAGGGCTACTATTACTGTTTTGGCTGCCATGCCAAAGGTGACGCGCTGACCTTCGTGCGCGAGACCGAGAATGTCGGGTTCATGGAAGCGGTCGAGATCCTCGCCACCGAGGCGGGGATGCAGATGCCCGCCCGCGATCCGCGGGCGCAGGAGAAATCCGACCGCCGGACCGAGCTTGCCAAGGTCATGGAAGAGGCGCTGAAATTCTACCGTCTGATGCTCAACACGCAGGCGGGGCAGGGTGCGCGCGACTATCTCGCACGGCGCAAGTTGGGCCCCGAGGCGCAGGCGCGTTTCGAGATAGGCTTTGCCCCCGATGGCTGGCAGGGCCTGTGGGATACGCTGCGCGCCAAGGGAATCGCCGAGGACCTGATCATCGGTGCGGGGCTCGCCAAGGCCTCGACCAAGGGAAAGCAGCCCTATGATGTCTTCCGCAACCGCATCATCTATCCGATCCGGGATCCCCGCGGGCGCTGTATCGGCTTTGGCGGGCGGGCGATGGACCCCAATGATAACGCCAAGTATCTGAATTCGCCCGAGACCGAACTCTTTGACAAGGGCCGCTCGCTCTATAATCACGGGCCCGCCCGCGAGGCGTGCGGCAAGGGGGCGCAGCTTGTGGTCTGTGAAGGCTATATGGATGTGATCGCGCTCGTGGAGGCGGGGTTCGGTGGCGCGGTAGCGCCTCTGGGCACCGCTGTCACCGAGACCCAGTTACAGCTTTTGTGGCGTATCCATGACGAGCCGGTCATCGCGCTTGATGGTGATACGGCCGGTATCCGCGCTGCCCATCGGGTGATCGATCTTGCACTGCCGCTGATGGAGGCGGGCAAGGGGCTGCGCATCGCGATCATGCCCGAAGGACAGGACCCCGACGATCTGATCAAGGCCAAGGGCCGCGAGGCGATGGCCGAGGTGCTGAAGACCGCGCGTCCGATGATCGAGCTGATGTGGAGCCGTGCCATCGAGGGGCGTGTGTTCGACAGCCCCGAGCGCAAAGCCGCGCTCGACAAGGAACTGCGCGCGGCAATCTCGCAGATCAAGGATCCCTCGATTCGAGCGCATTATGGTGAGGAAATCCGCCAGAAGCGCCGCGAACTGTTCGGGCTGGGCCGCGAGCCCGAGCGGGATCTCTCGGGTCGTGGGGCTTACTCACAGAGCTATCAACAGGATTATCAACAAGGCGGTGGTAATTTCCGCCGTAATTATCCACAGGGCCGCAATGGCGGGCGGGGCGGTTGGGGCAAGCTGCCCGCGCTGCCGCTCGAGCAGACCCGCAACTCCATGCTGGCCGTGGCGCAGGATGCGGCGGTGGCCGAAAATCTGCGCGCGGCGATGGTGCTGGCGATCTTTGTTTCGCATCCACGGCTGGTGGCCGAGTTCGAGGCGCAGCTGGAAAATGCACCCTTTGCCAATCCCGATCACGACCGGTTACGCAATCTGATGCTCCGGAATCTGGGGCTTGAGCCGGAAGAATTGACGCGGCTCTTGCAAAATCAGATGGGGGACTATCTTGAAAATATGATGAGTTTGCCCCATCTCCGTAGCGCGCCGCCCGTGGTGAAGGTTACGGATACGGCGCTTGCGCGTATGTGTCTGGCCGAAGAACTGGCAAAACTCGACGCCGAACGGGCCGTGCGGGCCGAAGTGGAAGATGCGATGGAAGACTTGGAAGGCGTCGCCGATGAAGGGCTGACATGGCGCCTGAGCCAAGCAACGCGACAAAAACAGAAGGCGTCGCGTTCAAAACTGGATGATACGAGTGATATGGGGGAAGACCGGGCCGCGCTTTCGGCGTATTTGCAATCGGTCATCGATCAAGAGATATGGCGGAAGAAAAAATGACGCGGTGATGCAACGCCCTGAATATGATCGATTCACCCCCCTGTGATTCGGTCGAATGATTCGATAATACAGCGGGATATGATTCGTACCCGCCCTAGCCGTGCTACAGCCCAAGCCGATCAAGGAGCGCCCATGGCCGCCAAAGACATCGACGATAACAAGCCTAATACCGCCAATGACGATGGTACGTCCTTCGACATGTCGAAGACGGCGGTCAAACGCATGATCGCCGAGGCCAAGGAAAAAGGTTACATCACCTATGACCAGCTGAACGCGGTCATGCCGCCCGATCAGGTGTCGGGCGACCAGATCGAGGACGTCATGTCGATGCTCTCAGAGATGGGCATCAATGTGATCGAGGACGAGGAAGCAGACGAGGATGCGTCCGAGAATGACGGCTCCTCTTCCGGCGGTGCGCTGGCCACTGTTGGCGGCGGTTCGCGCGAGGTCGCGCTTTCGTCGGGCTCCGGCGAGACGTTGGACCGCACCGATGACCCCGTTCGGATGTATCTGCGCGAGATGGGCTCGGTGGAACTGCTGTCGCGCGAGGGCGAGATCGCCATCGCCAAGCGGATCGAGGCGGGCCGGAACACCATGATCGCCGGGCTGTGCGAAAGCCCGCTGACCTTCCAGGCGATCACGATCTGGCGTGACGAACTTCTGGAAGAAGACATTCTGCTGCGCGACGTGATCGACCTCGATGCGACCTTCGGCCGCTCGCTCGATGAAGAGGGCGAGGATGACGAGCATGTCGTTGGTGGCGTCGGCGGTGGTGATGCGCAGGTGCGCCCTGCCGAAAAGACGCAGGAATTCGACGCCGACGGCAATCCGATCGATTCGGATGACGAGGATGAGGACGACGCGCCCAACATGTCGCTCGCTGCGATGGAAGCCGCGCTGAAGCCGCGTGTTCTCGAGACGCTCGAATCCATCGCGCTGCTTTATGACGATCTGGCCGAAATGCAGGATATGCGGATGTCGGCCACCCTGAACGAGGATGGCACCTTCTCGGTCTCCGATGAGGCGGCCTATCAGAAGAAGCGCTCCGAGATCGTCGAGCTGGTGAACTCGCTTCATCTGCATAACAACCGGATCGAGGCGCTGATCGATCAGCTTTACGGGATTAACCGCCGTATCATGTCGACCGATTCGGCGATGGTGAAACTGGCTGATCAGGCCCGTATCAACCGCCGCGAATTCGTGGAATCCTATCGTGGCTACGAGCTGGACCCGACCTGGGTCGATGCAATGGCTGCCAAACCCGGCCGTGGCTGGCAGGTCCTGATGGAGAAATATCGCGACAAGGTGGAAGAGCTGCGTGGCGATATGGCCCAGATCGGGACCTATATCGGTGTGGATATCACCGAGTTCCGCCGCATCGTGAATCAGGTCCAGAAGGGCGAGAAAGAGGCGCGCGCCGCCAAGAAGGAGATGGTCGAGGCCAACCTCCGTCTGGTGATCTCGATCGCCAAGAAATACACCAACCGCGGTCTGCAATTCCTCGATCTTATCCAGGAAGGGAATATCGGCCTGATGAAGGCTGTGGATAAGTTCGAATATCGCCGCGGCTACAAGTTCTCGACCTATGCGACCTGGTGGATCCGTCAGGCGATCACCCGCTCGATCGCCGATCAGGCGCGCACCATCCGTATTCCGGTGCACATGATCGAAACGATCAACAAGCTGGTCCGCACCGGTCGTCAGATGCTGCACGAGATCGGCCGGGAGCCGACGCCGGAAGAACTGGCCGAAAAGCTGCAGATGCCGCTCGAGAAGGTCCGCAAGGTGATGAAGATCGCCAAGGAGCCGATCTCGCTCGAAACCCCGATCGGGGACGAGGAAGACAGCCAGCTGGGCGATTTCATCGAGGACAAGAATGCCGTGCTGCCGCTCGACAGCGCGATTCAGGAAAACCTCAAGGAAACCACCACGCGGGTTCTGGCCTCGCTCACCCCGCGCGAGGAACGGGTTCTGCGGATGCGTTTCGGCATCGGCATGAATACCGACCATACGCTCGAAGAAGTGGGTCAGCAGTTCTCGGTGACGCGCGAGCGGATCCGTCAGATCGAGGCGAAGGCGCTGCGCAAGCTGAAGCACCCCTCGCGCTCGCGCAAGCTGCGGTCGTTCCTCGACCAATAACCTATGTGGCCAGAAACGATTGAAGGCCCGCTGGATCGTATCGCGCGCGTGGTGGAAACCGCGCGCGCTGCGCATTTCAGCGAGGCGGTAACGCTCGAGAATGCCCATTGGGGCGAGGATCTGGACGCCCGCTTCCCGTGGGAATGTGGCGCGATCTATCTGATCGAGGATCTGGGCGATCCGGCGGAGACGGCGGAGGCTTTTACGCTCTATCGCCAGAACCTGACACCGCAGAACCGCCACCGGCTGAAGATCTTGCAGCCCACCGGCAGCGGGTCACAGGTGCTGCATGTGGGGGCCTGCAGCCGTAATCTGCGCGGCGCGCTGCGCCAGCATGTGATGTCGGTCACCGCCGCCACCCCCGCGCTGAAACTCAGCTGGTGGTATACCCCGCGCCCCTACCGCATCCACCTGCGTCGCTATGATGTGGACCCGCCAGTGCTGGACCTGATCCGTTCGGCAATGGTCGAGGAAATGCGTCCGGCCTTCGCCTGACGCTGCGGTGCGGAAAAAGCTGGAAATCCGGCGCAGGCTCGGCATGATGGGCCGTGTTCCATGTATGCGTTTCGGCCAGGTTTTCCGGCCTTCACCCTCTACGGACATCGAAGGAGCCAGCCCATGTTCTCGCTTGCCGGTCAGAAAGCCCTGATCGTTGGGATCGCCAACGAGAGCTCCATCGCCTATGGCTGCGCCAAGGCGCTGAAGGCCCAAGGGGCGGATCTGGCGATCACCTATCTCGATGAAAAGGCCGAGAAATATGTGCGCCCGCTGGCAGAGGAGCTGGGGGCAGAGATCTTTGCTCCGCTCGATGTGTCCGATCCAGACCAGCTGACGGATCTCTTTGTGCAGATCACCGCCAAATGGGGGCGGCTCGATACGCTTTTGCATTCCATCGCCTTTTGCCCGAAGGAGGATCTGCATGGCCGCGTAACCGATTGCTCGCGCACGGGGTTCACGCAGGCGATGGATATCTCGGTCGGGAGTTTTATCGAACTGGTCCGCCGCGCCGAGCCGCTGATGGGGCAGGGTGGCACCTGTATGACTGTCAGCTTCTACGGCGCCGAGAAGGTCGTGAAGGATTACAATATCATGGGGCCGGTCAAGGCCGCGCTGGAATCGGTCTCGCGCTATATGGCGGCGGAACTCGGGCCCAAGGGTATTCGCGTACACGCGCTCTCGCCCGGTCCGCTCAAGACGCGTGCCGCCAGCGGAATTGCGCATTTCGACGAGATGATGGATGCCGCCAGCGCCCGTGCGCCCACCCATCAGCTTGCCACGATCGAGGATTGCGGGGCCTATGCGGCCTTTCTGGCGAGCGCCGAGGCTGCCAATATCACCGGCGGACTGCATTACATCGACGGCGGTTTCAACATTACCGGATAGGGGCTAGCCGAACCGCATTTCGGGCACATCTCCTACATGGATCAGAGGGGCTTCGGTTAGTGCCTCGATTTCGGCTACGCTCACTTCCGGCGCCCGCTCGATCAGATGCAGCCCGTTCTCGCGCGGCTCGATCACGGCCAGATCAGTGACGATCAGGCTCACGCGGCGCTCGGCCGTGAGCGGCAGGGTGCATCGCGTGACGATTTTCGGCGCGCCATTGGCAGCATGCTGCATCGCCACGATAACCCGTTTGGCCCCCGCCACCAGATCCATCGCGCCGCCCATTCCGGGGATGCGCTTGCCGGGCACCATCCAGTTGGCCAGATAGCCGCGCGCATCCACCTGCAACCCGCCCAGCACCGTCACATCCAGATGCCCGCCACGGATCAGCCCGAAGCTCATCGCGCTATCAATGGACGCCGCTCCCGGCACGGCAGTCACAAACGTGCCGCCCGCATCGGTCAGATCGGGGTCTTCCATCCCGTCCGGCGGGCGCGTGCCCAGCCCGATCACGCCGTTTTCGGCCTGAAAGAAGACATTCCTCTCGGGCGGGACATAGGCCGCCACCAGCGAGGGCAGGCCGATCCCCAGATTGACCAGTGTTGCCGGCTGGATCTCTTGCGCAACACGTCGAGCGATGAGTTCTTTCGGCTCCATCAATGTGCCCTTTCCAGCAGGTGATCGACCAGCACACCGGGGGTCTTTACGCCGTCCGGCGGGATCGCCCCCACCGGCACGATCAGGCCGGGTTCGGCGATGACAGTGGTTGCGGCCAGCGCCATCACCGGATTGAAGTTATGGGCGGTCATCGAATAGGTGAGATTGCCAACATAATCGGCCTCATGCGCGGCAATCAGGGCGAAATCGGCGCGGAGCGGCTTTTCAAGCAGGAACGCCTTGCCATCAATCGTCAGCACCTCCTTGCCCTCGGCGATCCGTGTGCCCACGCCGGTGGGCGTCAGCACACCGCCAAGGCCCATGCCGGCGGCGCGGATCCGCTCGGCCAGCGTGCCCTGCGCAACCAGCTCGACCTCGATCTCGCCCGCAATCATCTGGGCCTGTGTCTCGGGGTTGAGCCCGATATGCGAGGCGATGACATGGCGGACGGCCCGCGCGGCAACCAGCTTGCCGATCCCCTCATTGGGGCGGCATGTATCATTGGCGATTACGGTGAGGTCTCTCACACCCGCGGCCACCAGCGCATCGATCAGGCGGTGGGGCGAGCCCACGCCCATAAATCCACCGATCATCACAGTGGCTCCGTCGGGGATGAGGGCAGCAGCTTTCTCGGCAGTCAGGGCTGGTTTCACAATCGCACCTCCACATCCGCCACGAGAGGCGGCCCGAAATGGAACGTCATCAAAACGCGTAATCCGACTATTGATGAGGAGGGTGATGAATTCAACGTGTGATTGAAATGTATCTTTGATTCTGGAGATATCGGGACCGGATGACCGGCCCCGATATGCGTGGATCAGAGTGCCTTTCGGACCGTTTCTGCCATCGGCTCGGTCGGGCGGCCCAGAAGGCCCGAGAGGGTCTTCGATTGGTCATCCAGCCAGCCTTCGCCCGCGCGCACCGAGCTGTCGACCAGAACATCGGCAAAGCCGTCGGGGATGCCTGCGCCAACGAGCGCGGCCTTGTACTCGGCAGGCGGCAGATCGGCATAGGCCACCGGCTTGCCCGAGGCTATGGCGACCATCGCCGCCAGCTCGGCGCCCGTATAGCCCGCATCGCCCGCCAGTTCGTAGACCTTGCCCGCGTGATCGCCCCCCGCCAGCACGATCGCTGCGGCTTCGGCATAATCTGCACGCGGGGCCGAGGCATAACGGCCCTCGCCCGAAGCACCGATCATCGCGCCATGCTCCACGGCATAATCGAGCCCTCCCAGCATGTTTTCCGAATACCAGCCATTGCGCAGCAGCGCATAGGGGATGCCCGAGGCGGCCAGCGCCTCTTCGGTGGCTTTATGCTCGACCGCAAGGATCATCGGGGACACGGTTGCCTGCAGGAGCGAGGTATAGGCGATAAAACCCACGCCCGCCGCCTTGGCCGCAGCCACCACATTGCCATGCTGGCGCGCGCGCTGGCCGACCTCGGAGCCCGAGATCAACAGAAGGCGGTCGACGCCCTTGAAGGCGGCAGTCAGCGCCTCGACATCGTCATAGGAGGCTACAGCCGTGCCATAGCTCTGGGCGGCCAGAGCAGTTGCGGCCGCTTCACGGCGCACGAGTGCGGTGATGTCGGATTTCGCGACGCGGGTGGAAAGCTGTTCGAGAACGGCAGAGCCGAGCTGACCGGACGCTCCGGTGACCATGTAACGCATTGTCTGTTCCTTCGGTTACGAATCTAGTATAGGTCTCGTTTAGAGACCAAAGGCCCCCGTGTGAAGGAGGCAGGTTTCGTGAACAAGGTAACACAGAGGGAACCATCATGACGCAGGCAGAGATATTGCTGGATGCCAGAGGGCGCGATCTGGCCGATTGTCCGGTGCGCCATGTGCTCGACCATTTGGCCGCCAAATGGACGACGCTGATCGTGCTGGAGCTGGCCGAAGGGCCGCGCCGGTTCTCGCAACTCTCGAAAGCGCTGCCCGATATTTCCAAGCGGATGCTGACCCAGAGCCTGCGTGATCTGGAGCGCGACGGGCTGATCTCGCGCGCGGTCTTTGCCACCAAGCCCCCCAGCGTCGAATACAGCCTGACCGCGATGGGGCATTCGCTTCTGCCGCCGCTGATCGGGCTCATCGACTGGGCCAAGGCGAATGGGCCACAGATCGCAGATGCCCGAACGGCATTTGCCAGCTAATCTTTTCAACTTGCCTCTTGCTTGCTATGCCTTAACAAGTTGCAGCCCAGAGGTGAAAATGACGCGTAGATTCCTGTCCCTGTTGTGCCTGCCGCTTCTGGCGGGCTGCACGCTGGATGCCAATGGCCGTCCGGCCTTCATGATGCATAATAGCGGTCCGTCGATGGATCAGCCGGGGACCTGCTTCCTCTATGTCGAAGACCCGAAGGACGGCACTTATAATCTTGTAAGCGGGATCGGTAACGGCACGATGCGCCCCTGGGCCACGCGCAAACGCGATCTGGATGCGGCGGCGCTTGACGCGGCATGGGCCAAGGAACGGCGTATCATGGATGTTAATCCCGAATGCTTGGCGATCCTCGCCAGCGACCGTAGCGATCCGCGCCCCGTTTCGGAGTAACCTCCATGGCGCATCGGGACTTTCGGGTGCAGACCCGCGGGCAAGGGCTTTACGAGGTCACACGCGAGCTGGCCGCATGGGTGGCGGAGGTGGCCCCTTCCGAGGCACTGCTGACGCTGTTTATCCGCCATACCTCGGCCAGTCTCCTCATTCAGGAAAATGCCGACCCCGATGTGCAGACAGATCTGAAGGGTTTTTTCCACCGGCTTGTGCCACCCACGACGGACCCGAGCCAGTCGTGGATGGTGCATACCTATGAGGGCCCCGACGATATGCCCGCCCATGTGAAGGCGGCACTTCTGCCGGTCTCGCTGCAGATCCCGGTTCTCGACGGGCGCATGGCTCTGGGCACATGGCAGGGGGTCTATCTCTTCGAGCATCGCGATAATCCCCATAGCCGTCATATCACCGCAATGCTGCGCTGAGTCTGATCGGCCACAGGTCCGTATCTACATGATTTGGTAGCGTCACTTTATGGCTACCCAATGATTCGCGTCTCCCCTATAGTCTTGTGGATAAGTGGGGCATCAGACCCCATAGAGGCGGTTTTTACAGGAAAAGGGGGACGCGATGCGCTGCCCGTTTTGCGGAAATGTTGATACGCAGGTAAAGGACTCGCGTCCGGCCGAAGATCATGTCGCGATCCGGCGCAGGCGTTTTTGCCCCGCCTGTGGTGGACGGTTCACGACCTATGAGCGGGTCCAGTTGCGCGATCTTGTCGTGGTGA
Organism: Thioclava kandeliae; assembly: GCF_040297545.1. Classification (NCBI taxonomy): domain Bacteria; kingdom Pseudomonadati; phylum Pseudomonadota; class Alphaproteobacteria; order Rhodobacterales; family Paracoccaceae; genus Thioclava; species Thioclava kandeliae. The sequence goes on from NZ_JAYWLC010000011.1 coordinate 43,578, forward strand.
AAACCAATGGCAAGCGTGAGGATTTCGAGCGCACCAAGCTGGAGCGGTCTATCCGGATCGCCATGCAGAAGCGTCCCGTAGACCCCGAGCGCATCGACCAGATGATCTCCGGCATCGTGCGGCGGCTGGAAAGCATGGGCGACACGGATATCCCCTCGAAGACGATCGGCGAGATCGTCATGGAGGCGCTGGCCCGTATCGATACGGTCGGGTATGTGCGCTTTGCCAGCGTTTACAAAAACTTCCAAGAAGCGGACGATTTCGACAAATTCGTCTCCGAGCTGCGTCCGGGCACGCCTGACTGATGCAGGCGGACGAACGGTTCATGCGGTTGGCCCTGTCGCTTGCGCGGCGGGGTCTTGGCAATACATGGCCCAACCCTGCGGTGGGCTGCGTGCTGGTGAAGGATGGCGTGATCGTGGGGCGCGGCTGGACCCAGCCGGGCGGGCGTCCCCATGCCGAACGCCATGCGCTGGCGCAGGCGGGCGAGGCCGCGCACGGTGCTACGGCCTATGTCACGCTCGAACCCTGTTCGCATTATGGTCATACGCCGCCCTGTTCGCTGGGGCTGATCGAGGCCGGGGTCGCGCGGGTGGTCTCGGCGCAGACCGACCCCGATCCGCGGGTAGCCGGGCGCGGTCATGCCATGCTGCGCGAGGCGGGGATCACTGTCACGGAAGGCACGCTCGAGGCCGAGGCACGCGCGCTTCAGGCCGGTTTTCTGTCACGGATCGAACATGGGCGTCCCTGGCTGGCGCTGAAACTCGCCACTTCTTTCGATGGCCGGATCGCCCTCTCCAACGGCCAGAGTCAATGGATCACCTCCGCGCAAGCCCGCGCGCATGTGCATGCACTGCGCGCCGAGTTCGATGCGGTCATGGTGGGCGGGGAGACGGCGCGCGCCGATGATCCTCTGCTGACAGTGCGTAATTTTACCCCGATCCGGCAGCCGGTGCGGGTGGTGGCGGCCTCACGGCTCGATCTGCCGCGCGCCCGCTTGGCGGGCTCTGTTTCCGATGCGCCGCTCTGGCTGGTCCATGGCCCCGATGCGCCGGCGGAGGCGCGGGCCTATTGGCACGGGCAGGGGGCGGATCTTACGCAGGTGCCACTTGGCGCGGGCGGGCTCGACCCAAAGGCGCTGATGGCGGCGCTTGGGGCGGCTGGGCTCACGCGGGTCTTCTGCGAGGGCGGCGGGCGGTTTGCGGCGGCCCTGATGCAGGCGGGGCTGGTCGATGAGCTGATCGGCTTTACCGCAGGCAAGGTTCTGGGCGGAGATGGCCGCGCGGCTCTTGGCCCGATGGGGCTGGAGGCGCTGGATCAGGCCCCGCACTACCAGCTTGTCAGCCAGCGCGAGATCGGTGGCGATGTGCTCCACCGCTGGCGGCGGACCTAACCTCTGGGCGGTTTCAGTAGATCCTGAAGTTTCGATAAGATCCGAAGCCCGATAGGCGCGGGGAGCGATGCCGCCAGCCTGTCCACGGCCACTTCGGGCGGGCAGGGCAGCCCGCTGACCGGATCGCGATAGCGCGGATAGGCGATCAGCGTGGCATGGGCCAGCTGCCACAGATCGGGCCGCGCCAATCGGCGCGCGGGCGATGGCTGCAGATCGCGCGTCAGCCCCCAGCCGGCATAGAAAGGTGTGCCGAGGCACGTCACCGGCTTGCCGCGGATCAGCGCCTCGAACCCCATGAGCGAAGTCATCGTCCAGACCTCGTCACAGGCCTCGATCAGCGCAACCCCGTCGGCATCCGCGCAGACCTGATTGGCCAGACGCGCCAGATCCTGTGGCGCGACCGCGCCTTTACGCAGCCCTGCCTCGACATCGGGATGGGGCTTGTAGATCACCACCGCTTGCGGGTTCTCGCTGCGCACCCGCTCGAGAAGCGCCAGATTGCTCTGCGTGCTCGGGCTACCCTTCAGGATCGAGGCGTCATCCTCCACCTGTCCGGGCACGAGGATCCGATGGCCCTCGGGCAGGGTAGGCCGTGCGCCGGTGAGGTTGTATTTCGACAGACCCGCCTTCACGATCCGGTCCAGCAGCGCCTCGATGCGCCGACGCTCGGGCTCCGAAATCGGACGGGCGATCAGCTTTTCCAGATCCGAGGGGGCGGACGGGTCGTAATAGATCCCCTGCCGGTCGGTCACCAGCGACAGGGGCGGCGTCAGTTTTGCGCCGAGGCCACGGGAGCGCAGGAAGCCGTCCTCCATCCGCCACGCGCCCGCGGGCCTGCCGGGTTTGGATGCCCAATGGACGGGCTGGCCCGCCCCCGTGGCTTGCCCGAAGCCGACCTTCCCGTAGTCGCCATAGACCTGCCGCAGATGTTTGTGCTTCCAGCGGCTCATGCCGGTCATTCTATAGCCGTGCTGGTCCTCGCGGTAGGCGCGGGTCTGGGCGGCGAGCTGGTTGGTGGCTTCCTCGAAGCTGCAGATCCGGTTGTGGCACGGGTCGAACCAAGTCGGTGCCATGAGGTGCGAGACGGCGAAGATCTGTGCGCGGGTCAGGCGGCGCGCGCGACGCGGGGGGGCGTTCTCGTCAAGGCTTAACCCCCATCCGGCATAGAAAGGCTGGCCGAAGACCCGTGGTTTGTGTCCCGCAAGGATTGCCTCGTAGCCCATCAGCGAGGAGACGGTATAGACCGCGATCGCTCCCTCCAGAAGCGCCCATGGCGAATGGGGCGCGCTGACCAGCTCGGTCAGCGCATCGCAATTCTCGGGGCCGTAATGGCCTGCGCGCAACCCCGCACGGGTCTCGGGATGGGTCTTGATCAGGATGCGCGCCTTAGGGTTCTCGATCCGCGCCACGGCCAGCATCTCGCGGAAGGTCCGCGCGGACGCCGCGCCATAGGTGATAGAGGCATCGCCCTGAATCTGGTCGATGACCAGCACATAACCTGGAGCGGGGGGCTGCAGGGAGGGATCGAAGGCGTTGTATTTGGAAAGATCAAGCGCCTTGAGGCGGTCGATCCCTTGGCGTGCGCGGGTTAGGAGGGCCGCATCATCCAACGGGGCCTTTGCCAGCAGCATCTCGATCCGCGAGGGGCGGGTGCCATCGAAATGCACCCCCAGCGGGTCAATCATCAGCCCAAGCGGCGGGTCCCCCTCGCGCCCTGTCCGCACCGATCGGAGAAAGGCATCCTCCAGCCGGACCAGCGTCGCACCTGTGCGGGCCGCGATGGCCTCACCGCGCTTTGCATAGGGCGAGCGGCCCCAGACGGCCACGCCATCCCCCGTTGACGGGAGGCCCAGATGCAGGCTATGGCCTGCGGCCTTGAGGATCCGGCGCAAACGGGGCTGGCGCAAAAAACCGCCATTATAGAAGAAAAGCCGCCGGGGAACCCCGGCGGCCATATCGTCATCTTCGGCCAGAGGCATTAATTGGCCAGATTGTTCAGCGTATTGACCGTGCCCAGCGAGCCGGTCAGCGCCGAGAGCGTCTTCGACCATTGGACATAGGGTGCTTCGGTCACATAAACCGTATCACCATCGCGGATGGCGAAGTCGCGGGCCATGAACATCCCGTTGGGCTCGGTCAGGTTGAGGACATAGACCATGCGCTGGTCGCCCACGAGATCGTCGCGGCCAAGGACGGCGCGGGCGATCTCCTGCGGCTCGTTGCGGAAGACGAAGACGCCGGTCGGATCGGCGGTGCTGGTCTGCAAGCCGCCCACGGTGGCGATGGCCTCGAGGGCCGAGAGGGTCTTCGTCTCGAAGGGCACACGCGCCTGCGTGCCGGTCGCGCCGAGGGCGGTGAAGGCGCGGGTATCTTTCTCGATCAGGATTTTGTCGCCATTGCGCAGGGCGATATCCATCTGCGGATTGGAATAGAGATCCGAGAGCCAGACGGTGCCGGTCTGGCCGGTCTTGCGGGTCACCGTGACCCGTGCAATCGCGGGATCGATGGAGACGCCACCTGCACGGGCGATCATCGCCGAGAGGGTGCGGGTCGGACGTTCGATCGCGTAGACGCCCTGACCGCCGATCGTGCCGGTCAGCGAGACGGTGGAGCCGTCGCCCGCCACGCGCGAGACGGCGACCTGCGGATCGGGCGTCTGGGCGTCGAGCTTGTCGGTGATCAGGCGGCGCAGCCCTTCGGGGGTATTGCCCGCAGCCTTGATGCGGCCTGCATAGGGCACGAAGATATAGCCCTGTCCGTCCACCTGCACATCGGTGAGCTGGGTCGCGCTGGTACCCTGCTGCACGAGGAGACCGTCATCGACGTTTTCCCACACGGTCAGCGCCAGCGTATCGCCGGGATTGATGGTATCGGACCCGAGCACTCCGGCATTGCGGAAGCTTGACGAGAAGCCGAACGCGGGCTGCACGGCGGTGGCGCGGGCCACATGGTCATTGACCGAGACGACAAAGGCATCGCCCTGACGCATGACGGAGCCTGCGAAGATCTCGCGCTTGTTGGGGCCGGAGCGCGGGAGCGCGCAGGCGGCCACGCTGAAGACCAGCGTCGAAAGGACCAGCACGCGCGTGGCTCTGGAGATAGTCGTATTCACTGCTCGAGCTCCTCTTTCGGGATGCTTCTCAATAGATATGCGATATGCATTTTGTGGGGCAGCGTCGCAGAAAGCCTAAGTAAAATCCAGTTACGTCACTTTATTACGCGCAACTGTTGCCGAGGTGCCGCTGTTCCGGAGGTCAGCGCATCATAGGGATCTTCGGTCGAGAGCATCATGTCGACGACCTGCCGCAGAAGCGTTCGCCGACCCTTGGCCGAGTAGAAACCGCCAGGGACCTGGCTGGTTTCCAGCAGATAATGGCGGTAATCGCGATAGGCGCGGGTGTCCGGGCGCGCAGGCGCAGTGAAGAAATCGGGCAGCGACTGCTGCGAGACGAATTCGGGCTTGTCATAGACCGCCGCGCCGAAAGCCTTGATTGGTAGCCCGCGCCAGAGCACCTGTTGGGCGGCGGTGGAGTTGACCGTAACGGCGGAGCGGGCCTGTGCCAGCAGACCGGCCAGTTTGCCGCCGCGCACGAAATGGACCCGCCCCTTGAGCCCGTAGCGGGCCACACCGTTGCGGATCGCCGCTTCAATGGGCGCACGGCCATCTTCAAGCGGATGGGCTTTCAGCACCAGATGGTGATGGCTGGGCGCGCCTGCGGCAAAGTCCTTCATCACCAGATCGAGGAAGTCGGTCTGGCTGGCAAAGGGGGAGTGCATGACGAAGCTACTGTCATGTTCAAGCTGCATCAGCACAAGATGATAGGGAAAACCGCCATATTTCACGCGCGAGGTCGCGAGCCAGCGTTGGAGCATATGAAGGGGCATCCGTAGCATACGGCGCAGATAGAAGCGGAACTCCTCCATCACCGTGACCCCGCGATGCGAGCGGAAATTGGGCCAGCGACTGGCCCCGCGCATGACGCGGAAATGGTAGAGCGCGCCGTAGAAGACATGATGGCGCATATCGCCCCAGCGCGGCGGCGCATCGGGGAAGTCGATATCGGATTGGTCGAGCGCCGCGCGCATCTGCTCCACGCTCATCTCCATCAGCCGCGAATGCCCGTTGGAGCCGCCGCGTTCATAGGTGATCCAGTAGGGGCGCAGATAGCCCTCCTCGAAGACATGCACGCGGATACCTGCGGCCCGCGCGGCGATGATGGCTTGTGCATGGATCGCGCGGGTGTCGCCATAGAGCACGATATCGGTGATCTGTTTCTCGAGGAAGAGATCGGTCACGGCCTCGAGCCATGCCTCGGGTGTGCCCTGCCATGGGATAAAGGTCTCGGGGTCATGCCAGAAGGCCGCATCCCCGCCATTGAACCCCACACGCCACACCTTGGCCCCCGCACGGCCCAGCATCTGGGCCAGCTGACGGAAGAAGGGCCCGTGAGGGCCTTGCAGCAGCAGGAAATGGCGATTGTCGAACAGGGGCATAGGCGGAGTGATCCGGGACTGATGACGAAGTGGTGCGACGAGGAATCGCACGAATTCCCTTGGGTAAGGTGAATTTGTGTCACAATTCTGGCCAAGAATAGATCAATATTTAGACAAATCATATAGGGCCACGGGGATGCTGAGAATATGTGCGTATATGTAGCGACCCCAGTTCTTGCACCGCTCTGCCCCTCGGGCTAGGGGAAGGGGGACTGAAAAGGAGAGACGGATGTTCACCGGGATCATTACCGATATGGGCGAAGTTCTTGCGCTGGAACAGCAGGGTGACCTCTGGGCGCGGATCGGCACCTCTTACGATGTGGATACGGTGGATATCGGGGCCTCCATCGCCTGCGACGGGGTCTGCCTGACCGTGATTTCCAAGGGTAAGGACCCGCAGGACTGGTTCGATGTGCAGATCTCGGCGGAAAGCGTCGCCAAGACCAATATCGGACGGAATTCATGGCATGTGGGCCGCCGCCTGAACCTCGAGCGCGCGCTCAAGGTGGGCGACGAACTCGGCGGCCATATCGTGGCGGGCCATGTCGATGGCGTGGCCGAGATCGTGTCGATCCGTGACGAGGGCGACAGCTCGCGTTTCACCTTCCGCGCACCCGATGATCTGGCCAAGTTCATCGCGCCCAAAGGCTCGGTGACGCTTAATGGCACGTCGCTTACCGTGAACGAAGTGTCGGGGGCGGAATTCGGTGTGAATATCATTCCGCATACCAAAGAAGTGACAACATGGGGCACGGCCAAAGCCGGCGACCCGATCAATATCGAGATCGATACGATGGCGCGTTACGTCGCGCGCCTGCAGGAGTGGAACGCATGAGCGAGATTAAACCCGTGGACAAATCCGGCACCCATGATGTTCCGGGCCCCGTCGAGGAAAGCTATCGCGATGCGATCTCCTCCATCGAGGAAATCATCGAGGATGCCCGTAACGGTCGGATGTATATCCTTGTCGACCACGAGGACCGCGAGAACGAGGGCGATCTGTGCATCCCCGCCCAGATGGCGACCCCCGATGCGATCAATTTCATGGCGACCCATGGGCGCGGGCTTGTCTGCCTTGCGCTGACCTCGGACCGCGTTGATGCGCTGGGGCTGCCGTCCATGGCGGCCTCCAACAGTTCGCGTCAGGAAACCGCCTTTACCGTCTCGATCGAGGCCCGTGAGGGGATTTCGACCGGTATCTCGGCACATGACCGCGCGCGCACCGTATCGGTGGCCATCGACCCGATGAAGACGGGCGATGATCTCGCTTCGCCGGGCCATGTCTTCCCGCTGCGTGCCCGCGATGGCGGTGTGCTGGTGCGGGCCGGCCATACCGAAGCCGTGGTCGATGTCTCGCGTCTGGCGGGCATGAACCCTGCCGGTGTGATCTGCGAGGTCATGAAGGAAGACGGCACCATGGCGCGTCTCCCCGACCTGATCGCCTTCGGCCAGAAATACGGTATCAAGATCGGCACGATCTCCGATCTGATCGCCTATCGCCGCCGCTACGACAACCTCGTGACCGAAACCGCCCAGAAGCCCGTGACCTCGGTCCATGGCGGCGATTGGGCGATGCGCGTGTTCACCGACGATCTGGAGGGCGCCGAACATATCGTGCTGTCGAAGGGCGATCTGACGGGCGAGGCGCCGGTTCTGGTGCGTATGCATGCGCTCGATCCGCTGGGCGATGCGCTGGGTCTCGTGCCGGGCCGCGAGGGCGATATCGGGCGTGCGCTCGATGCGATTGCCGCCGAGGGTCGTGGCGTGTTCGTGGCGCTGCGCGATCCGGGCATGAAGCTGCCGCTGGTCGATGAGGGCAGCCCCAACACGCTGCGCCAATACGGTCTGGGTGCGCAGATCCTCGCGGCACTGGGCCTGTCGAAGGTCGAGCTGCTGACCAATTCCCCTCTTCCCAAAGTCGTCGGGATCGATGGCTACGGGCTCGAAATCTGCGCGACGCGTAAATACTGATAGGACAAGACGATGGCCGAATCTGAGACCCATTACACCCTTCCGGCGCCGAGCTTCGACAAGCCCGTGCGGATGCTGATCGTGGTGGCGCCCTATTACAAGGAGATCGCGGATCACATGGTGAAGGGTGCGCGCGAGATGGCGGAAAGCTGTGGCGCGGTGGTCGATATCGTCGAGGTGCCCGGTGCGCTGGAGATCCCGACCGCGATCAAACTGGCCGCGCGTATGGCCGATTACGACTGTTTCACCGCTCTGGGTTGCGTGATCCGCGGCGAGACCACGCATTATGACACGGTCTGCAATGACAGCTCGCGCGCGATCCAGCTGATGGGGCTCGAGGGTATCTTGATCGGCAACGGCATCCTGACGGTCGAGAATTACGATCAGGCCGAGGTGCGCGCCAATACCGCCAAGGCGAACAAAGGTGGCGGAGCTGCTGCTGCGGCCTTGCATTTGCTCGCTCTATCGCGCAAATGGGCGAACCGGACAAAAGGGATTGGCTTCCGCCCGCAGGGCGAGTCGGTCCGCATTGCCGGTGAAGCCGAAGGAACCAAGACCGCATGACCGAAGATATGCCCGCCGAAAAACCGCGCAAACCCTCGCTCGAGGAAAAGCGCCGGATGAAATCCGCAGCACGGCTCTATGCCGTGCAGGCCCTGTTCCAGATGGAAGCAGGCGGTCAGTCTGCGGATAAGGTGCGGGCAGAGTTCGAGAATTTCCGCTTTGGGGCGGTGATCGACGATGTCGAGATGTCGGAAGGAAATGTGGATCTGTTCCGCCGGATCTTGGATGACGCGGTAATGTGGCAGGGCAAGATCGACAAGGCCACCGATAAGGCGCTGCTGGAGAGCTGGCCGCTGAACCGGATTGATTCGGTTTTGCGTGCGCTCTTCCGTGCGGCAGGGGCCGAGCTGGTCAATCCGGCGACTCCGCCGAAAGTAGTGATCAACGAATTCGTGGAAGTGGCTCGCGCCTTCTTCCCCGATGGCCGCGAACCGAAATTCGTGAATGCCGTCATCGACAATATGGCCCGCCAGCTGCGCGACGATATGGCCTGAGCCGTTGCAGGACGGGCTGCAAGAAGGGGCTGCGGCCCCTTTTTTCATGCCTGCATGCGGGAAGTGTTGTCCGAATAATAAGCAATTTGAGAATCGCCTCTTGGTTTTTGGAAACGATGCGTTACATTGAATGTAACAACTAGAGGACGCGCCCATGCTTGTTCTGCTCAACACCCTCGTTTCTTCTGCAACAGAGCTCGTTTCGGGCCTGACTGGGTTATTCCGGCATGATGGCCGGTCCGGTCACGGGATGCGCGCGCAGGATCTGCAGTTGCAACCGGTGCGCGTCCGTGCCGATGCACCGACGAAGCTCCAGCGCCAACTGCGCCGTTAAGTTCACCGGTTTTCAAATCAAGAGGCGTGCCCGAGGGTGCGCCTTTTCGCGTTTTGGGCTTTGGGCTAAGCTGTCGGCATCAGGGGAGGTCTTTCATGATTACCATTCTGCGCGAACATCCTGTTCAGGAAAATCTGGCGCTTCTGCACAAGCGCCATTTCGATGCGATGCATGCCGACACGCCGCCCGGCTCCATCCATATGCTGCCGCCCGATGCGCTGGCCGCGCCGCAGATCCGGTTTTTCGTGATGCGCGAGGAAGGCCGTGCCATCGGCATGGGGGCGTGGAACCGCCATGGACCCGATCTGGCCGAGCTGAAATCCATGCATGTGCTTTATGAGGAGCGCGGCCGCGGGCTGGCGCGGATGATGCTGCGCCACCTTCTGGCCGATGTGGCGGAGGCAGGGATCCGCGAGGTGCGGCTGGAAACCGGTGCGCAGGCCAGCTTCCAGGTTGCGCGCAGCCTCTACGAGACGGAAGGCTTCACGCGATGTGCACCTTTCGCCGACTATACCCTTGATCCGATGAGCGTCTATATGGCGCTGAGCCTGCCGGTCGCGGTGAAAACCTAACCGCTTGCCGCACCTCGAAATTGGCGGGCCAAGATGCACGGAGCGGATTGCAGCTTCGCGATTGTCGCGTTATCAAGGCGACAATGGCCCCTTAGCTCAGCTGGATAGAGCATCCGCCTTCTAAGCGGACGGCCGAGGGTTCGAATCCTTCAGGGGCCGCCACTTCCATTATTTCGCAGTCTCCGGCGCGGTCTCCTCCAGAAGATCGTCGATCGAGATACCACGCTTTTCGGCGGCCTCGCGGGCGGCCTCGCGGATGGCGGGGCTACGGCGCAAGAGCTTGCGGAACCGTTTTTCATCCAGCTCCAGAATCGTCGAGGGCGCGATGGCACGCACATCGGTGCGCCGCGGCTTGCCGGTCAGCAAGGCCAGTTCGCCGAACATATCGCCCCGCCCGAGACGCGAGATCTGCCCTGCCGTTTCCAGCTCGACCGCTCCCGAGGCGATGAAAAAGACCGAGCGGGCATGGCTTTCCTTGCGCATGATCTTGTCACCCGGATCGAAATAGCGCGTGCGCAGGCTGCGGCCCAGAGGTTTGCGGATACGTTCGTCCAAATCCTCGAACAGCCGCATCCGGCGCAGGATGTCGGCCCGCTGCACCTGCAGGTCCAGCATCGGGCGTTCCTCGGCCTTCAGGCGGCGTGCAGAGATATCCTGCATGAGCGAGGTGAAGACCTCCTCGGAGATCAGTCCGTCCTCGTGCATCGTGTTGTATTCGCGCTCTTCCATCCGCAGGGCTGTGCGGCGGATCAGGCGGCGCTCGAGCTCTTCGGCATAGCCCGGATATTGCAGGCGCAGACCGTAGAGCGCGGTTTCCAGCGCCTCCACACGGCGCGCGAGCAGCTCGTGGAGCAGGTCGGCCACGCGGCGGCCATGGATGCGGCGGATGCGGGCATCGATGAACGCATCCAGATCGCGCAGGATCATGCGCTGTGACAGGAGCCTTTCGAACCGGTCGGCGGTCAGCAGGGCAAGCGGCATCGAGAAGCGCAAGCGGTTGTGCAGGAAATTGGCGATCCGGAAGGCGCGCCCGTAATCAATGGCGCTGCGGGCCGCGCGCTGGTAACCGGTCCGGCCTTGAGCGCGTGCGCCTTCGATCAGATGGTCGGTCTGGCTGAGTGCGGCCTCGCCGATACGCGACGAGATCGAGCGGTCGCGCAGGCGGCTTAGCACCTGTTCGCGCTCGAACCCTGCCAGCGCGATCAGACCCAATGTGATCCGGTCGCGATCCAGAATATTGGCACCGGCTTCGGCGGCCCGCACGACAGAATCCAGCCTCTCGCCGAAGCGCTTCGCCTCGGCGCGGATGATCTCGTGGTTGAGGTTGTAGTTCTCGCTGGATTTGGCGACATCCTCGCGCACGGTCTGTAGCGAGACGGCGATGACCTGATTGGCTAGCGCCTGATCGAGCGGCGAGAGCTTGTCGAGGCCCAGCTTGCCGATCACGCTGCGCAGGGTCGTCCCCTGCACGATCAGGGTGAACAGGGTGAAGCCCGTGGCAAGGATGCCGACAACGCGCTTGATCTCGACGGGCACCAGAGCGTTCTCGGTCACGGCCAGTGCGAGCGCCAGCGTTACTGCGCCGCGCAACCCGCCCCAGAGAATGGCCACGCGATAGGGCCGCTCGACCGGCGGCGAGAGGCGCAGAAGCGTTAGCACCGGCAGCAGTCCCCAGAGGATCACCGCGCGCGCGGCGATGGCCGCCACGACGACCACACCGATCAACAGGAAGTCGGTGACAGTAGTGCCTTCGAGAAGCCGCGGGATCAGGAGCGCGGCCAGAATAAAGATCAATGCGCCGGCCCAATGGGCCACCAGATCCCAGGTCTCGCGCATGTTGGTCCATGTCTGCGGCTCGATCCGGCCGGGCCCCGCGAGGTTGAGCGTCAGACCTGCGGCCACCACGGCGATCACACCGGAGGCCCCGATCAGCTGTTCGGCGATAATATAGGACAGATAGGGGAGGGCGACCGAAACCGACATCTGCGCCAGCTCGTAACGGGGAAAGAGCCCCATGATGCGCAGGCCGATCTGCGACAGCACCCAGCCGGTGGCGGCGCCGCCCGCGATCAGCATCGGGAAGCGGCCCAAGGCCTCGCCCAGTTCGGGGTCCGGCACGCCCAGCATCACATAACCGATGAAGAGGCCGAAGAGCGCGATGGCGGCGGCGTCGTTCAGAAGGCTTTCGCCCTCGATGATCCGCGCCAGCCGCTGCGGGGCCGAGAGCGAGCGGAAGATGCTGACCACGGCCGAAGGATCGGTCGTGGAGACAATCGCGCCGACCAGTAGACAGGCAGCGAGCGGCAGCGAGGAGATATAGGAAAGCGCGTATCCCACCGAAAGAGTGGCCACCACGACGGCCACAACCGCCATCACGAGGATCGGCACCCAGTCATCCATCATCCGGCGCAGGTTCATGCCCAATGTTACCTGGAACAGCAGGAGTGGCAGGAAGATATAGAGGAAGACATTGGCACGGATCGGCAGGCCGAGGATCGCCTCGGCCACGGGATTGAGCGCATCGGTCAGCGTGGTCTGTAAAAAGAAGATCGCCGCCGAGCCGATCAACATGCCCAATGCGGCGATGATCACCGAATAGGGTAGCCGCAGGCGGGCGGCGAGAGGCTCGGCCACGCCGATCACGAAAAAGAGTGACGCGATAATCGCGACAATAATGACGATATCCATGATCGGAAACTAGCGGCTCGGAGAGGAAAGGGAAGGGGCTGACATGAAACAGCCGCCGGAAACCGGCGGCTGTTTGCGTAGTATAGGAGAGAGGCGATTATTCGCGGTTCCCCATGAAGTTCAGGAGCAGCATGAACAGGTTGAGGAAGTCCAGATAGAGGCTCAGCGCGCCCATGATGGCAGCCTTGCCAAGGAAGTCCTCGCCCGAATGTGCCATCTCGAGATAGGTAGTCTTGATCTTCTGCGTGTCATAGGCGGTCAGACCCGCGAAGATCAGCACACCAAGAACGGACACGGCGAAGGCCAGAGCCGAGCTCGCGATGAAGATATTGACGATCGACGCCACGATCAGGCCGATCAGACCCATCATCAGGAACGAGCCCATCGGCGACAGGTCGCGTTTGGTGGTGTAGCCATAAAGCGAGAGCGAAGCGAAGGCGATCGCGGTCACGAGGAAGGTCTGGGCAATCGATACGCCGGTGAAGACGAGGAAGATCGAGGAGATCGATGCGCCCACAAGCGCCGCATAGGCCCAGAAGACCAGCTGTGCCGCACCGACCGACATGCGGTTGATCGTGGCCGAGAACAGGAAGACGACGGCCAGAGGCGCCAGCATCACCACCCATTTCAGCGGCGAGGTATAGAGCAACGCGCCGAACTGCGTCAGCATGGTGCCATTGCGCATGGTGCCGACCGCGGCGGCCGGATCATTGGTCATTGCAAGGCCGGCAAGCGCCCATGCCACTGCCCCGGTGATGAGCATCGCTGCCGACATCAGCCCGTAGACCTTGTTCATGTGTGCGCGCAGACCTGCGTCAATCTGCGCCTGACGCGCGCCGGTCGCGGTGCGCATCGTGTTAAAACCAGCCATCAAATCCCTCCATGAAGTGGCATGCGCCCTCAATGGCGCTCTTATCCCTGCCGATATTGGCAGACCATGCTTCCATTTCAAGATAGCGCTTGGCGGCTTTATGCGGAAAACGACCAAATAAACGTGGTAATTTTTGATGACGGTTTAAAAACTGCTGCCATCGATGGCGATCACGATCTTGCCGCTCGACTGTCGGTTGCGTAGCAGCTCCAGCGCCTCGCCCACACGGGCGAAGGGGAGCCGGTGGGAGACATGCGGGCGCAGACGGCCCGCCGCGTGATCGCGCAGCACCTCATCGAGCGAGCGACGGAAGGCTTGGGGGGCGATCTCGCGGTATCCGCCCCAATACAGCCCGTGGATCGAGATATTCTTGACCAGCGCGTGATTGAGCGGGAGCGCCGGTGGGGTGCCCCCCGCAAAGCCGATCAGCAGAAAGCGGCCGCCACGGTTCAGCGCGCGGAAAGCCGCCTCGCCAAGTGTGCCGCCCACGGCATCATAAACCACATCAACCCCGCCCAGAGCCTTCAACCCTGCCTTGAGCCCGCCTTGTTCTCCGGCCGTATCGCTGTCGATGGTCTCGGCCGCACCTGCCGTGCGGGCGATGGCGCATTTGTCCGCACCGCGCGCCACAGCGATCACCCGTGCCCCCAGTTGCGCCCCGATCTCCACGGCGGTCAGCCCGACGCCACCTGCCGCACCGATCACCGCAAGCGTTTCTCCGGCGCGCAGGCCCGCCGTGTGGGTCAGTGCGAGATGGGATGTGCCATAGGTGATGAGGAGCCCGGCAGCCTCGTCATAGGGGGTGTCTGGCGGGAGCGGGATGCAGGCGGCTTCCGGAAAGCTGCCATATTCGGCCAGCCCGCCCTGTCCTGCATAGACGGCGACCCTTGTGCCGAGCGGAATGGTGCAGCCGACCCCGCGCCCCACGACCTCGCCCGCACATTCCAGCCCCAAGGTGAAGGGCGGGGCAGGGGTGTCCTGATACCGGCCCTGCATCATCAGCAGATCGGCGAAATTCAGCCCGCAGGCATGGATACGGATCAGCAGCTCTCCCGCTTCGGGCTCGGGCCTTGCGCAGGGGCGGTGCTCGGGCGGGCGCGCGAAATCGACGACTTGGAAGGCGGTCATCTGGGGCATCGGATCTCTCCTGTAACGGGGGCCAGACTAGCGGCTCCGCGCGTTACGACAAGTCGTCAGGTGATTCGCGAAAGAATATTTCCATAACGAGAACCTTTTCAATTTCGCATTTTGCGATGCAAATTGCGAAACATCCTGAGGATGATACAGTTTCGCACGGCTCGCTTTAAGCATTGGAACAAAAAATTTTAAGAAATTGGCCTGAAGATTAACTTCGTTTAGTCTTTTTATACTAATTTTGACGACCTTTTGTGAGGAAATGCCGCCCTATGCGTGTGTCGACGTGATAGGTTCCTATTTGTAGTGTTGTAAGGACGATTGAATGAAACACCCAGTTGATGCCCATGTAGGTAAACGTATTCGCCATCGTCGCTGGATGATCGGCGTCACGCAGCAGCAGCTCGCGGACAAGGTTGGAATCAAGTTTCAACAGATTCAGAAATACGAAACCGGCATGAACCGCGTTTCGGCATCGCGTCTTTGGGACATCTCCGAAGCTCTCGATGTTCCGATCTCCTTTTTCTTCGAAGGTCTGGACGGTCAGGTCGACAAGAAGGAAGTGGAAGGCGACATCCTTGCCGACAAGGAAGCTCTGGCGCTCGTCCGCTCCTACTACGCAATTCCCGAAGAACAGCGCCGTCGCCTTTTCGATCTGGCAAAAGTGCTCTCGGCTTCTTCTGCAGCCTGATTCACCCATATCGGCTGTCCGGCCTTCCACGGCCGGACGGCAATTCGCGGCTCCTGCCTTGACCTTATGAAACGTGCTGGCTACCGCTTGCAAAACAGCGGGAGAATAGCATGAGCGCGTCACACGATCTTTCCTCCAATGACATCACCGCGCTGACGGAGCTCGCAGGGCGGTTGGCCGATGCGGCCCGACGCGAGACGCTGGCCCGTTTCCGGCCCGCAGGCGGTATAGCCGCCGCCAACAAAGAGGCTGCGGGCTTCGATCCGGTGACCGAGGCCGATCGCGCAGCCGAAGCGGCGATGCGCGAGATCCTTGGCCGTGAACGTCCCGAAGACGGGATCTATGGCGAGGAACAGGGGCAGTCGCTAGGCACGAGCGGCTATGTCTGGGTGCTCGATCCGATCGACGGCACACGGGGCTTCATGTCCGGCACGCCCACATGGGGGGTGCTGATCGGGCTCGCGCGGGTGGTTGATGGCGCGCTCGGCGCGCCGTTTCTTGGGATCGTGGACCAGCCCTATATCGGCGAGCGGTTCATCGGCGGTCCGGGGATCGCCAGGCTGATCGGACCGCATGGCGAACAAGATCTCAAAACGCGTAGCGCGGCCACCGATGCGCTCGCCGACGCCGTGCTCTTTACGACATTCCCAGAGGTCGGCACCCCCGAGGAGGGCGCGGCCTTCAAGCGCCTGTCCGCGCAGGCCAAGCTGACGCGTTATGGAATGGATTGCTATGCCTATGCGCTTCTTGCGGCGGGGCAGATCGATCTGGTGGTCGAGGCACAGCTGCACCCTTATGACATCCAAGGCCCGATGGCTGTGGTCGAGGCCGCAGGCGGGATCGTCACCAACTGGCAGGGGGGGGCGGCGCATCTGGGGGGGCAGGTGATTGCCGCCGCCAATCCCGAGATCCATGCCGCAGCTCTGGCTGTGCTGAACGGCTGAGCCAATCCCCCCTGCATGTCCGACATGCAGGGGGGATATCTTTATTTCCAGCAGCTTACATGCACCACCATGCCCTGCACCTCGCGTGTCAGGTCTTCGGTGGCAAGCGCGCCATGGGGCTCCGCGGCTTCGGGCGGGGTGCCCATGCTTGCCATCGCATCGGCCATCGGTTGCGCCTGTAGGGCCAGCGAGAGATCCTTGGGCAGCACCTTGTCGCCTGTAGCTTTGGGCAGCACCATCCCGATTACCGCGCCCGAGCTGTCCAGCACAGGTCCGCCCACATCGCCGGGCAGGGTGCGCAGGGTCAGGCGGGCGAGCGACGGATCGGTGTTTTCCAGCCCCTTTAGGGCCGCCAGCGTGCCGAAGCTCAGCACCGGCGCTGACATCGCCTCCGGATAGGAGAAGCCCGCCGCCGCGATATCGGAGCCCACAGCCGCGCCCCCCGTCTGGAAGCGCGCGACCGTTTTCGGCGCGAGTGGCTTGTCGGGGCTCAGCAGCGCCAGCCCCAGAGCCTTGTCCTGCGCCTTCAGCGTGGCCGTGCCATCCTGGATGGTGATCCTCTTGCAGCTGTCGATACCGGCAGCAGCGGTGGCCACGGTGCCGCGATCATCCACATAGAAGCCCGAACGTGAGAAGACGGGTTTGCGGATGTCGGTCCCGCGTGTCAGGTCTTCATGGCTGACGGTCATCGGTTTGCCCAAGGTCGGGTCCAGTGACTGATTGCCGATGGGAGCAAAATTCTGTTCCATTGCGGCCAGAACGCGCCTGCGCTGTGCCATATCGCCATCCGCAGGCCAGATCAGGGTGAAGCCCTTGATCAGCCCGTCCGAAAGCGTGGCTTGCGTGTAGGAAATGACTTTGTCGTTGCGTCCCTCGATATGGAATCCCGTGGCTTCGAGGGCGCGAGGCCCATCGGCGGGCACGGCATCGAGCGTCTGCATCACCTTGTAAAGGGCGGCCAGCGCATCGGCATCGCCCTTGCGCGAGATCAGCAGCGCCGTGACACCGGAGCCGTCTTTCGGACCATATTGCACGAAGGGCGCGTCATATCCTTTGAACGCGACAAGCGCCTCGGGCAGGGCGATACGGATGCCGGCATCGCTATTTTCCACTACCGCCAGCCCGAGGGCCGCACGCTCGGTCTCGACCTCGTCCAGAAGGGCAGCCTGTTGGGTCGAGGATAGCACCCCCGTTGGTTCATCGCCCTGCGCGCGCTGCCATTCGGCGATGGAGCTCCGAGTGCCCGGCCCGAACGAGGCATCGAGCGCGCCCTTGTAATAGCCCTGCCATATCAGCGCATCCTGAATGGCCATCTTATCCACGCGCGACAGGAGCTGTTCGAGGCGCCGCGATTCGGCCAGCGTTTCCCCTTGCGGCGCGGGAGGTGCCGCCGTTTCGAGGGCTTGTTCGGGCATGGGCGCTGGTGCGGCTGCAGCTTCGCTCGGGCCGGTGACGGTATCGGTTCCGGTCTCCGGCACGGTGTCATCGGGCAGGGCGGTCGTGTCGACGGTGCCTGTGGTCACGCCGGAGGTGATGGGCGCATCCGGAGAGGGTTCGCCGGCGGAAGGCTGGGCGGAAGACGGCTGGGCCGCGGGGGCCTGCAGGAAACGTGCGCCCACCGGCCAGAACTGCGCGCCATAATTCGTGCCTTCCGTCACATAGGCATCCGAAGGGATCAGCCCCTCGCGCTGGAGCGCGCGGCGGCGGTCATTGGCCGCGTCACGGGTTTCGAACGGGCCGATCGAGATCGCATACCAGCCGGTCGACATCGAGAAACCGGACAGATCGGGTAGGCTGGACCAGCCGCGCGCCGACTGTTCGGCCTGTGCCAGAGAGGGTTGCGCTTCGATCTGCAGCCAGACGGGAGCGGCCCATCCGGCACCGGCCCAGACCATGCCCGTGAGACCCGCGCCCACCAGCGCTGACACAGCTTTGCGCATAACCCTCATTATAAAACCTGCCCTGTTCAAAATTGCAAAGTTGTCGCAAATTAGCAGGCTTTTGTCCCGCGTCATCCCCCAAAGCCCATGTCACAGTATGACGTCGTGACGTTGTTGCACGTTGACCCCGCTTGCGGCCTTGCCTATCAGGCATAGGCAAGTTTCGATGACAGATCCGTCTGGGAGAGTTCGCATGTCAGATGCCACCGCCACCAAACCCGCCGCGCCGCGGTCGTTCCAGGAGATTATCCTGCGACTGCAAGCCTATTGGGCGGGTAAGGGCTGCGCGATCATGCAGCCCTATGACATGGAAGTAGGGGCGGGCACCTTCCACCCCGCGACCACGCTGCGCTCGCTGGGGTCCAAACCTTGGGCCGCCGCCTATGTGCAGCCCTCGCGCCGTCCGACCGATGGCCGCTATGGCGAGAACCCGAACCGCCTGCAGCATTACTACCAGTATCAGGTGCTGATCAAACCGAGCCCGCCGGATCTGCAGGAGCTCTATCTGGGCTCGCTGCGCGCGATCGGGATCGATATCGACCTGCATGACATCCGTTTTGTGGAAGACGACTGGGAAAGCCCGACGCTGGGCGCCTGGGGCCTTGGCTGGGAAGTCTGGTGCGACGGTATGGAAGTGTCGCAGTTCACCTATTTCCAGCAGGTCGGCGGCCATGATTGCCACCCCGTTTCGGGCGAGCTGACCTATGGTCTCGAGCGTCTGGCGATGTATGTTCTGGGCATCGATCACGTCATGGACATGCCCTATAACGATCCCGACGCGCCGATCGCGCTGAAATATGGCGATGTCTTCAAGCAGACCGAGCAGGAATATTCCCGCTGGAACTTCGATGTGGCCGACACCGATATGCTCTTGCAGCATTTCAAGGATGCCGAGGCCGAATGCGAGCGCATTCTGGCGCAGGCCGATGAGGATGGGGCCGAGCGCCGGATCATCATGGCCCATCCCGCCTATGACCAGTGCATCAAGGCCAGCCATCTCTTCAACCTGCTCGACGCGCGCGGCGTGATCTCGGTCACCGAGCGTCAGGCCTATATCGGGCGGGTGCGCGCGCTGGCCAAGAAATGCGCCGATGCCTTCGTGCGCACGCCCGCAGGTGGCGCTGTCTGAGATGGCATATCGGCACCGGATACTGGCCGCTCTGGCCCTGGGCGCGCTTGCGCCCCTTGCCTCTGCGGCGACCCCGCCTGCGGGCGAGATCCGTCTTGTGTCGATCTCTTCGGGGCAGCCCGAGCCTATTCTGACCGAAGATCTGAAAACGACGCAGGATACCGAGTTCCGGGGCTGTTTCCACACGCCGCTGAGCCTCGGTATGCTGACCGAAACCTTCACCGTAGATCCCAAGGCCGCGCCCGAGCCGGAACAGCAGGGGTTTCCCTGCTATGATCCGGCGCGCCTGACCGAGGATCTGCGCACAGGCGAGGCGATTGCCTTCCTGTCCGAACCCGACATCACCCCCGGCATCGACCGGGTGGTGGCCATTTATTCCGATGGCCGGGCCTATGCCTGGCATCAGCGACACGCCGCGGAGAATTGACATGCCCGATCTTCTAATCGAACTCTTTTCCGAGGAAATCCCCGCGCGGATGCAGGGCCGCGCGCGCGAGGACCTCAAGAAGCTCGTGACCGACGGGCTGGTCGAGGCGGGCCTGACCTACGCCTCTGCCGGCGCCTTCTCGACCCCGCGCCGCCTTGTGCTGACGCTGGAGGGACTGTCGAAAGAGAGCCCGACGCTGCGCGAGGAGCGCAAAGGCCCCAAGGTCGGCGCGCCAGAGAAAGCGATCGAGGGGTTCCTGCGCTCGACCGGTCTGACGATGGACCAGCTGGAGATCCGCGACGAGAAAAAGGGTCAGGTCTATTTTGCGGTCGTCGAGAAAGAGGGCCGCGAGGCGCCTGCGATCATCGCCGAGGTGCTGGAAAAGACCATCCGCAATTTCCCCTGGCCCAAATCGATGCGCTGGGGCGCGGGGAGTTTGCGCTGGGTGCGCCCGCTGCATTCGATCCTGTGCCTGCTGTCCGATGAGGGCGGGGCCGAGGTGGTCGATCTGGATATCGACGGGATCACATCCGGCAATACCACCGAAGGCCACCGCTTCATGGCACCGGGCCGTTTTTCTGTCACCGGTTTCGAAGATTACTGCGCCAAACTGGCGGCGGCCAAAGTCGTGCTGGACAGCGCCGAGCGCGAGCAGACCATCTGGCACGATGCCGAGCAGATGGCTTTTGCCCGCGGGCTCGAACTGGTGGCTGACCGCGGCCTGCTGACCGAGGTGGCAGGGCTCGTCGAATGCCCTGTGGCGCTGATGGGCCAGATTGATGACGAGTTCCTCGAGCTGCCGCCCGAAGTGCTGCAGACCTCGATGAAAGAGCACCAGAAATTCTTCTCGGTGAAAAACCCCAAAACCGGCCGGATCGAGGGCTTTGTCACCGTGGCCAACCGCGAGACCGCCGACAACGGCGCGACGATCCTCAAGGGCAACCAGAAGGTGCTTTCGGCGCGTCTGTCGGATGCCAAATTCTTCTGGGAAAACGATAACCGTCTGGTCAAGGCCGAGGGGCTCTCGGGCATGGGCGCGGGGCTTGCGGATGTGACCTTCCACAATGCGCTCGGCTCACAGGCCGACCGTATCGCGCGGATTGCGACACTTGCCACGGAGATCGCGCAAAAGGTCGGCGCTTCGCCCGATCTGGCCCGCGAGGCCGCCGAGGTCGCCAAGGCCGATCTGCGCTCGGAAATGGTCTATGAGTTCCCCGAATTGCAGGGGATCATGGGGCGCTATTATGCCCAACGCGCGGGCCTGCCCGAGGCCGTGGCCGATGCCTGCCGCGACCATTACTCGCCGCTCGGCCCGTCCGATGATGTGCCTACCGCACCGGTGACGGTCGCCGTGGCGCTGGCTGACAAGATCGACACGCTGACGGGCTTCTGGGCGATCGATGAAAAGCCTACCGGCTCCAAGGACCCCTTCGCGCTGCGCCGTGCGGCCTTGGGTGTGATCCGTCTGATCCTGACCAATGATCTGCGGCTGAACCTCACCGAGGTCTTCGCCAAGGGCTATGAGGGTGCGGATGCCGCCGATCTCTTGTCCTTCTTCCATGATCGTCTGAAGGTCTATCTGAAGGATCAGGGCATCCGCCATGATGTGATCGACGCAGTTCTGGCGATGCCCGGAAATGATGATCTGACACTGCTGGTCAACCGTGCCGAGGCGCTTTCGGGCTTCCTGAAAACCGATGACGGCGAGAACCTCATTCAGGGCTATAAGCGCGCCAATAACATCCTCACGCAGGCCGAGGAGAAAGATGGCGTGGAATACAGCTTCGGTGCCGATGCGAAATTCGCCGAAGGCCCCGAGGAGAAGGCGCTGTTTGCCGCGCTCGATAAGGCCGAGGCGGAAATCACACCGGCCATGAAGTCGCAGGAATTCGCCAGCGCGATGGGGGCTATGGCCCAGCTGCGCGCGCCGATTGATGCGTTCTTCACCGCCGTGCAGATCAATTCCGATAATCAGATCGTGCGCCGGAACCGCCTGAACCTGCTCTCCCGTATCCGCCAGATCTGCCTGTCGGTCGCCGATCTGAACCGGATCGAGGGCTAACGCCTTGTTTTCGCGCCACGAGTGAGGCGCGCAAGCAAGATAACACGTTCATCATGCGAAACCGGCGGGACGCGCTTTGCGTGCCACCGGTTTTCATGTATGCTGCACCTGCACAATGGGGCTCGCTGCAATGCAGAAATTTTATGATTTTCCCGAGTTCGTCGAGCTAACCCCCACCGCCAAGGTTGAAAAATCTCGGCACGGTTGGCGCGCGAAATGTCTACAACGGTTGATTCGGCTGGATCTGCCGGTGCCGCCGACCGTGGCCCTCCCCGTCGAGACGGTAAAATCCATTGCGACGGGCCAGATGCCCGATCTTGCGCCGCTGACCAATGTCTTCGGGCAGGATTCCCTGATTTCCGTGCGCTCGAGCCCCGAGAACCCCGAATGGGGCGGTCCGGGGACGGTGCTGAATGTTGGAATGAACAATGCGATGCATCAGCGCCTGTCCGAAACCCACGGGCGGGAGGCGGCGGATGCACTCTATCTGAATTTCGTGCAGGGCTATGCGATCCATGTCGCCCGCCTCGACCCGGATATGTTCTCGGCAGAGGCTGGGGAGGGCGCGCTGCAGGAGGCACTGGACGCATTTGCCGAGGAAATGGAAGAGGATTTCCCGCAGGATCCGCTGACCCAGCTGCGCGAGGTGCTCAGGTCGATGGCGCGGGCATGGGAAGGCACCACCGCGCGTCTTCTGCGTCAGGCCAAGGGCGCGCCTGCCGAGGCGACGCTGGGGCTGGTGCTGCAGGAGATGGCGCTGGGGATCGGGCCGGGGCTTTCGGGGTCGGGCACGATCCAGTTCGTGGAAAGCGTGACCGGCCAACCGCAGATCACGGGGCGTTTCCGTGGCCAGTCCCAAGGACGGGCGAATTCGGTCGAGACCCATTATCTGACGCGCGACGAACGCGGTGCCTCGCTCGAGGAGATGGCGCCCGAGGTCTTTGCCCAGCTGGTTGCCTTCAGCCCCGTCTGCCGCAAGCGGCTGCGCGAGGAGATGCAGATCGAGTTCACTATCGAGAGTGGCCGCATTGCAGTGATCGATGCGGTGCGGGTGCAACGCTCGGCACGGGCGGCTGTGCGGATCGCGGTGGCTCTGGCCGAGGACGGGGTGATCCCGCGCGACGAGGCGCTGTTGCGGATCGAACCGCGGGCCCTGACCGAACTCCTGCACTATCAGGTGGACCCGCGCGCCCCGCGCGATGTGATCGCCCGCGGGATCGGGGCCTCACCCGGTGCGGCGACCGGCAAGATCGTGTTCTCGGCCGCGGCGGCGCAGGCTGCGGCCTCGCGCGACGAGCCCTGTATTCTGGTGCGCCGCGAGACCCAGCCCGAGGATATCCGCGGCATGCACGCGGCCAATGCGGTGCTGACCGAACGCGGTGGCATGACCAGCCATGCAGCGGTGATTGCCCGTGGTCTGGGGCTGCCCTGCATCGTGGGTTGCACCAATATTACGCTCAATGCGCGTGATCACAGCTTTATCGGACCCAAAGGGAGAGTGTTCCGCGAGGGCGATATCATTACCGTCGATGGCACAAGTGGCGAGGTGCTTCTGGGCGAGGCCGAGATGCTGGAGCCCTCGCTCGATGACGGGTTCCGCACATTGCTGCATTGGGCCGATAATGTGCGCGATATCGGCATCCGTGCCAATGCGGACACCCCCGATGATGCCCGCACCGCGCGCAATTTCGAGGCGGACGGGATCGGGCTGTGCCGGACCGAGCATATGTTCTTCGACGAGGACAGGCTTACGGTGATGCGCGAGATGATCTTCGTGGACAGCCCCGAGGACCGTGCCGCCGTGCTCGAACGTCTGTTGCCGATGCAGCGCAACGATTTTATCGCGCTTTTCGATATTATGGCAGGGGCGCCGGTCTGTATCCGGCTGTTCGATCCGCCGCTGCACGAGTTTTTGCCGCATAGCCGGGAGGGGATGCGCGAACTCGCCGAGGCTTTGGGGCGGCCTTTGTCGGAAGTGACGCGGCGCTGCGAGGCGATGACGGAGTTCAACCCGATGCTGGGGATGCGTGGCGTGCGTCTTGGCGTAACCTTGCCCGAGATCTACGATATGCAGGCCCGCGCCATCTTCGAGGCGGTGGTCGAGGCGGGGCGTCGGGGCTCGGTCATCGTGCCCGAGATCATGATCCCGCTGGTTTCCGCCTCGCGCGAGGTGGAGCTGGTGAAGACCCGCATCGATGCGGTCGCAGCCGCCGTGCGTAACCAGCAGAAGGCGCAGTTTTCCTATAAACTGGGTGTGATGATGGAAACGCCGCGCGCGGCGCTGCGCGCGGGCGAGATCGCCGAACATGCCGAGTTCATGTCCTTTGGAACGAACGACCTGACCCAGATGACCTATGGTCTGTCGCGCGACGATGCGGGGCGGTTCATGTCGACCTATGTAAACCAGCGCGTCTTCTCCGAAGATCCGTTCCATATTCTGGATATCGAAGGGGTGGGCGAGTTGTTGCTGATCGGGGCAGGGCGCGGCCGCGCGACACGGCGCGATATCACGATCTCGGTCTGCGGCGAGCATGGTGGCAACCCCGAATCGATTGCATTCTGCCGCGCTGCGGGGTTCGATTATGTGTCCTGCTCACCATTTCGTGTTCCGGTTGCGCGCCTTGCTGCGGCCCATTTCGCCCTTCTGGCTCCCAAGCAGCAGTGAGGGGCGCTCGCAAATCCGTGATCCTAAAAGTTTAGATAATTCAGTTGGTTTTCTGGATATGGCGCTAAAAAATAACGTTAAGGTGACGTTAGGGTAGGCGGATTCTCGCCGCCTTTCGCCGAAGAAACTGTGGCAAAAACATCTGCTTGTAGATTTTTAACGATTTCCGCGGTAGGTCCCCCAAGTCTTGTTGGCCAGCGGTCGGCAGGGCGCGAAACCACTGCGAGACGGACACATGACGAAGTTTATCGGTAAGATTGTAGCGATTTTCGCCTTTGCGCTCTGTGCGCAGCTAGGTGCAGCCCAAGCCGAAGTGACAGTAAGCGGGTCCAACGACCCTACAATCGATATCGATACGCCTCTGGCATCCATGCTCTCGGGGGAGCGTGACACGCTGGGCAAGTTCTCCGCCGCTCAGGTATCCAAACTCATGACCCCGCCGGAAGGTTCCACACCGCCCTCGCTGACGGCCTCGTGGCTGGCAGCCCAGCCTGCCGCACAGGGCGGTGCCCAGTTCGACTGTCTGGCGCAGGTGATCTATCACGAAGCGCGCGGCGAGAGCCTCAAGGGCCAGCAGGCCGTGGCCGAGGTGGTGCTCAACCGCGTTGATGATCCGGCCTTCCCTAATACCGTTTGCGGTGTGGTCCATCAGGGCACCAAACGCGCTTGCCAGTTCAGCTGGACCTGTGATGGCAAATCCGATGCCATCGCCAACCGTGCCAGCTATGCCCGTGTGGCCAAGGTCGCCCGTGCCATGATGGATGGCGCCCCGCGCAGCCTGACCGATGGCGCGACCTTCTTCCATACGCCCGCCGTGCGCCCCGCCTGGTCGAAGCGTTTCGTGAAAACCACCCGCGTGGGCTCGCATATTTTCTACCGCAAACCGGTGCGGACCGCTTCCAACTAACACGCTCGTGTCGTTTCTCGCTGCTATCCGACGTTTCGGGGTGGGCATTTGCCCGCCCTTTTTCTATTTTCCGCCCAAAGAAAAGCCCTGCCGGCCAAGCCAGAGAGATCCCCATGTCCAGCGATATCGTTCAAGCCTTTGCGCATCCCGAAGAGCGTTCGATTGCCTCGGCTCCGGCTGATCCGCGTGACCGCATCAGCCTGCGCGATCATATCGTCACCGCCGATATCGGCGCGTTCCAGCAGGAGCGCGGGCATGGCCAGCGGCTGCAGTTCAACATCGTGGTCGAGGTGCGCCCGGTGGCCGCACCGCTCGAGGATGATGTGGACCGCATCCTGTCCTATGACCGGATCACCGAAGCTGTGGCGGCAGAACTTGCGGCCGAGCGCCTGAACCTTCTGGAGACGCTGGCCGAGCGGGTGGCCGAGCGCATTCTGGCGGCGCCTCAGGCGATGCGGGTCTTCGTGCGGATCGAGAAGCTCGACCGCGGTCCGGGGGCGCTTGGCGTCGAGATCGTGCGCTCGCGGGCCTCGGTGCCGGTTCAGGCGGCAGGCGAGGCGGTGCATCCGGTGCTGGCCTATCTCTCGAACGAGACCATTGCCGCCCCCGATCTGTCGGCGCGCCTCGATGCGCTCGAAGCGGGGGCTGCGGCGGTGGTTCTGGTGGTGGGCATGCCCGAGGGCACGCCCCCGCAATCGGCCCAGGGGCCGACCCAGCGCCGGATCGATCTGCTGGCGATCGAGCAGAACGCCTGGGTTCTGGCGGGGCGTGATCCGCGCTGTGTGGTGGTATCCTCGCGCACCGAGCTCGACTGGGCGATGAAACACGGCAAGACGGTTGTCTGGGCGCCTTCGAAGATTGTGCTTGATGCGGTGGATGGCCCCAAAGGCAGCCCGCGCGATGCGGTGGCGCTGGCGGTATGGCTGGCCGAGCAGCTGGCCGCCGACCGGCTGGAACTTCACGGAAATATTGCAGCTCCGGCAGGTTCCCGCGTGAAGGTGCTCGCGCAACGCTGAGCCCGGCCAAAGATGGCTTGCCAAATCACGGCACATGCGGTGAATGGAGGCCATGGAAAAGCTCTATTATCGCCCGATCCCGCGCACGGATCTTGCCCGCCCCGACACCGCCTTCCGCTTGGCCGGAGGCTGGTGCTGGTTTGATGAAGTCGAGGTTCTGCGCCGCGGATTGCCGCCCGAGGTGATCCCTGCGCAGCATTGCCCCGAAGAGGTGCTGGAACGGCTCACCGCCAAGCGCCGGATGATCGGGTCGATGAACCTCGAGGTGCCGCGGGTGATGGGCATCCTGAATGCCACGCCCGACAGCTTCTCCGATGGTGGCGATTATTTCGATATGCATGCGGCGATGGAACGTGCCGAGGCGATGGTCGAGGAAGGCGTCGATATTTTTGACATTGGTGGCGAGAGCACCCGTCCGGGTGCCGAGACCGTGCCCGAGGACGAAGAAATCGAACGCACCGTGCCGCTCATTCAGGAACTGCGCGATACATTCGATCTGCCGATCTCGATCGACACCCGCAAGGCGCTGGTGGCCGATGCCGCGGTCGAGGCGGGCGCCGATATGATCAATGACGTCTCGGCGATGGAATATGATCCGGGGATGGCGGAGCTGGCGATGGTTTCGGGCCTGCCGATCTGTCTGATGCATGCGCAGGGCGACCCCGAGAACATGCAAGACAAGCCCGAATATGATGACGTGCTTCTGGATGTCTATGACCATCTCGAGGAGCGCATCGCGCTGGCCGAGGCCGAGGGGATCGACCGCGCGGCGATCATCTCGGATGTGGGGATCGGCTTTGGCAAGACGGTCGAGCATAATCTCACCCTGCTGCGCGGGCTCTCGCTGTTCCACAGCCTTGGCTGCCCGATCCTGCTGGGTGTTTCGCGCAAACGCTTCATCGGCACTATTGCGGGGGTCGAGACCGCAAAGGACCGGATGCCCGGCACGCTGGCGGTGACCCTCGCAGGGATCGCGCAGGGCGTGCAGATCCACCGTGTGCATGATGTGGCGGAAATCAAACAGGGGGTGAACCTCTGGGCGGCCCTGACGTTGGGCTGGGAGGGAGAGAAATGAGCAGGAAACTTTTCGGCACCGATGGGGTGCGTGGCGAGGCCAATCAGGGCCATATGACCGCCGAGATGGCGCTGCGTCTGGGGGCGGCGGCTGGGCGCTATTTCCGCCGTGCGGGCACCAATGGCCACCGCGTGGTGATCGGCAAGGATACGCGCCTTTCGGGCTATATGTTCGAGAACGCGCTGACCGCCGGTCTGACCTCGACGGGGATGAATGTGCTCCTTCTGGGGCCGGTGCCGACGCCCGCGGTGGGCTATCTCACGCGCTCGATGCGCGCCGATCTGGGGATCATGATCTCGGCGAGCCACAATCCGGCCAAGGATAACGGCATCAAGTTCTTCGGACCGGACGGGTTCAAACTGTCCGACGAGGCCGAGATGGAGATCGAGGCGATGCTGGAGGGTGAGATCCGTCTGGCGATCCCCGACAATATCGGCCGTGCCAAGCGCATCGATGACGGGCTGGGGCGCTATGTCGAATATGCCAAGACGACCTTCCCCGCCCGCGACCGGATGTCGGGGCTGAAGGTGGTCGTCGATTGCGCCAATGGTGCCGCCTATAAGGCCGCACCGCAGGTGCTGTGGGAACTGGGCTGCGAGGTGATCCCCGTGGGGGTTGCGCCCAATGGCTACAATATCAACAAAGGCGTCGGATCGACCCACCCCGAGGCCTGCGCCGAGGCGGTGCTCGCCCATGGCGCGGATCTGGGCATCTCGCTCGATGGTGATGCGGACCGCGTGATGATCATCGACGAGACGGGCCGTGTGGCCGATGGCGACCAGATCATGGCGCTCTTTGCCCGCCGCTGGGCCGGGAAGGGTATCCTGCAGGGCGGATCGCTGGTCGCCACCGTAATGTCCAATCTGGGGCTCGAGCGCTTCCTGCAGGGCCACGGGATCGGGCTCGAGCGCACCAAGGTCGGCGACCGCTATGTGGTCGAGCGGATGCGCGCGGGTGGCTTCAATCTGGGCGGTGAGCAGTCGGGCCATATCGTGATGACCGATTACGCCACCACCGGAGACGGTCTGATGGCGGGGCTGCAATTCCTTCTGGCCATGGCCGAGACGGGGCAGCGTGCGTCGGAACTGGTAAGCCAGTTCGAGACCGTGCCGCAGCTTCTCAAGAATGTGCGCTATCAGGCAGGTCAGGAGCCCCTGAACAATGCGCAGGTCCAGAAGGTGATCGCCCAGACCGAGGCGCGGCTACAGGGCCAGGGGCGGCTCCTGATCCGTAAATCCGGCACCGAACCCCTGATCCGTGTGATGGCGGAATGCGAGGATGACGGTTTGCTGGCCGAATGTGTGGATGCGGTGGTCGATGCCGTGACTGTCGCGGCAGGATGATAGCAGGCGGCCCTCGGGGCCGCCTTTTTTCTGTCAGGTCCGTTTCGCTTTGGATGTGCCGCTACCCGCAGGGAACATGGCGGCTATGGGCTGGGCGTGATGCGGGGCTGTGACCCGGTTGACGGGGCCGGCCGGATATGGGAGCCGCAGCCCCGAAAATTTCCACAGCTGCCCAACCGAAGGAAGGACCTATGGCTCTTACCCTGCGCCGGAACCACGATCATGATCTCGCCCCGCTGGCCGAAATGCTCCCCGACGAGGACGTTCCCCTGATCAATCCCAATGCCAAAGTGCCTTTTGACGAGCGCGAATGGCACCGCAAATGGCTGGGAGATCGGGATGATGTCTCCTTCTATCTGCGTGATGAGGCGGAACAGGATGTAGGGTTTTTCGCCCTGCGCGTGGGGGTCGGTCCGGAGGTGCGCCATCTGACCTATGTCTATCTGGTCGAGGACGCACGGGGCGGAGCCGCTTCCGATGTGACCGGCCGCGTCGAGGAGGCCGCGCGCGATCTGGGGGCTGCGGTCCTGACGCTGAAGGTCGAGCTCGACAATGTGCCGGCAGTGCGGGCCTATCGTTCGGCAGGCTATGAGGAGCTTTCACGCCGAAATGGCATGGCGACGATGCAGCTCGAGCTCGACACGAGAGAGTGTCAGTTAAGCATATGAATGCGATTTTTTGAGGCTGGGTAAAATTCAGGCCTGTAACGCACTGATAAGCATCATGAAAAATACGGCCTTCCAAGTTTGAAAGCATATCCATACTGATTTCAAGCATATGCATGCAGAAAACCGTGGGTCGGGGTTGATCGATACGCACAAAAAAGCCCGCGACGAACGCGGGCTTTTGTTCTTTAAAGTAGCGGCTTATTACAGGGTCTGCCGAGTCCAGAGTTCGAAGACTTTCGACTTTTCAAAGAGGATCTCGTAATCGTCGACCGAGAATGGTGAGTACCTTGGGCTAAGTCCCAACCTTGCGGTAAAGGCGTGGCAGAATATGGCTGGCGTTAGCCGTCGATCCGCCTGTTGGTATGCTAAGACGATTGCCTCGATAATCAGCTCGACGGCCAGTCCCCATCGGTAAGCACATGCAACCGACAATCGTTGATAGAATTCCCTCGAAGGGGTCTGAGCCAGATCGACATCCACCTTGGCAGCATAGGCGTGGCAGAGCGAATGTAGCTCTTGTTGGTCAGCCGTGTTGCCGGGCGCGATTTCATCGAATGTCACAGGTTTAAGGAGGTATGCCAATTGTTCTTCCCGGATAATGTGGTGCGCGAGGCTGTCCACGCCAGATAGGATCAGCATCAGCGGCCATTCTGGATGCTTCAGAAGGGATTTGAAGCAGTCGAGGATCTTGGCGTGCCCGTCCGGGCTGCGTGGGAAGATATGTTGGCACTCATCGTAATGTATCCCGACCACGCCCTGCAGTTTGGCTTGCAGGACGACCCGATCCCAGACCTGATGCTGGGTGAGGCGTCCTGTTGCGGGGTATTTCAGGCCATGCCTCAACGTATGAATCCCGAGGTCTTTCCAGCTTAAGGAACCGCTCAGGATGACCGACGCGATCTTGGCGGGCCGGCCATCCGGCATAAGTGTTGTACCGTCATTGAGTTGGCTGAGGGTTCTGCGGATTTCGGTGGATTTTCCGATCCGGGAGGGGCCTGTGACCATTATGCCCCGCGCCTCGAAGGGCTGACCGATGGCGCTCTTGCTATAATAATCCGTAAGCGCCCACGAAGTTGCCGCATGCAATACGCGGGCGCGCGGGAAGCTGTAATACGCAGAAAGGAGTTCGGATTTCAGGCGGGCTTCGTCTGCGTTTATAAAGCTCATGTCAGTTTGCCCTTCGTGTCAGGCGTGATAGCGAATGGGTCATTCTCTATCGAGGTTTGCTCTCCATCGAGCGGTGCTTCAAACCCATTTCCAATGACATATTGACCTTGATCCATGGTCATCTGGTTCAAGGTTCCTGGCTCAGCCGCGCCGATCTCAGGTGTCTTGCGCGTGCTGTGGACACCCGCGAGTATTTGGTTGCCCTTCCGAGTTGCTTCTTCCACGGTTAGATAGCTGCGCGGCAATTTATGCTTGGCTGCGATTTCATCCATTTGGTTTTGCAGTTTCTGTCGGGTCCGCGAAATCGTCTGCTCGAAATCACGGGTGAGCATAGGATCCTCGGCCCGGGCATGTTCTGCATAGATGAAAAACTCTTTAAGCGTCAGATCTTGCATCGCGGTCCATTGCAGCTCCACCAGTACCGGTTCCGGATGGCGTGGGCTCAGTACAGTGGCGAAAGCGATGTTGTCGGGGTCAACAAACACCGTGACCTTGCCTCGGAGGGTCTCGCCCAGCTTCTGCAAATCGGCAGAATTGAAAGGCAGCCCGAAGGCTTTGACGCCTTCATGCGTAATTTTACATTCGTGCCGGAAACCCAGGTGGATACGAAAATCATGCGCGGTCGGGGGCAGGATGGCGCCGTATTCCTCGTTGATCTGCTTTGCCGCCTCAATCGGCCGACGGTTTAGCATTGTGGTGCCGGTATGTCGTTGCAGCGGATATTCATCAATCAGATACCGCGTGATAATTCCGTATAGCGCCTCGCAATCTAGTGCACCGTTTCTGATCGGATCATAACCGGTCAGATCACCAGGGCGGCGCCCCGCATAGCCGTGCAACATGGCAATCAGTTGGCTTTCCATGGTGCCGAACATCCGCTCGATGTAGGGTTTGTCGCCACCTCGATAGGTGCGCGCGTCGACAGTGTGAGTGTTTAGCCCGAGCGCGGAAGTTTTAACGGGTGAGTTGCGGATGCCGGATCCGTTGTCACCCTTGAGCATCCCGATACCGATCGCGGGCATCGGGTTGCGCTCGCATCCGTAACGGATTTTTTCCTTAGTCTTGTCACGCATTGCCATTCGAAGCGCAGCTTGAGTTGCTTCAGCACCTGGCGTTTCGCTTAACACCCAGCCTAGCGGCATCCGTGATGCGACATCAATGATCAGAACCAGATGAAGGCGGCTGTGGATGATTTCATCGACTTCTTCGAGAAGAGCACGGTCTTTCTCGCTCAGGTTGGCGTACCAATGGCATTTCTTGGCGGCGGTTATGAGTGAGAGCTTACATTCGTCCACCTCGACATATTCCCCGAGCATCAGCGCCCGAGTGTCAGTGCTGCCGCGGGTAAAGGCATTTACCGCGTGCCTGATGCCATCGCGTGCGACGGAGGTTGCAGTCAGAGGAATGGAGGACACGGCTGCATGGACAGTTTGGTAACTGACCCCATTGATCGGGAGCAATCCATTCGCTTCGCGCGCAACATTTTCTCCGTCGAGCAGTAGTGTGAAGCGTTTGTGGACAGCAGCAACTGAGCGTTTTCGTCCCTCGAGCCAGATCTGTTCGATAGCCTGAAAAATCAGGTCGATGATCGTCGTTGAGATCCGGCGCGTGCGATTACCCTGCAACCATGTCTGACTGGCCAGAGCCATCGGGTCGTAACCGCTTTCAACGTAGCGCCGGTAATAAAGAAGTAGCGTACGCCCCTTCGGCATCTTGGCTGCAGCCGAGATTTTGCCGCCTCTGACACCAAAATCGATCTTGTGCTTGGTGTAGATCTGCGAGGCAATCTCGTGGATCTTTCTCCTGTGTTTCAACACATCGAGGCTGGCTGCGGTGAGTTTGCGCAGCGTAGCGGCGAGCCGCGATATTCCTATGCAAAGGGCTTCACGAAACTCAACGTCATCCCGCTCGCTCTGTGGGAGCTGATCTATATGATGAAGCCCGCCGGCCCTGATGCGAGCAGCCGTCGGATTTTGGGCGAGGGTTAAATTTTTAGACCATACACCTGGCTTTTTGAGTGCGGAGATCAGTTGGTTATAGGTCAGAACCTCTGTACCATGAGCTGCATAGGACATGTCATATCCCCGCTGAGCATTTGGCGTAATGCACCGCAACTGGCCTTCAACTGACAACTCAACTCGGTTTGGGATTTGATATCTGGGATTGATCACGCTGAAGGTCTCCAGATGTGCGAGTGATGGCTGATCACGGCATTCATATTTGCCATAAGCTTGCCGGTAGCTATCAGGCGTAGACAGGATTGGAATATCCGCCACTTTGGTAAGTCTGCGTTCGGAAAGAGCTCAGACATGAGCCAGTAGCGGCCGTGCGATAGGATGAGGTCTTCTACAAGCTCGTCGGCTTTGGCGTCTGGCTGGAATGCCACGAGCCGATGCATGCGGCGCAGGTTCTCTCGCCGCGGACGAGAATAGCTATCGGCATCAATGACGGTAAATGCATGTGCCATGCTCGGTGGGGTGGCCGCGATGATTGCCTGAATTTCCGCTTTGGTACTAGGCTTTCTGAGGCTTGAGGCGTTGCGTACAAATATCAACCGTCTAAACCCGTTGTGGAATGTCTGCCGTAGATCGGGGTAGTGAGTCCGGTCGCTTCCATCAGGATGTCTGTAACGGACCACTTCGGGCTGAAATTCCAAATCGTAGAGATCGGGGTTCAGCAGGATCTCTTCGGCTACAGCTAATTCGGCGCCACTCTCGACGAGGCCAAGTCGTGGCTTCCAACTGTTGGCGGCCGTTTTGTAAAGAAACGCCGCCTTATAGGAGGTGTTGCTGACCGAAATGGGATTTCGCGTTCCCGAGAAGGGAAGGACGCCGTGAATATCTCCAAAAGTAATCTTGCTGGCCGCACGCATGCGGGGCAGGGCGTATTGGGCATTTTCATGTTCGATTGTGTTGAAAAGCGACATCATGCTGCACTCTCTGATCGGTGGCCATAGTTCACTCGCACGCTCTGGCTTCTGCGTGGTCCCAGATTTTCAGCCATGAGGATCCGCGTTAGGGCGTCGCCCTCGGGACGTTGGGCCAATTGAAGAATATGTCGGCGCGGATAGTGAGCGGTTGCACCACGAGGGCCCTGCAGCGGGGGGCAACCGCTTTTTTGCAAATGCGCCCTCAGTTCGACGAACTGTGCTTGTCGCGGGCCATTCAATCCGCGAAGGAAGACGTAGTCACGGTCGAACCGCTCCACCTCGCCGGAAGGGATGTAAGGCTCAGGGGCGCCGTTCCGCGCAGCTTTCTCTAGCGCGCCTACCGCTATGAGATCCCGTAGCAACGTAGTCGTAAGCCCAAGCATTCTTGCGGCGTCAGGCAACGAAACATCGGGTGGCGGTGAATCTTGTAGGCGGGATTGGATCTCGTCTCTTAGGAGGTAGAAGTCCCGACTGTGGAAGCAATTCTTGGCAACCTTCGTTAGGCTGAGTGTGCCACTGAGCGCACCGTTGATCAGCCAAGACGTGGGGCATGCGAAGGTCCGCGCTGCGTCGTGAAGCGATATCCAGCATGGGCCGATACATGCAGACCTCTCGGACCGATCTTGAAGATTTTGTAGATAGGTCTCGACAATCTGAAAATGATACATCGGTAAACCACCGTCCGAGCCGAAGTGCGATGGCAGGATGCCGGAGTCTTCGAGTTGCTCCATCACGAACCGCTCAAGGCCCAGAAAATGGCGCGTGACGGTGATGTTGGACAGCCCGCCGATCGTGGTAACGATCTCGTCCATTAGCTCGCGTGAAACGACGAGTTGTCGACTGCTTCTATTGTTCGGGCTTTTTTTGTCACGGATGTTCCGCTTGATCAGCTCGCGATTGATGAGAGAGATCGAGAAGCCCGTCTCGTGAGACGCCTTGGACGCTGTATAGACGCGGCTTTGCCCTGTTTTTTCGCCCAAAAGGCTCGTGCTTTCTGGGATATAGAAATTGTCGCAGATAAATTTGCGGACGAGGCTACGAAAGCCGTCAAAAGCAGGGTCCTTTTGTGATGCGTGAAGGCACCGCAGGACGGGCTGTAAGATTGAGCCGTATTTGCTGGTCTCCCGCGCCGACGCGGTAGCTACCCGCATGGCCTCCACAATGGCGCCATCTCCCTGAGAGAGGATGCTAAAGCCGGCAGCGCCAGCTTTTATGAGATCGTTGGGGTCGGGGCGAACGACGACAGACGGTCGCAGGTCCATTTGCAGTGCGCCAAGAGCTTCGCTGAAGGCAATGACGACGTGGAGCGGGGTGTCGAGCGGCCGGTGTCGGGTGCCGGAAAGGTGTCCGAGGATGTGATCCTCAAGGGCTTTATGGCCGTCTATAGCGGGCGCGATATCAGATGGTAACCATGCTTGTAGCCCCTCCTGCGCATCGGATGATCTGCCGTTGATCGTGATCGTTTCGAACAGGACATTGTGTACATGGCACCGCCTGAGGGCCGCCAAATGCCAATGGCTGCGGATGCGCCGTGCGTTCGGGCCTCCGATGCTCTCATCTTGCAGCAGACAGACCGGGCAGATCTGTAAGCCGCCTTTTGTAAGCATGCCTTCCGGAAGGTTGGTGCCGCAAAGAGAAACGGTCCCATCTGCATGGTTGCGTGGTGTGTGCCACAACAGGGCATCGACAGGTGTTTCGGTGAGCCGTGCGAGCTTCCGGACGGCGCTGGATTGCCCATTGAGCAGATCTTGATAACCGATGTCGAAGTCTCGACAGTAACTTTTCAACGAAATGCCGTTCATTGCGGCATTCGCTGAGGCGAGAGACAGGCCGGTTTCGCCCTGTCTGCCCTTGCGGTGGATCGCAGAAGGGTAGGCGCCGCCGAGATGCTCCTCGTGCGACGCGATATGTGCGTGCTGTGTTGTTTTCAAATCTTTCGCCCAACCGCTCAGAGGCGCAGCCCCCGACGGTGGTTCCTAACTTCGGGCAAGCGGTCCCATTCGCGCAGGCGCGGTGGTTTGGCTTGACATTTTCGGTGGAGTGCGAGATTGAGTATCCGTCAGACGTCCAAATTTGACAGAACGCGACCTCGTAAACTTCGGTTTCCGGGGTCGTTTTATTTCATGGGGGCACCATCTTCGTCCTTGTTTTCGTAACGTTCTGGCCAGACGCTTTCAGGCCCTACAGAAAGTTTAGCCGCTATAGCTTCCTCAACGCGTCTAGAGCGACTATACCCCTGAGATACTGAACTAATTGTCGTGTGACTGACACCAAGTTCCCGTCCGATCTGCGCCATATTCGCTCCCGCGATACGGAGACGAGCTTTGATTAGCTCGTGGCGAGGCAGGTCTATGTGGCGGGATTGCATTTTAGACGTCCAATTTCACGGTCAGTTTGATGACCCGTGACATGTAAACCGAATCACGTCAATCGCATGCTGAGGGGTTTGCTGCGGGACGCCGTAGGAGACAGAATATCGAAAACTGGCATTGAAGTTTAAGTCTAGACATTGAAGAGCCTGTAGGCAGCGGTGGCAATCTCCCCCCAAAAAAACTCAATCGTATGATTTAAAACAATAAAGTTATCTTTTTGTCCGCTGTGTTTAAAACTTGTAAATCTGCTGAAATCTATTTTTGCCGAGTAATATCAGTATCTTGGATGAATTATCACTATTTTGTGATATTTGAGGTGGTTGGTTGTTTTCGTTACGTCCTCGTACGAGCGTGCAACCTAGATGCCCGAGGTTCTTGAGAGCGCGCAAGCCTGTCAATGTTCGCTTCACCCAAGGCCGCGGGCAGAGCAAAGGGTTGTGACAAGGAGAGACCTATGGACCTTGATTGTGCTGTGGAAAACTTGCGTTCAAAGGTAGTGTCAGCTCTTGACGAGATGTTCGTACTTGCCGAAGAGTTGAGATCGCTGAATGAGGTAGAAAAACGGCTCAATGCGGCTTGTCATCGCGATTACCTGAGAGTGGCAAAAGAAAGAGGTGTCCGGCTCGGACGCCGCCCCTGCATGACAGACGAGCGGGCTCTTTTGGCGGACAAGTTAATCGAGTCTGGCTGTCCCGGTACCGCTGTTTACAAAGCTATTCGAGCTTTGCCTGGCCCGAAGATCTCTCAAGCCACTTATTACGCATGGCAGAAGGTTCATAAATGGTAGGGGGGTAAATACCATTAGACCTACTGTTCCCCAGCATCGTATTAGAACGGGTGTTATACCGCGCCTAGCCAGCGTTCCGCAGTCACTGTAAACATCAGCAAAGCATACAAAGCTGCCATCAGAAATGGTTAAGGCACGAGACGTTCTGCCAGTTTGTTGATCTTGACCAGATCGCCTAGCTCGCACGGAAGAACCTGAACAAACACGTCCGTGAAGCCCTCTTCGTGGAGTGCATATATCCGATGCCGCCCGCTCATGACATCGAAATGGTTGCCGCCCAAGAAACTCAGTTCAGATGGTGTGATTTCGCCACCGGTCCGGATGACGTTTTTCCAAAAGGAGAGCTTACCCTTTTTGAAGTCCGCAAAATCACCTCGCCTTGCCTTCTCGGATAGCGTCCAACGAAAGGACTCTCATCTCTTCGTCGATCTTTGCGATTGAGGCCCAGAAAGTCTTCGCTTCTGCAAACTCACTTCCAGTCCAATTTGGATACCTCGACATATGTTCTCCTAGATAATACGAATGTAGATATGAAAACTACTGCGCAGCCGTCAGCGTACACCCCCTGATTTCTCGGCAATCGTTCTACTACGAGCGCACGCAGCGAGCATAGGACGCTTCAGAACAGGGCTCAAACCGGTCACGCAGCCGAGCGGTACCCGATACGAGGGCCGCACCACTGTATCGACGTTTTCGGCCCTCTGCGGACCTTCACTTCGCCGACGAACGCCGCAGCGCGGCATCATCAGACCGGACTTTCGCTGCGCCTGACTGGTTTCCGAACCATCGAACTCGCAAACGCGGTCATGCAATCGCGCATAAAAGAGTAAATCCCAATCGGGATCACATCGGACCAACTTGCCAAAATTGCACGATTTTCGGAAAAATCGTGCGAGCCGCTTATGTCTGCGGGTTTTGGCGGACGGACCGACCTCGCTTTGGCACAGATTTCAGATCCTGCCCCCTGATTGCAGTGCGGAACGCTGTTGGCGTCATGTTGCGGGCATTGCGAAAGCGACGCGCGAAGTCGGCGGCATCGGAGAAACCGCACTCGGTTGCAATCAGGCCCACGGGGCTGTCGGTCTGTATCAGCATCTGGCACGCCCGGCCAATTCGCAATTGCAGCACATAGGCGCTGATCGACATGCGGGCGCTGCGTTTGAAGATCCGTTGCAGTTGGCTCTCGGTCAGATGCACAAGATCACACAGCGGGGCCAGCCGCACCGGTTCATCGTAATGGGCATGCAAATGGTCCAGCACCTTCTGCATCCGCGCCCGGTCGCGTGGCATCTCGCTGACCGTGACCTCTCCGTTGGCCAGCAGCACTCGATCAGTTGATCCCGACAAGGTCGCGAGGATGGATTGGAATGTGATCACCTGATCCACGCCATCCATCTGCCTCAGATGCAGGATCCGGTCTCGCAGTTGCGCCGACGTTCGTTCCCCGAACCGCAATCCACGCCGGGCCTGCGCAAGCAGAGCCCTGACGGGCGAAAGTTCTGGCACCAGACCGATCAGGCTGGTGATCCAGTCACTGGTGAACCAGCACACAATGGCGCGATGGTCGCCGGCAATCTCGATCAGGCTTTGGGATTGAAACGCATGCGGCAGGTTGGGGGCGATCAGAATCAGATCCCCGTCGTCGTAAGGCCCGACATGGTCCCCCACAAAGCACAATCCGCGGCTGTTCACCGTGAGGGTCAGCTCGAATTCCGGGTGGTAATGCCAGTTGAACGGAAACTCTGGCAGGCGGCGGTCGAAGACATGCAGGGACCGGTCCGGCGGGATGGCAACCGTCTCGAAGTAAGGCGAAGATATGTGCATTGCGTGCCAGTTAAACATTCAGATGCAGCAATCATACAAGGATACGCGGCAATAGGGAATGGTGCGCGCGGTGAAGGCTTGGCATCTGTTGAGCGGAAACCCGGGAGGGCGTGATGCAGATCATAAAAACGGATATCGCGATTGTCGGCTCGGGGGTGGGTGGTTCTGCCGTGGCGCATCAACTCGCAGGCAGCGGCGCGAAAATCCTGATCCTCGAACGCGGTGACGATCTGCCGAACGAGCTGCAGAACAGCGATGCAGAGGCGGTTTTCGTCCAGTCACGGTACAAGACGACAGAGGAATGGGTGGACGCGAAGGGGGCAGCCTATCGGCCCGGTCAATACTACTATGTCGGCGGGCATACGAAGTTCTACGGCACCGCGATGTTCCGCTTCCGCGAAAGTGACTTCACGCAGGCGCAGATCGACGGCGCCACATCCCCCGCCTGGCCGGTCAGCTACGCCGATCTTGCGCCATACTACGCCGCAGCCGAGCGCCTGTATGGCGTGCGCGGCGCGGCAGGTGTCGATCCGACCGAGCCGCCCCGCGATGCCTTCCCCCACGCCGCGATCCCGCACGAGCCAGTGATTGCCGCGCTGTCGGATCGGTTGCGCGCGCAGGGGCTGCACCCATTTGCGATGCCATCGGCAATCGATTATGGCCCCGATGGCACCTGCCGGCGCTGCGGCACCTGCGATGCCTTTGCCTGCCGGTTCGACGCCAAGGGTGACGCGGATACCCGCGTGCTCCGTCCGCTCCTGACGCATCCAGACGTGCGGCTGGAACGCAACGCGGAAGTCACGCGGCTGATTGCCGATGGCGAGGGCAAGCGTATCGTCGCCGCAGAGGTGCTCCGGTCCGGGGAGATCCTGCGCGTGGAAGCTCAGGTCTTTGTTCTCAGCGCTGGGGCGATCAATTCCGCACTGATCCTGCTGCGGTCCGCCTGTGAGGCGGCACCGGACGGAATTGCCAACCGGTCCGACGTCGTGGGCCGATACCTGATGAACCATCACCTGACCGGAGTGATGGGGGTGAAGCCCTTCACTACAAACACCACGAAGTTCCCCAAAACACTGTCGTCGAACGACTTCTATCACGGTTTGCCAGACGATCCCGATGCGCGCGGCAACATCCAGATGCTGGGCAAGATCCAGGGTGCGATGATCCGTGCAACGTATCCCGGAACGCCGCAGTTCGTGGCCGACTGGTTGGCCCGCCACTCCGTCGACGTGCTGGCGATGGGCGAGGATCTGCCCGACCGCGAGAGCCGCGTGCGTCTTCTGGACGATGACCGGGTGCAGGTCGATTACCGCCCCGGCGGGCGGGCCGCCCATGATCGGTTCGTGCGCCATGTCAGGCATGTGCTGCGCCGGGCCGGGTTCCCGGTCGTTCTGCGTCACAGCTTCGGCATTCAGGCCCCCTCGCACCAATGCGGCACGGTGCGGATGGGCGATGATCCGGCGAGATCGGCGCTCGACGCCATGTGCCGCGCGCATGATCATCCGAACCTTTACGTGGTGGACGCGGGGTTCTTTCCCTCTTCCGCCGCGCTGAACCCGGCACTGACCATCGCAGCCCAGGCGCTGCGGGTCGGCGCGCATCTGCGCAACACGCGCGCCATCTGAAAGGACACGCCCTATGAACTTCCTGCTGCCGCTGACCGGCTCCTTCGCGCAACCCGCAGCCGAAAACCCGACCGTCGCGATGATCGAGGCTGCCTACCGACACCACGGTCTCGATTGGCGCTACATCAACGTCGAGGTCGCACCCGACGATCTGGCCGACGCCGTGCGCGGCGCGCGGGCAATGGGCTGGCGCGGCTTCAACTGTTCTATTCCGCACAAGGTCGCCGTGATCGACCACCTCGATGGCTTGGGGACATCTGCCGAGATCATAGGGGCCGTCAATACCATCGTGCGCGACGGCGACCGGTTGATCGGTGAAAACACCGACGGGCGCGGCTTTGTCGCGGCACTGAAATCGGTCGTGGATCCGGCGGGCAAATTTGTCGTCCTGTTCGGTGCGGGCGGTGCAGCGCGGGCGGTTGCGGTAGAGATGGCGCTGGCCGGCGCCGCGCGGATAACCGTCGTCAATCGCACCGCCGGGCGGGGACGTGCGGTCGTCGACCTGTTGAATAGACGCACGGACACGCAGGCAAGTTACGCCCCGTGGGACGGCACCTTTGTCGTGCCGGCTGGCACAGACATCGTGATTCACGCCACGTCCGTCGGTCTGTATCCGGACATCGACGCAATGCCCGACATCGACACCGACAGCCTGACACCGGAGATGGTCGTCGCTGACGGAATTCACAACCCACCCCTGACACGCCTGCTTCAGGCCGCCAAGGATCGCGGCTGCAAGACGGTTGACGGGCTCGGTATGCTGGTGCAGCAGGGCGTGATCGGCGTAAAATACTGGACCGGGCTTGACGTCGATCCGCAGGTGATGCGGCAGGCCTTGTTGGAACTCAACATGTAGAGCCGGGACCGACAACCCTTTAAAGCGTCGGACACTTGGATCTCTTTTTTGGCTACAAAACATCGCCCGGCAGAACGGAGGTCACGCGCCACCCAAAGGGATATGTCTCAAGTGTGCTGTTTTGACAGGATTGCTGGCCACAACGCAGTGTCGACCTGCGAACCATAGGAGCCATCACGCGGCGTCGAGGTGTACTTCGTCTTGCGGCCCTTGCGGGTTGAAAGGTGCGTGACGGCTCATAGCTACTATTTCTCGAGTTGCAATATCCGCTTAAGCATACCCTGAACCGAGCATTCATGCAGCATGAGACACTTGGACGCCAGTCCGTCAGCGGGCCGGTAGAGTTAGGTGTTCAATCTCGGCATCTAGTGAATCGGGCCCAGCGTCGCAAGCGAAGCTTGCGATCTCTGTATTGCTACTCTGACGGCGTGCGCGGTCGTGGCGCTTCCGTGACGAACTTGGTCGCGGGATGAGGGCCTCATGTCCTCAGAATGCCGCCGGCGAGTGAGGCTGACACTGGGATCAAAGGCGTTATCGTGGCCTGGAAATCGTGATAGAGATCCTCTCGGGTCGGATAGACTACCCCGCTCAGGGCGCCCTCGGCGTCGATTTCGTGCCGCCAACTGCCGTCGCTCGGGTCGATCAGCCGGTCCGCTATGAAATCCCATGCCTGACGGTAGACCGTGTCGAAGCGCGGCTCTCCGGTGCGGCGCAGCAACATCAAGGCGGTATTCGCCAATTCGGCCTGCACCCAGTAAGCGCGGTTCGCAACCGAGACGGCGCCGTCGAAGCCTACCGTGTAGACCATGCCCGGATGACCATCCGGTGCCCAACCGAGCGATACGGCCATGTCGAAGAGCGCGATTGCATCAGTTAGAAGCCACGCGGGAGCAGAGCGTCCAACAGCGAGGCAGGCGGCTTCGACCTTCAGCAGAAGTCCGCCCCACTCCGCGTGGTGGCCGGGGGTCAAGCCCCAAGGGCGAGTGTCGTCGGCAGGCTGGTCGGACCCGTAGTCTGGCAGAATTTCCCAAGCGGGCGAGAAATGCTCCGGCAGGGTGCCGCCCTGCGCGGATGGGATCTCGTGACCGAACCGCCGCGCAAGAGCCAAAGCCCGGTCCAGCCAGCGGGTGTCATCGGTGGCATCCAGCAGCGCGAGACAGGCCTCGAGGGTGTGCATGTTGCAGTTGGCCCCGCGGTAGGCTTCCGGGTTGGACCAGTCGGCCGCGAACGAGGGCTGCATCACCTGCTCGGCCTCGATCCAGAAATGGTCGTCGATCACGGCAACCGCGGCCTGCATCAGCTCGTCGCCGCGGGGGACCCCGGCCATCGTGGCGGAGGCGCCGGCCAGCCCAATGAAGGCGTGCAAATAGGCCTTCTTCCGCGACGGCCCCGCCGCATCGGCGAACCAGCCGTCGCGCTCACGATCCCGCAGCGGGCCGTCCAGCAACGCGGCCACACCATGTTCGGCCAGCGAGGCAGAACCGGGCAGGCCCATGAGGCTGGCAATGGAATAGCAATGCACCTTCCGCGCTGTGATGATACCCTGAGGGGTGTCATCGACCAGAGTGCCATCGTTGCCCAGTGTCGCGAAGCCGTTGGGCACGCGAGCCTTTGCGTAATGCCGCAACAGGTGACGCCCTTCTGTGCGCAGCCATTGACGGTGATCCTCGCGGTCTGCCCAGAAGGCGGACCGCTGGACGGGGGTCC
Source organism: Thioclava kandeliae (assembly GCF_040297545.1). NCBI lineage: Bacteria > Pseudomonadati > Pseudomonadota > Alphaproteobacteria > Rhodobacterales > Paracoccaceae > Thioclava > Thioclava kandeliae. The sequence continues at coordinate 86,227 of NZ_JAYWLC010000011.1, forward strand.
GGAGGTCATCCATTGGTAATCATCCCCCCGTTCACGTGCAGCGTCTGACCGGTCATGAAGCTGCTATCTTGGCAGGCCAGGAAGACATAGGCCGGGCCCAGTTCACGCGGTTGCCCGAGGCGCCCCATCGGAGAGGACATTTCCTTAAGCATCTCTTCGTCGAAATCCTTGAAGACAAGCTGGATCTCAGTGGCAACCGGTCCGGGCGCCACCTGGTTGACGCGGATCCCCCGTTCGATCAGCTGCAGCGCAAGCGCTCGGGTATAGCCGACGATGGCCCCTTTGGTCGCCGTGTAGGGCACCAAGGCAGCATTGCCGACATAGGCATTGACCGAGGTGGTGTTGATGATACTGCCGCCTTCTTTCATGTGCTCCAACGCGGCGCGGGTCGTGTGGAAAATACCGTTCATATTCACGTCGAAATGCTGCTGCCACTCGGCGTCGGAGATGTCGGCCTGCGCCGCGTAGGGCTTCTGCATCCCAGCGTTGTTCACTAGCACATCGATGCCGCCCCAGGCCTCGACGACGGCGGCCACCGTGGTCGCACAGCTCTCCGCGCTACCGGTGTCGCCCTGCAGCACCAGCGCCTCAGCCCCTTCGGCCTCAATGCCCTGGCGGGTCTGCTCCGCACTTTTGGCGTCGGAATGGTACAGGATCGCGACGCGCGCACCCTCCCGCGCCATGTGCAGTGCCACGGCACGCCCGATGCCGCTGTCACCGCCGGTGATTAGGACGCGCTTGTCCTTCAGCTTGTCCGATCCTTTGTAGGCATCGGTGATGTATTCGACGGGGGGAAGCAGGTCGTCCAGACGGTCCTTCATGGAAAATTCCTCTCTATGGCGCGTGGCCGGTTGACAGCGGGGCAAGGTGTCTTTCCGCTCGGTCTACCAACGAAGCGAGCCAATGCGAGTTCCACGATTTTTTCATTTTTGCCGAGTGACTTGGGCAATTTTCTCGCTAGACTTTCCACTATGCTGAAACTCTGTAATGATGAAGGTCCGCAATGATCCAGTCTGTCTCTCGCGCACTCCACCTTCTTGAAATTCTGGCCCGTTCCGGAGGGTCTGCAAAACTGAAGGAAATTACTGACATTTCCGGGCTCACGACGCCCACGGCGCACAACCTGCTCAACACGCTGGTCGCACTCGGATATGTGAAGCGGCGCCAGGGAGATGTCCGCTACCATCTCGGGGATCGCATCCTGAACATCGCTCGGGTGGCCGGGAACGATGCTGAGCTGCGGGAGACCCTGCGTCCGAAACTGGAGGCGCTCTTCGAGATGACGGGCGAAACGGTTTTCCTCGCTGTGCCATCGGGCGACGACATTTACTTTCTCGACGCCATCGAGAGCCGCAAGCTTCTCCACGTCGCCGCGCAGACGGGTCAGCGTGTGACGATGATAGGTTCGGCCATCGGACAACTCTTCCTTGCCTACAACCCATCTTTGAGGGCCCGCACCGAGATCAGCCAAGACCTGCGCCGGAACGTAGAGGACATCGCCCGCCGCGGCTACGCGATCGATCACGAGAAGGTCTTCGACGGCGTTGCAGCGGTCGCGGTGCCCTGGATCGAGGATGGCGAGATGCGCGCCGGTTTCGGGGTGACCGGTCCGGGCAATCGGCTAACCCCGTCGCGATTGGACGAACTGGCCGGTGCGATGTCGGAGTTAATCGAGAGCTAGGAGTTTGATCCTTTTGCAGAAATTGAAAGATGCCTTATGGGACAAGTTTGTCACGGAAGCGCCACGACCGCGCACGCCGTAAGAGCAGCAATACAGCGATCGCAAGCTTCGCTCGCGATGCTGTGCCGGGAGCTGGGGATCAACCCAAAGACAGTTGCGAAGTGGCGTAGACGGCAGACAGTTGATGATCTCAAGATGGGCCTAAAGACGCCACGTTCTATGGTCCTCCCGAGGGCTGAGTAGGCGGCTATCGTCGCGTCTCGACGCCACACGCTGCTGCCGCTTGATGACTGCCCCTATGCGCCTCATCCGCCCATCCCGCACCTGACACGCTCGGCGCCACTGCCCGCAAACAACGCTGCATGTGCAGCGAACGTCAGAAAGCTCCGCAACGCAGCCAATGCTTCTGAGAAATTTCCTGTAATGCGGATGAGCGACAGGATCCACGGCTACAATGCGGCATAAATGTTTGCTGCGCCGAAGCAAACACTTCGCTGCGTGCGCGTGCAACATAAAGGTGGCGCTTCTGCTACGGGCTCTATTCCGTCAAGCGGCGATGCAGGACAAGCCTTGATCTTGCTCCGCTCAGAATGTCGGCTTCCACCTTCGTTGGGCCATCGGCTTGTTGCCGCAGCGAAGGTCCGGAATCCGCCCTTATTCCCAAGGTGGCCTCGGCTCTTTCGCTTAATGAACTGAGCTACAGGGTGGACGTGTACGCAATCAGAGTTTCGCATCCTGTCGTGCCAGCGTGCGGTAGACCGTCGGCCGAGAGACAGAGAAAAGCTCGGCCAAATCCGACACCGAATACTCCCCGGTCCCGTACATCCGTGCCAATTCCGCCGCCTGCCGGTCGGAAAGCTTCGGTTTCTTGCCCCTCAGCTTCCCTTTGGCTCGGGCCACCGCCATGCCCTCCCGAGTGCGCAGCCGAATTAGATCCGCCTCGAACTCGGCGAAGGTTGCCAGCACGTTGAAGAACATCCGTCCCATTGGATCGTCTGGATCATAGACCGTGCTTCCGAGCGCGAGTCGAACCCCGCGTTCGGCTAGCCTATCTGCGATATCTCGTGCGTCCGGCACAGATCGGGCCAGTCGGTCGAGCTTGGGTACCACTAACGTGTCGCCCGCGCGCACGGCGGCCAGCGCTTGGGCAAGCCCAGGTCGGTCGCGATTTCGCCCAGTCAATCCGTGGTCGGTGTAGATGCGGTCGGAGGCGACGCCAAGTATTTCTAGTACCGCGCGCTGCGCGGCGAGATCCTGAGCATCAGTGGAGCAGCGGGCATATCCAACGCGGAGGTTTGTCATGACGGGAGTGTAACGCAAGGCCCCCCTTCAGCGATAAACAAATCGTACCATCCTATCGCGACACGTTTCTTCTGCTGGCAGAGCAAGCGCGAGACGACATCAAAGCCGTCCGTTGAACGATCCCCATTCGGACGGTTTCGCTTCTACTTGGTCGATGCAGAAAGCTGTAACATGTGGAAGGTCTCAAAATGCTTCTGGATATCTTGGCGCAAGTATAGTTGGCCGAGGTCCTTGCCGTCGGGAGCATAACGCCACGCGCTGGCTTCGCGTAATACGGCCGAGATCATCTGCCACGTTTGCTTGTATTCAGCTGCAAGAGTGACCGCTGTGGCGTAACGTTGATGGAACTCTTCTAGGTCATCGCATGATACGTAGTGCTGCATTGCCCCGGATCTGGGGTTGCGCGCGACGGTGGAAGGTGTCTTCGCATTCATGATAAGCCAACGCGCGTGCGGCCAGCGCAGCCCGACTGTCTTCGCGAATGTTTGGATGTTCATATGTTTGTCGGACAGCTGATCCGTCAGTTGCTTTGCAACCTCGTCTGTTTTGACAACGAGCGCATCGTAACGATGCTGGCCTTTCAACCTTCCGACATGGGTGAGGCTCCCCGCACTTATCAGATCCAAAACTTCGGTCGGAGAAACACGAAGGCGTTGTGAAACCACCCCCACTTCCAGCCATTCCGGCGATTTTAACGCGATGACCGAGGAATGCCGAAGAAGCTTCTCGAGCCACTCTTTAGCTGCGACCAGATCCCAAAGAGGTTTGAACCCCGAGCCTTCGATAACAGGCGTCAGCACCCCGGCATGTTGTAAGGTCCTGAATTGAGACGGCGTCATTCCAAGCTGACGGCAAAGCTGCTTGCCATCAACACAGCGCCGCAACAGATCGACTACCGGCTGCACAACAGTCGCTGGCATCAACTCCAGTGCGTGAGGTCTGCCTGTATCGACGGGTCGGGCATGCCCCTTCGAGACCAAAATGGCCCGAGCCCGCGGAACAGAAAACGAAGCCTCTTGAGCCGCTGTTGTTACGGAGTGAAATCTTCGCTGCGGCAAGATCTCTCCCAAAACATTTTGTCCTGCCGCGAGTGGCCAGGTTTCAAGAATATGCGCGCGAAGCATGTCACGAATTGGCGCATATTCTAGGCCGAGGTGTGTCCTTTCAAGCCCGTCATAAAGCGCGCCGAAGCGACGACGAGGGCCATCGGCAAACGAGGTTTCAGTTTGCTGCCATTCGGTGAACTGTTCTTTAATTGCCTCAGGACCGCGGTTGGCGATGGCGAAACCTTGTGCAACGGCCTGCCAGCGGTCGCGTCGTTCCATATCCTTGAGTCTAGGGAAACGGTCGCGGACTAATGTACGACCGAGCATATCGCAAAAATCCAGTGCGACCTGAAGCTCCAGCCCCATGAGCCAGCCTTCTGCAGGTCGATTTAGAAGTCGCTGATGAAACCAGATATCGAATTCGGTGCTAGATATCCGCTCGAGTTCTGATTTGGATGCCCTTGAAGTATTGCGAAGATCGGCGGCGATGTCAGGCCACAGTCCCTTGGCGGCCGGCCGGCCAAGGGGCTCAAGGAAACAGGCGTGTTTGACACATATGAAGCTGAGCTCATGGGCCCATTCCGCTCGTAAATGTTGCCTCTCCAACCCGTCCGTTTCCGCATCTTCCGCAAGGCATTGCGGGCAACCGCGCCAAGCAGCGGATCGAAAGCGTGTCGCGGTGAGATCATATCCGCGAAATAGATACTTGTGGCGATCAGTTCGCTGAGGTGTCCATGAAAGTAACGAAACGGGGTCGATGCCCCCCACATCCGCCAAGCTCAGGATTGCTTCGCGGGATCCATGATGGATGGCCTTCAAATCCATGCCAAGGTCGCGGCATAAAGCGTGCGGATCGACGGCGTTCCGATCAGCCAGACGCGAGAGATAGCTATAGGCAGGCTCTCGCTCACCCAAAAGAGTGGTGATCGGTAAGGCGGGCATGATCTTCCCCGGACATGCTGATAGTTCACGTAGTAGGCCTTCGAGCTGAAGGCGTCCATACCCAGCATCAGCGAGTTCGTGTCGCTGATAAAGGCTCGCGATGAAACCTGCCGACGACAGGAAGGGCGGGGAGCGGCCTTTCGGCAGTGCAGTGAACTAGCCGCCTCAAGACGCAAAAGCGGCCACTCGACCTCGGTTCAGCCTCACGGAGGCTTGACCCTACGTGAAGGGCGGAGAACTGCCTGACGGCGGCGCGGCACCGCAACGGCATGCCCCCACCATAGCCGCCGTTCACGCCGCGCTCGGCAAGCGACGCACTGCGGTCCAGATCCGCGCTGCCATCCTCAACCGGTTCACGGCTCTCGGCACGCCGAAGGCCGCCCCAGTGGCATGAAATTTAAGAGATTACGGGCATTCTAGCCCAAGACTGCTTTGTGCAAGAGCGACTCGGGGAATGAAAAGACTGTCGTCATTAGCAGAAATGGTGTGAACCTAGCACCGCGAGCACCTGTTGTGACGGGGCAGGCGAGCTAGGTTCGCCACCGGTTGTGAAGATATCTGTCTTAGAACAAGAACTCGCGGAGTTTGCTTCGCGCGCTCTGTGCCTCTTTGTGAAAGAGGCAGACCTCCTCCACCGCGAGGCGTCCCGTCTCTCCAAATTGCACAGATAGCGGCTCATCGGGCCTTAGAACAGTGGAACGCGCAGCGAGGTTTTTTTCATCTCTCACCAAGGCGTTCAAAGTCTCGAACCGCGCCAAAAGTCCGGGCGCTGCGGGGGTAAGGCCTGCCTGCGCAAAGAGATCAAAAGAGAGCACCATCACGCCGCCTGCCGCTGGCAAGACCGTTGCGAGGAACCACAGGACATCCGGGATGAGCCCGCCATAGCCAAGCGCATCACAGACGAGCCGCATCGTCGCAAAAAGGCCGCTCGCATAGAGGCTTCGCCTTGCCAGCCACCGCCAGCCTTCGGCACGTTTCGCGCGCTTCACCTTGGCTTGGAAGTAGCGGATCTGCCCTTCGATCCAATCCTTACGCATGGCCTCCAGATCACGACGCTGGCCGCCGTTGTGGCGGCAGCTCTCCGAGGCCTCCCCGCAGAGGCAGGAGAGAGAGAAGCCGCGCACGGCCTGCACGATCCAATCCGGGACATGCGACCTTGCGCCGAGAAGCGAGACAAGCTCGGGGCGGGTGCTCGCATAACCCGCTTGTCGCCAAGCCCTGAGCACGCGCAGCACTTCGGCAAAGAGACGGAAGTCCCAAGGCTCTCCCTCATGCATCAGGTCGAGCCGCTGGTTGCGCCGAATGATCAATCCACTCACAGCCAAGGCCATAAGAAAGACGCAAAGCGCAGAGAGGGAGAGGCTTTGGGGAAGGCGGTCGCCGAAGTCGCCATAGATGCCTTGGGCGCCAACCGCCGTCAGCGCGGAAAGACAAAGCCAGCGCCAGTTCCAACGCCTGCGGGTGACTTTGGCCTTGGCCTTTTTCTCAACCGCGTCAAAGCGGGCTGGAAACTGCGCCAGATGGCTGTTGCCCGCGACCTGCCCCAGCCGTTCGGCCACCCCGTTCAGCCGGGCAAAGGGCCGAAGCGCCTCGCCCGTCTGGATGGTCGCGGGGGTGGCGCCCACCAGTTCCTGCTCGCTCTTGTACCAGCCCGCGACGGCAATACTGGCTTGGCCCCTGCGCGGGGTCGGGACGACATAGGAAAGCGACCAACTGTCGTGCAAATCGCCAGCGTTGCTGCGTGGCGGCTCAAGCTTCATGCGCTCAAAGAGAACGTCGCTCGTCCCGCCTGCATCGCGATTTGCGACGCCATCCCAGGCCGCGATCAGAACATGCGAGAACTGCCCAAGCCAACGGCCCAGAGCGGCATAGGCCGAGGGATCAGGCTCTCGGGTTTCTAGCTGTGCTAAGACACTGATATTGATCTGATGTCTCGCGCGCGCCAACCATTGATCAAAGCGCTGCCGCTCCGGCGTGCCGGGCGCGCCGTGGCGGTGATCGGTGGCCGCGAAGGGCAGAGCGGCCACCAACTCCCAGCCGAGCTCCAGCGCGACATCAGCGGCGATCTGATCGGCCCCCTCTGCCAGCCCAGTCATTAAGATCGGGCGGCAGTTGTTCACGCCGAGGGTAATTTCGCGAAGCAGCTGTCTCAGCCGCTGGCGCAGGGCCTGGGGATCATCGATCTGCCGGTGTCCGGTGAACCCCACAAGGAAGGGGACGACGGCCGCCTGGATCTCACTGGACATAGGGCAAGAATCTCCTCAAAAGAATGGCGCTTTCCATCAACAGGTCCTTAGGGCTCAGTCGTTCGTTAGCCGGGAAATGGGAGGCCGCCCAATTGTTTTCGAAGTGTGCGAGTTCATCAGGCGAGAGGTTGCTGGTGGTGACGACCCTTCGCATTTCGTCACGACGGTCCGACTGAGCCAGAAGATCGACGAGGCTCTCTAGGGCGGCAATCCTGAACTGGCGATCGCAGGCAGGGGACCGTGCTGCGTGATGAAGCTGCGTGAGGACCTTGTCGACAGTCTCAAGCATCATCGATCCCGGCGCGAGCCGGAGGACCGTTTTATCCGACAGGTTAAGCCCGAGGTCCTCGATCCTCTGTAGATCAGCGGCCTGTTGGTTGGCGAAACTTGTTTCCTCAAGGCCGATGGCGGCGAGGCATGCAAAGAGGCAAAGGCTCAGGGCGATTTGCTCGGCACCTTGTCGGCGCCCGAGTTGGTCGAGCATGGACTGCGACAGATCGAGGCTTGCCGTGACGCATTCCTGACTGAAGGGCGCGACAGCGAAGACACTGACGAGATCAGAGAGCAGCTTTTGGGTGCGCAGCGGTTCTTGCATGCTCAGAACCTTGGGGCGCAGCTGGTAGAAATTCCTTCGAAAATCTTCATCTCTTTGGGGCGCCTTGTCGCCTTTCTCCCCACTCAGCCCAAGTTGATCGATCTCCGCTTGGCGCTGTTCATCCAGCAAGGTGAAGAGCTTGGTGTCGCCTTTCCCTCGAAGGAGAGCGGAAAACCCTTGTCGCAAGCCCGCGCTATCTGCCCGCAGTGCCGTGCTGAGGGCGGCATGGGCCGCTTCAGCCTCAGCCGATCCGCTTTCGAACAAAGGCCCCCGGGGATGATCGGCGAGGCTTCTCGCAAGCGCCATGCAGGCTTCTTGCTCATGAAGGGCGAGGCCCGCGATCACTGCCAAAGCGTCTTGGCAGCGGGGTGCGCTGATGGTTAGATCGGGAGATCTATCGATGAGCGCCTGAAGGTCCTCAACGAATTCCGGAAGCTCTGCGGCAACCGCCGTCGCCAAGGAGGGGGACATCGCCGCGAGATAGCCTGGCGTCATGGCGAGGCGACGGCGAAGCTCAGGGGGGCGGTGGTCCAAAGCGCTGCGACCGGCGAGGCTCGCCCGTCGCGCATCGGGGCTGCGCGTGAGAAGGGCCATGACGACAAGACGGTGGATCTCAGAGGCATCCTCCGGCATCGGCCAGACCTCGGGGAAGAGCAGCCGATAGGCAAGCCCCTGACCAGAGACAACGCCTCCCAGACCGTCGAGCAGCGTCATCGCCAGATCGAGCCGCGTGGCATCAATCGAGATCCCGCGCTCTGTTGCGAGTGCTGCCGCAATCGCCGTCACCTCGGAAAGCTCAAGCGGGGTATCGACGACGCGCAGCACATCCAGCACGAGTTCCGCCATGATGGCAAACTCAGGCATAATGCCCGAGATTGCCACTGATGCTCCGCGCAAGAGGTCCCCAAAAACCTCATCAGGCGAGGTGAGCTGCGAGATTTGCGCCACCTTGCTTGCGAGCCAGTCATTCTGGCTCATGGCTTCGGGCTTCAAATCTCCCCAAGAGACCAAGGTCCAGGCGAGTAAGGCAGAGCCGCTTAGGCTCGCGCTCACTGGGCTTTGTGTGAGGGCTGTGAGCAGCCTTTCATTCATCGCAACGCCTTTGCCGCTTTGGGCAACGATGGTAGCGATGATCTTTGCGCTCATCTCCGGCTTTTGCGGCGGGAGCGTCAGCACATGTTGCCGCTCAGGGAAGGGGGCGATTTCTTCGGGTGACGTCAGAACGAAGAAGCGCACCGCAGGCGAGATAAGCAGAGGGGTAGATTGCTCCAAGAGATCGACGGGGTTTGGCCTGACGAGGATGACCCGAAGAACGCGGCCCTCCGTCTCCAGCTCTCGCAGGAGGAGCGAGACCATCACCCGCACCCGGGCATCTCCCATCTCCATCGGGTCTTGGGGCGGCCAGCCACAGGCCTTTGCCAGAAACGCCAGCAGGCGGCGCATGGCCCGCGCGCCGCTCAATTCACCGAAGAGGCGATGCTGATGGTGGAAGAGGAGCGCGTCAGAGCGGGCCAGATTTTCAACCATTGCTGCTCCGATCAACTCGGCATCAGCAGAGGTCTGGCATTCGATAAGCGCCATGCCGCGCCCCAATGGCAAAGCCTTGTCGGCTTGGTCCACGATTTGCATCATATTATAGCCGAGAGGCGACCGCGCCGAACCCGGCTCCAGTCCTTCAATCCGGCTAAGATGCACGCGCTGCGCTTCGTTCTGGCGATACGCCGATTGCACGAGCGGTTGTGCGGGCAGCTCAAGTGGATAATGCCGCTCTAGCACCGTGATTAATTGGGCAACGGCTTTGGAATATAATTCGCCACTATCCGAGTAGTCGAAACGCTCAGCAGCGGGGATTTCCGTGAGCATCTGCCTGAGGCCATCGTGGCTTTGCTGCGCGGCCTGTGCCTCCGAGGTGGTTTTGACGAAGAACAGCCGCTCCCGATCTGCGGCCAAGGCATGGCGGAATTCATGATGCGTGGCAGAGAGGCTTTTCTCGCCCTTTAGCGGCAGCAGGGAGCCGTAGCGTTTACTGACCAAGCCGATGAACACAGGCACAGCCCGATCCATTTGCTCAAGGCAATGTTCAACGATGGAGGCCTCGGGGATTAAGTCGCTATCAACTCCCCAGCGTAGATCGATCGCATTGCAGCGCACGCCGCGTTCTTCGCAGGCCATGCGAACGCGGGGAAGCACGAAGCGGGTGAAGAGATCACGCTCTTCTTCCATGCCGCCAAAAACCGAACTGAGGAAAATATTGAAGCTGTCCACACTATCTTCCTGATTAACGCAAGACCTTCGCCTGCAGGTTGTTGAATTTGTCAAGAAAATTCATAGGATTGGTTTTCGACCGAATTTTCGACGGCGCCGTTCACATTCTAGAGTGTGATTTCGCTTTAGGTGAAAGCAACATTCGTGCGCCTTGCATCTGACATCCTCGCCGTTATGCAGTGCGAGTGGGTTCCGGCTTCGCCATATGCCAAGTTTATCGTTCGATTTCTCAAATACTGCAACCAGAGACCTCTCCCTGAGAGATCCCGAAGCAGCGGTTCTATTGGTACTGCTATTGGAATGCCCCCTCTGAAATGGTCCACCCGCGGGGATATATTTATCCGGTTATTAGGAAGACCAGAGCTGTTCGACGCTCCTGCGTTGCCGCCATCTGACCTGAGAAATTTCTTCGCTGGGTATTGAACGGCTGATCGTGTCCCAACTGATGGTGTAGCTCATAGCGGGCCTCGTGCTGACTGGCGGGCCGAGCTGATCAGTCGCGCTGCGCTGCAGGCAAGCTGCCCACGACATCATCGCAGATTGGCGCCAGCGTTTCCAGTGCCATGTATCGACCGCGCTGGACGGTCCATTCCTCGGTCTGCTCCATCAGGATGGCCCCAACGAGGCGGCGGATCGAAGCCTCATTAGGAAAGATCCCGACCACGTCCGTACGGCGCTTGATCTCGCCGTTTAGGCGCTCCATCGGATTTGTGCTGTGTAGCTTCGTTCGATGCTGCTGGGGAAAGGTCATGTAGGCCAGCACATCCTCCTCGGCGCCGTCCATGAGGGTCGCCAGCTTTGGCAGTTTCGGACGCATCTGATCAGCG
>NZ_JAYWLC010000012.1:0-113923 GCF_040297545.1 Thioclava kandeliae
CCAACCTGCGAGCCGTAAAGGTCAACGCCAGCGCGACCAATCGTAATTACATCCAATGGTTTCATGTCTTCCTCCCTCGCGCCCGCTTATGAAAGGCTGCGGGCCTCCTGAATGTCGCGCCATGTGCCGTTCGAGCGGGCCATAGCGTGAATGATTTCCTCGATCACAAGACCCTGCGCGAAATCGGGGCCGCATGCGGACGCCCCCCCGATGCACGCCACCAGATCGCGCGCCTCGATAACCTTCTGCTCGTTGAAGCCGAAATTATGGCCTGGCGCGGGACAGAATGCCGCGAAATCGGGCTGTTCGGGGCCGGTGAGGTGGCGGACAAACCCTGCCTCGCCCTGCCTGTGCAGCCAAAATTCATTCATATGCTCCTGATCGAAGCGCAAGGCCCCGAGGCTGCCATGGATCTCGAACGACAGATGGCATTTGCGCCCGCGCGCGACCCGCGAGGTGGCAAAGCTCCCCTGTGCACCCGAGGCGAAACGCAGAACCGCCATCGCGCTATCCTCGTTTTCGACCGCTTTCATCCCCTCGGGCGAAGGACGTTCGGCAATGGCGATATGGGTCCGGGCAGATAGCCCCGCGACTGGCCCCATCAGAGCCACCATGAGCGAGACGAGATGGCAGCCAAGATCGCCCAAAGCGCCCAAGCCCCCACCCTGCAAGGTATGGCGCCACGACCATGGCAAATCGGGATCGGCGGCATAATCCTCGTCATAGACACCGCGGAACGTATGCAGCTGCCCCAGCGCGCCCGCATCGACCAGCGCGCGGATTGCCTGGACTGCGGGCGAGCGCAGGTAGTTATAGCCCAGAATGGTGACCTGCTGCGGATGGGCTGCGGCCATCTCGGCCATGGCGCGGGCATCTTGCAACGTCAGCGCCATCGGCTTTTCGAGCCAGATATGCTTGCCTGCCGCAAGTGCGGCCATGGCCATAGGGTAATGCAGACCGTTGGGCACAGTGATGGAGACCACATCGACCCGCGGATCGGCCATCACCTCGCGCCAGTCGCTTGTCGCGCGGGCAAACCCCCATTGGGGCGCAAGACGCGCGGCCGCATCGGGGTCGGCATCGCAGAGCAGCTCCAGACGGGGCCGCGCTCCGCCGAAAACCGTTGCGACGTTATTCCATGCCATCGCATGGCATTTGCCCATGAAGCCGGTGCCGATCAGGGCTACCCCGAGTGGCTTTTGCGAAAGAGTGCCCGTCATGGCAAACTCCATACCTATCGGAAAACCTGCAAGGCTTCCGGGCGCTACCGCCCGGAATTTGCGTCAGATCGTGCCGCCGAGCGACCCTTCGAGGTCGGCCAGTTCCTGACCGCCAGCCATGAGGTCCTGCAGTTCGGACGAGGTGATCTCGCCCCGCGCTGCCGTTCCAAGGGTCTGGCCACGGTTGAGCACGGTGAAGCGGTCGCCCACTGCCATCGCATGGCGCACGTTATGCGAGATGAAGACGACCCCCACCCCCTGATCGCGGACGCGGTCGATGGTCGCGAGCACGTTGGAGGTCTGGCGCACACCCAGCGCCGAGGTGGGCTCGTCAAGGATCAGCACCTTCGCGCCGAAGAACACCGCGCGGGCAATGGCCACCGTCTGGCGTTCGCCGCCCGAAAGCGTGCCCACCGCCTGATCGGGCGCGCGCAGGTTGATGCCCATCTTGCGCATCTCTTCCATGGTGATCTCGTTGGCACGCTCGATATCGAGACGCTTGGTCAGGCCCCTGCCCTTGGTGGGCTCGCGCCCCATGAAGAAATTGCGGGTGACCGACATCAGCGGGATCATCGCCAGATCCTGGAACACGGTGGCAATCCCTGCCTCCATCGCATCGCGCGGGCTGGAGAAGGACAGCGGCCTGTCCTCGAAGGTGATCGTGCCGGAGGTGGGCTTGTGCACGCCCGACATGGTCTTGATGAAGGTCGATTTACCCGCGCCGTTATCACCAAGCAGGCAATGGCATTCACCGGGTTTCACATTGAAAGTCACCCCGTTGAGCGCGATGACATTACCGAAATGCTTGGTGATCTCTTTCATCTCGATGATCGGGGCCTGCGCACCGGCGACCGAGCCGTGATGGAATTTGCTATCCTGAAGGGTCATCTCAACGCTCCCCCGTCACGCGTTTGCGCACCACATTGTTGAAGACCACGGCAATCAGCAGCATGCCGCCCAGGAAGACCTGGAACCAGTCCTGATCGAAATTGGTATAGGTCAGACCGATGGTGACCATGCCGAAGATGATCGCCCCGAAGAAGGCCCCGATGGCCGAGCCGTAACCGCCAGTCAGAAGGCACCCGCCGATCACGGCCGCGATGATCGCCTCGAATTCCTTCTGGAAGCCACGACGCGCATCGGTGGAGCCGGCATCGATCACGGTGATGATGGCTACAAGGCTCGCGGCAATGGCCGTCAGCATGAAGAGCGAGATCTTCACACGCTTCACCGGCACGCCAGAATTCTGCGCGGCATTGCTGTCCCCGCCGGTGGCGAAGATCCAGTTCCCCACCGGCGTGCGTAGCAGGATATAGGTGGCGACCAGTGCGAAACCTATGAACCACAGCACTTCGACCGGCACCCCCGGCACTTTGGGCGCGCCCGATTTGAAACTGTCGATGATGCCCGCTTTGGCCATCCATGCGAACAGGCCGGTAAACGCATCTCCAGAGAAGAACGGGGTCAGGAAATCCCCCTCGACGGCCTCACGCACACCGCGCAGCTGGGTCGAACCGCCGGTGAAGAGCTTCAGCCCGACCAGAGACAGGCCGCGCAGGATGAACAGACCCGCCAGCGTAACGATGAAGGAGGGCAACCCCGTGCGGATGACGATGGCACCATTGGCCGCCCCGATCGCCGCGGCAAAGACCATGGTCAACGGGATCGAAAAGATCAGCGGCAGGCCGAGATTGACGGTGAACACACCGAAGACCATGCCTGCGAAGGCTACCATGGAGCCGATGGACAGGTCGAACTCGCCACCGATCATCAGCATGGCGGCGGCAATGCCCAGAATACCCAGCTGTGCCGAAGGCGTCAGAAAATTCATGATGCCGGACAGGGTGAACATCGTGCTGTCGGCGGTGAACAAGAAGAACAGAGTGACGAGGATCAGACCCCCGATGGCACCCAGCTCCGGTCGTTTCATAAGTTTAGCGGCAAACGACTCGGATTTGATCCGTTCGTCCGCCTCGATGGTGGCGTCCGTTGGCATGGTTCCCTCCCCACATGCGATCCGTCTTGAAAAATTGGCTGCTCTTCCCCAGCAGCCCGGCCCTCGGGCCGGAAGTGTCATGCGTCACATGACATGCGCCCGTAATACGGCGCGGCGGATGCCCGGAGCGGGTGCTCCGGACATCCCGTTGACTTAGCGAATACCTTTGGCAGCGAGGTCGATGACCTGCTCGGCCTTGTCCTGCGTGATCAGGTTCGGACCCGAGGGCACATCGCCTGCAGGCATCAGCCCGTATTTGGCATTGAGCGCCAGGAAGGCCACCGGCAGATAGCCTTGCAGGAACTGCTGCTGGTCAATCGCGAAGGCCGCATCGCCATCAACAACCGATTGCAGGAAGGAGGACGACATATCGAAGGTCGCCACCAGCACGTCATCGCGCCCGATCGCCTTCACGGCCTTGACCGAGGGTTCGCCCACGATGGGTGCCGACAGACCCAGAACCGTATTCACATCGGGATCGGATTCAAGTGCCGCGCGGACCTTGGATTCCACCTCTGCCGGATCGGTCATGGTCGGGATGACCTCGACCGGATTGCCGAACCCCTCCTCGAAACCCGCACAGCGCTGATCGAGCGAGACATTGCCCACTTCCTGGTTCACACAGATGCCCTTGGTGCCGCCCATTTCCGCGAGCTTGACCCCTGCGGCCTTGCCCGCATCATATTCGGATTGGCCCACATGCAGCATCGCGCCCAGTTCCTTGGACACATCGCCACCCGAGTTCATCGAGATCACCGGAATACCGGCATCCACCGCGCGCTGGATCGACGGCCCGAGCGCGTCGGCATCGGGAATGCTCACAACGAGCCCGTCGGGCTCCTGGTTCACGGCAGCATCGATCAACTGGCTCATCTGGACCATATCGAAAGTCTCGGGCGAGCGGACATCGACGGTCGCGCCGGTATCCTTTGCCGCCTCGGCGGCACCGTTTTTCACGACCGACCAGAACGGATCACTGGCCTGACCATGGGTCACAACGATGATCTCTTGCGCCATCGCCGATCCAGCCATCATCGCGGTCACAGCTGCCGTGGCAAAAAGGGTTTTCATTGGTCTCTCCTCCCAAAAAGGTCTTGGCGCGGGCGTCCCTGTCGCCCTTTGCGCCGGTTATCCGGCCCTTGGCCGGTTGGGCCTTTTACGGCCCCCACTTACCCTGCGAGGGGTGGTCCCTGCCGGCTCCTCTTCCGGCACGGCCCCCGCGGGGGTGTCTGGACCAGCGCGTCAGACCGCGCGCTGGTAAAGCTCCTCATGCAGATCGAGCGAGACAGCCTGTCCGGTTTTGGCCGATTCCGTGGCCGCTTCCGCCATCGCCAAAGCGGCAATCCCGTCCTCGAGCGAGGTCGGCAGGGCCGCGCCATCCACAAGGGCTGCCACGAAGGCCTCCCATTCCGCCGCATAGGCGGGCATATACCGCTCGAGGAAGAAATAGGTGGGCTTGGCACTCATCACACCCTGGGTCGTCGACCGCACCACGGTGTTCTCCAGCATGTTCTGCGCCTGCAACAGCCCTTCGGAGCCCAGCAGTTCGACCCGCTGGTCATAGCCATAGACGGCCCGGCGCGAGTTCTTGATAACGGCGATCCGCCCGTCGGCATAGGTCAGCGTGACCACGGCCGTATCGACATCGCCTGCCGCGCCGATCTCGGGATCGACGATCGAGCTGCCGACCGCGCGCACCGTCACCGGCGCCTCGCCCATCAGGAAGTTGGCCATATCGAAATCATGGATCATCATATCGCGGAACAGCCCGCCCGAGACCTTGATATAGGACACCGGAGGCGGTGCGGGATCGAAGGAGGTGATCGACAACAGCTCGGGCTTGCCGATCTCGCCGCGCTGCACCGAAGCCTTCAGCGTCGCGAAATTCGGATCGAAGCGACGGTTGAAGCCCATCATCACCGGACGGCCCGTCATCGATGCCTGCGCCAGACAGGCTTTGGCCCGCGACAGTGACAGATCGACCGGCTTCTCGCAGAGCACCGCCTTGCCGGCCGCCGTGGCCTGCTCGATCAGATCCGAGTGGGTATCGGTCGAGGTCGCCACCAGCACCGCATCGATCGCCGGATCAGCGAGGATCTCCTCGGTGGTGCGCGCCTCGGCCCCGAATTTCTCGGCCAGCGCCTCGGCCCCCGGACGGTAGACATCCGAGACCGCCACCAGCGTCGAGCGCGGGTTTCCGGCAATGTTCACAGCATGCACCTGACCGATCCGGCCGGCGCCCAAAAGCCCAACTTTCAGCATTTATCCCTCCCTGTTGCCGCCCTCCTCAAGGCCGCGATGGGGATATTAAGACTTCCTTTGCTCGCGTGTGCAAGCTAAATTTGCTCTCGTGTGCAAAATTTATGAGCCAGCCGACAGTTACTCTGTAGAGTGGAGCTGCCGTCCAAGAGGCGCTATAGAAACGGTGACCGGACAGCCACGCTGCCCGATCGCGTAACAAGGACCAGAGCATGAGTAACGACGTCCCGACGACCCCAGAGGCCAGCACCGCTTACGGCAGCTATGTGACCGCCGATGACGTGGCCCGCGCAGCGGGTGTCTCGCGCTGGACGGTCAATCGTGCCTTCCGCAAAGATGCCTCGATTTCCGCCAAAGCCCGCGAGAAGGTGATGCAGGCCGCAGCCGATCTGGGCTATATCCCCGATCTGCGTGCAGCAGGTCTGGCCTCGGCGCGCTCCGTCTCGGCGCGCTCCAATCTGGTTGCGCTTCTGATCGACGATTTTGCCAATCCCCACAAACTGGTAATGCTGGAGCATCTGACCCGCGCGCTGCGTCAGGGCGGGTGGGATATCTTGCTGGTGAACACGCTCGATACCGATGATACTGCGCCGGCCTTGCGCCATGCCAGCCAGCGCCGCGTCGATGCGACGATCCTGATCGGCATCCAGTTCAGCGACGAGATCCTCGATCAGGTCCATCAGGGCGGGCGCCAGCCCAAGCTGATCGTCTTCGCGCGAACCTCGCAGGTCGAGGGCGTGATCTCGATCGCGGTGGATGATCAGGCCGCGACCCGATGCATCGCCGAATATGTCACGCGCAAGGGCTTCCGCAGGCCGTTCTATCTGGCAGGGCCGCGCACGTTCTCGGCGCATCTGCTGCGCAAGGAGACCTTCATGGAGTATTGGGGGCAGACCCACGGGCATACGCCCGAAACCGCATGGATCGGCGCCTATGATTCGCAAAAAGCCGAATCGCTGATCCGCGAGAGCCTGCGCGGACGGGCGGCGGAGGCCTTGCCCGATGTCATCGTCTGCGAGAATGACGCGCTTGCTTTGGGGGCGATTGATGCCATCCGGCACGACCTGAAACTGCGCGTGCCCGAGGATATCGCGGTGATCGGCTTCGACGATGTGCCGCAGGCGGCAGGCGCCAATTACCGGCTGACCACCTATCGCCAGCCACTGGCCGAGATGGCCGCCTATCTCGTCGAGGTGCTCGAGGCGCAGGAACCGATGCAAAGCCGGATGTTTCTGGGCGAGCTGGTCGCCCGCGAGACCGCATAAGCCCCGATTTCAGATCCGGCCGTCCGCGCGTGCCTCCAGCGCCACCCGCATCTCGGCCACTTCACCCTCGCCGAACCCCCGCAGGCAGAGCCGCTCGACAGGGCTCAGCTCACACCAGAACCGCTTGAGGACCATATCCCTCTCGGCACGCGGCGCGTTTTCCATCCGCAGGTCGTAGATCCTCTCGGCGGCGTCCAGAAGTCGCAAATGTAGCGCCGCCAGAAGCGCGCCGAAGGCCGCCTGACCGCTGGCCGAATTGCGCAACCGCAAGATCGCGCCCTCGCCGATGGTCATGGTCTGTGCCAGTCCCCAGCCAAGCATATCGGCGGCCCGGTGCGGCCTGATGGGCAGATGGCCGGTCAGACCATAGGTCAACTCCAGCACGCGCCGTTCCTCGGCGGGCATCGCCAGCACCACCCGGGCACAGGCCTGCTCGAGCGGGTCGACGGCCTCGTCGAGCCGCCCGCGCCGCGGCATAAGCCCCTGTGACGCATGACGGCGCGCCTCACGCGAAGGACGGGGGTGCAAGGTCCTGCGCACAAGACCATCGACTTTCGAGAGAATATATTCCGCCAGCACTGATTACCCTTTCACAACCCTCCCCGTCTGAAAATAGCGCGGCCGCGCCGGTTTTCCCCTTGCAAATAAGGAAAACCGGTCATGCATCTTTGCGGGCGGACACAGCGGCAAGCACCCTGCGCGCCTGACCGCCATACTCCCTTTGGTGCATATGCCTTTGCGCGCGATCGCGTCATCGTCCTCCCCACGCCGCCCCTTCCAAAAACGCGGCACCATCAACAACGGGGATGAACTATGAAAAAGACCAATCTGACCATCGCGGCTCTGGCCTTCGGCGCCGCCTCCGCCCATGGCGCGCTGGCCGAAGACACCGTGAATGTCGGTGTTCTGCAATCGCTCTCGGGCACGATGGCAATCTCGGAAGTCACCGTGAAAAACGCCGAAGTCATGGCGATTGACGAGATCAATGCCGCAGGCGGCGTGATGGGCCACCAGATCAAGGCGGTTGTCGAGGATGGCGCCTCCGACCCCGCGATCTTCGCGCAGAAAGCCACCAAGCTGATCGAGAATGACGATGTCGTCACCGTTTTCGGCGGCTGGACCTCGGCCTCGCGCAAGGCGATGCTGCCGGTCTTCGAGCGCACCGATAACCTGCTGTGGTATCCGGTCCAGTTCGAGGGTAACGAATGCTCGGCCAATATCATGTATTCGGGCGCCCAGCCCAACCAGCAGATCCTGCCCGCCTATGAATGGGCCAAGGCCGAAGGCGACAAGAGCTTCTTCCTCGTCGGTTCGGATTACGTCTTCCCGCGCACGGCCAACCTGATCGTGAAGAAACATATCGAGAAAGACGGCCTGACCATGGCGGGCGAGGAATATGTGCCCCTCGGCGGCACCGATTTCTCCGCTGTGGTCGCCAAGATCCGCGCGGCCAAGCCCGATATCATCCTCAACACGCTCAATGGCGATTCAAACGTGTCCTTCTTCAAACAGCTCGCCGCCTCGGGCATCACGCTGGAAGATACGCCGGTCATGAGCTTCTCGATCGCCGAGCAGGAAGCGCAAGCAATGGGCACCTCGCTGGTGGCAGGTTCCTATGCCGCATGGAACTATTTCGAGACCCTGCCGGGCGATGCGAACGCGAAATTCGTCGAAGCCTACCGCGCGAAATATGGCGCCGATGCCGCGATCACCGATCCGATGCTGCATGGCTATCTTGATGTCTATGCCTGGAAAGCAGCCGTTGAAAAGGCCGGCAGCTTCGAGACCGATGCTGTGCGCAAAGCCGCTGTCGACCTCGATGTGGCAACGCCTATGGGCGATGTGGCCTTCGCGCCCAACCAGTCGCTGACCCAGACCGCCTATGTCGGCAAGCTCGACGAGAACGGCAAATTCGACATCGTCTGGAAATCCGAAGGTGAAATCACCCCCGAGCCCTATGATGCTCTCACCTTCCCGGGCAAATCCTGCGACCTGAGCGCAACCAACTGATCCCCCGACTGGCCCCCGGATCGCACCGGGGGCCGATTTCTTTCCCGCGAAGGAGAAAACCCATGTTGGACACCGCACTTGTTGTCGGGCAGATCTTCAACGGTTTCAGTGTTGCCTCGCTCTTTGTTCTCGCCGCTCTCGGTCTCGCGCTCAGCTTCGGGCTGATGCGGGTGATCAATATGGCGCATGGCGAGATGCTGATGCTGGGCGGCTATCTGGCCTATCTCACCTATCTGGTCGTGCCGGGTCCGCTGGCGATCCTCGTCGCGATGCCGGTGGCCTTCCTCGGCGCGGCACTTCTGGGCGGCATCATGGAGCTGACCGTGGTGCGCAAACTCTCGGCGCGCCCGCTTGATACGCTTCTGGCCACATGGGGGGTCAGCCTCATCCTGCAACAGGCGGCGCGCTCGATCTTCGGCCCCATCGGAGTGGGGGTCACCGCGCCCGACTGGCTCAATACCGGCTTCATGCTGGCAGGTGTCTATTTCCCCTCGACCCGGATCTTCATCCTTCTGGTGGCGGTTCTGGTGCTGGTGGCGCTGGGACTTCTCATCGCGCGCACCCGGCTGGGTCTTCTGGTCCGCGCGGTCAATCAGGACCGCATGATGGCAAGCGCCTCGGGCATCAATGTCCGCCGCGTCGATCTGGCCGTCTTCTGCCTCGGCACGGGCATCGCGGGGCTTGCGGGCGTGGTGCTCTCGCTTCTCGGACCCGTCACCCCCTCGGTCGGCCAGAGCTATATCATCCCCGCTTTCCTCGTGGTGGTCATGGGCGGGCTTGGCTCGATGGTGGGCACAACGATTGCCGCCATTATCCTCGGCCTCGTCTCGGCGATCAGCCAGATCTTCCTCGATGTCTCGATGAGCCAAGTGCTGATGCTGCTGTCCGTGATCATCTTCCTGCAATTCCGCCCGCAAGGCGTGGTGGCCACCCGCTCGCGCGCTCTGGAGGACTGATATGACTGCAATTCACCGCTATGGCTGGATCGCCGTGCTGGCACTGGCCGTTCTCGCTCCCTCCTTCGTGTCGTCCTACGACCTCAATCTGCTGGGCCGTTTCCTCGCCATGGGCATCCTTGCCATCGGCATCGTGCTGATCTGGGGCGAGGCCGGTATCCTCACGCTCGGACAAGGCGTATTCTTCGGACTGGGCGGCTATTCCATCGCCATGTATATGAAACTGGCCTCGCTGCCCGCGGGCAGCCTGCCCGATTTCATGGAATGGTCGGGCGTGATGGAGCTTCCCTGGTGGTGGGTGCCCTTTGCCAACCCCGCCTTTGCCATCGCCGCCATCATCGTAATCCCGACGGCTTTCGCGGCCCTCTTCTCGTGGCTCGTCTTCCGCCGCCGCATCGTGGGGGTCTATTTCGCCCTCATCACACAGGCCGTGGCGCTGACCTTTGCCACGCTGCTGACCAGCCAGCAAAGCACGACAGGCGGCTATAACGGGCTCACCGGCTTCACCGAGATCTTCGGCTTGCAACTGGGCACTCCGGAGGCCAACCGCATCCTCTATTTCGTCACGCTGGCGCTTCTGGTCGTAGTCTTCGCCTTTACCAAATGGCTGACCGGCTCGCGCTACGGCACGCTTTTGCGCGCCACCCGCGATGGCGAGAACCGCGTGCGCTTCTTGGGCTATAACACAACCCCCTACAAGGTCGTGGCCTTCGCATTCGCAGGCATGTTCGCATCGATTGCAGGGGCACTCTTTACGCTCCATGCCGGTGTGGTCTCGCCCGCATTCGTAGGCGTGGTGCCTTCGATCGAGATGGTGGTCTGGGTCGCGGTCGGTGGCCGCCACAGCCTCTGGGGCGCAGTCCTTGGCGCACTGGTGGTCAACCTTGCCAAGGACGTGATCTCCTCGGCCATGCCGGAAGCGTGGCTCTATGTGCTGGGCCTCGTCTTCATCCTGACGGTCATGTTCCTGCCCAATGGTATCGCCGGTCTGATCGAAGAGCTGATCGAGAAATCCCGTAACCGCCGCACCCCCGAAGCGGACCTCGTGGAGGAGCCGAAATGAACGCCTATACCCCCGTAACCCCCGATCCCTATATCCTGAAACTCGATGGTATCACAGTGGATTTCGACGGGTTCAAAGCCATCGACAATTTCTCGATGACGCTCGAACGCGGCCAGCTGCGGGTGCTGATCGGCCCCAATGGTGCGGGCAAATCCACGCTCTGCGACACGATCATCGGGCGGGTTCAATCGGCCTCGGGAACGGTGACCTTCAACGGCGCCAATATCACCAACCTGCCCGAATTCGAAATCGTCCGCCGTGGCATCTGCCGTAAATTCCAGACACCGGGGGTGCTGCCCTCGCTCACCGTGCGCGACAACCTGCTCGTCTCGGCGCGCAAGGATCGCCGCTGGTGGAAAGGCTTCGGCCATGGCGCCAAGCGCGAGGAGGCCCGGCAGGTTGATGATCTGCTGGAGAAGATCGGCCTGACCGACAGGGCAGATACCTATGCCCGCGATCTGGCCCATGGCGAGAAGCAATGGCTCGAGATCGGGATGGTGGTGGCCACGGGAGCCGAGCTGCTTCTGCTCGACGAGCCCACCGCCGGCATGGGCCCCAACGAGACCTCGAAGACGGCCAAGCTCATCCATTCGCTTCTGGGCGATCATGCGGTGCTGGTGATCGACCATGATATGGCCTTTGTCGAGGAACTTGGCGCCAAGGTCACCGTGATGCATCAGGGCAAATTCCTCAAACAGGGCTCGGTCGCCGAGGTGCGTGCCGATGCCGAGGTCGCTGCCGTCTATCTTGGCCGCGCAAAGGAGTAAGCCCATGGACAGCCTGTTGAAAATGGAGCGCGTCGGCGCAGGTTACGGCCAGAGCCCCGTGCTGTTCGATATCGACCTTGATGTAGAGCGCGGCGGTGCGCTCGCCCTGATCGGGCGCAATGGCGTAGGCAAGACCACCCTTTTGCGCACCATCATGGGCGTTCAGAAAGCCACTAGGGGCCGCATCACTCTGGACGGGGCGGATGTCACCTCGACCAAACCGCATGAGCGCTCGCGCGCGGGCATCGGCTTTGTGCCGCAGGGCCGCCATGTTTTCCCGCATCTGAGCGTAGAGGAAAACCTGCTCTCCGGGCTCTCGGCCCTGGCGGGGCGCGGCAAGGGGCTGATTGGCCGGGGCATCCCCGATCATATCTTCGATCTCTTCCCCAAGCTCGACCAGATCCGCCATCGTAAGGCGGGAGTTCTATCTGGCGGCGAGCAACAGCAGCTGGCGATCGGTCGGGCGCTCTGTGGCCAGCCGAAACTCCTGCTGCTCGACGAGCCCACTGAAGGCATCCAGCCCAATGTGGTCCAGCAGATCGAGGAGGCCCTGCGCCGCGTGCGCAGCGAGCTGGGGGTGACCATCATCATCGTCGAGCAATATCTCGATTTCGCATGGTCCTTTGCCGATGAGTATTGCGTGCTGCAACGTGGGCGGCAGGTCCGTCAGGGACGCACGGCAGAGGATACCGCCGCCGAAGTCGCGCATCTGGTCAATGTGTGATTTGTGACAATTTGGCCGAGCGGCCTATCCCTGCTCGGCCAGCACCTGCACCGCCATTGCCGCGGCAGTGGCCCGATTTTCCACGGATAATTTGGCATAGATCTGCAACAGGTGCTTTTTGACGGTGGCGACCGAATTCCCCAGAATGTCGGCAATGTCCTGATTGGATTTTCCTGCGGCGACCCAGACAAGCACCTCCGCCTCGCGCTGGGTCAGCGGAAACCGATCGCGCAGGATCTCCTCGCGCAGACCCGGACGGTCTTCGGTCACGCGGAACAGATATTCGCCCTCGCGCACCGGATTGAGATAATGGAACCCGATCTCCGCCTCGCCCAGAGGCACCACCGCACTCGTTCCTGCCTGACGGGTCAGTGACAGAAGCTGCCCCACCAACGCATCGGTCAGCATCAACTGCCCGCCGTGGAACAGGCCACCCAAGAGCTCCTCGGCGCGTGGCGTGGTCCACAAGATCCGCCCGCCCGCATCAAT
Organism: Thioclava kandeliae; assembly: GCF_040297545.1. Classification (NCBI taxonomy): domain Bacteria; kingdom Pseudomonadati; phylum Pseudomonadota; class Alphaproteobacteria; order Rhodobacterales; family Paracoccaceae; genus Thioclava; species Thioclava kandeliae. The sequence continues at coordinate 12,750 of NZ_JAYWLC010000012.1, forward strand.
CGCCATCAACGACCGGCCCGTGGCATCCAGCGCCGCCCGCGCGCCTTCGGCCAGACGCGCGTTGGACAGATGCACGCGGATACGAGCGATCAGCTCCTCCAGCTTTATCGGCTTTGTGACATAATCGACCCCGCCCGCCGCCAATCCCGCCACCACATGTTCGGTATCTGACAGTCCGGTCATGAAGATGACGGGGATATTCTCGCGTCCCGGTGTCTGCTTGATGGTCCGCGTGGTGGTGAACCCGTCAAGACCCGGCATCACTGCATCCATCAAGATCACATGCGGCGCGATCTTGGCCAAAAGGTCCAGCGCCGCCTGACCGGAGGTCGCGACCAGCACCGTCATCCCCTCACGCTCCAGCGTGTCGGTCAGAAGCCCCAGTGTCTGCGGTGTGTCATCCACGATCAGGACGATATCCTCACTCATCGCCTATCTCCTCCAGCAGAGCCCGCAGCTCCTGTGCCAGCCGTGGCAGCTCGAACCCCTGCGCCAGCTGCATCCAATGCGCCACCGATCCAGCCGGGCGGCCCTCCAGAATATCCAGAACCCCGCGCCGGTGACCGATCTCCGCAGCCGCCAGCAAGCGTTCGAGCATCTCGCGCGGGATTTTTACCTGCGCCGCAGGCGGGCGGGCGGGTTGCGCCTCACGCCAGCGAAGGTCCAGAAGACGCCCGATCTCGGCCACGACTGCATCGAGATCGACCGGTTTGGGCAGGAAGGCGTTATGCACCCCCGCGCCCTCGGCATGGCTGTCATGAGCATTACCCGACAGCATCACGATCCTCATCTCTGACGAGAGCGCCCGCAACTTTCCGGCAAGCTCCCAGCCCGTCATGACCGGCATGGTGATGTCGAGAAGCGCCAGATCGGGGCGCAGCGAGGGCGCAAGGCGCAACGCCTCGGTCCCGTTCTGCGCCACCACGACCTGAAAGCCCAAAGGCGCAAGGATGCGGCGCAGGAGGGCCAGATGATCGGCATCGTCATCGACCAGCAAAAGCCGTTTGCGTGGTCCCTCATAGCCCGCAATAGCCTGCGCCTGCCCCTGTGGTCCGCCCGATGCCTCGAACATCAGCAGCTGCAGGAACATGCGCGTGCCCTCGGCTGGCGCACTTTCGACGCGCAACTGTCCGCCCATGATCTCGACAAGAAGCTTGGTGATCGTGAGGCCCAGCCCCGTGCCCGGCACCAGATCGGCACGGGTGCCGCGATCGAACGGATCGAAGATACGGCCAAGATCCTCGGGCGCGATCCCCATGCCGGTATCGAACACCTCGACCTCGAGGATATGGCTGCGATAGCGCAGGCGCATCCCCACTTGCCCGGCTTCGGTGAATTTCACCGCATTGGAGAGCAGATTGATCAGCACCTGTCGCAGCCGCTTGCGGTCCACCAGAACCTGTCGCGGCAGCCAGCCCTGGCGGTCATAGACAAACTCGAGCCCCTTCGCCTCGGCCTGGAAACGGAAGATCTCGGCCAGCTGGTCCAGCAGCTCGGGAAGCGCCACGCGGTCGCGCGCCAGCACGAGCGTGCCGCTCTCGACACGGGAAATATCCTGCAACCCGTCCACCAGATCGCCCAGATGCTCGGCCGAACGGCGGATCACGCCCACCGCCGAAGGCGCGGCCGAGATATCGCGCTCCATCAGCTGGGCATAGCCGTAGATCGCGTTGAGCGGCGAGCGGATCTCGTGGCTCAGCCCCGTAAGAAACCGCGATTTGGCAAAGTTCGCGGCCTCGGCCACCTCGCGGGCCTTGCGCGCCTCGGCCTCGGCCTCCTCGCGGGCCGAGACCTCGCGGCGCAGATCCTCGGCCTGACGCTCGAATTCATCCTCGACCTGCCGGCGGTTCTCATGGGCCAGCACGAAGAACCACGCCATCAGCCCCGACAGGATCGCCAGCGCCACGAAGATGACCCAGAAGGCGGTGCCCACGGCCTGTGCGGGGATCTCTTCCATATCGCGGGTCACCTGATGGCGCACGGCTCCCAGAAGCCCCGCCATGGTCAGGATGAAGACCAGCCCCAGCCCCGCCACCTGCCCGATCCGCGCCCGCCTGCGCGCCGAGAGACGTGCGGGCAACAACCGCTGCGACAGGGTGCGGATCTGCTGCGAGAGCCGTGCATCGGGCTTGCACAGATCGCGGCAGCGCCCCTCGAGCGAGCAGCACAGCGAGCAGATCGGCACGCCGTAAGCCGGACATTGGGCCATGTCCTCGGGATCGAAGCGGTTGGCGCAGATGCCGCATTGGCACAGCCCCTCCGCATCGGCAGGCGTCTGCGACTGGCGCGCGATATAGAACCGCCCGCCCGTGGCATAGGCCAGACAGGGCGCGGCCAGAAACGCGACCAGCAGCCCGACCGGCACACAGAAGGCCTGCGCCATCTCGCCCGCGAGCCCCGTCAGACACAGGATCGAGACCAGCACCGACAGCGCCATTGCCCCGCAGCCTACGGGATTGATGTCGTAAAGATGGGCGCGCTTGAACTCGATCAGCTTTGGTGAGAGCCCCAGCGGCTTGGCAATCGCCAGATCGCCCGCCACGGCCCCGAGCCAGCCCACCGCCAGAATACCGTAGAGATCGAGGATGCTCTCGAGCGCCCCGAACACGCCCAATTCCATGAGCATCAGCGCAAGGGCGGTGTTAAAGACCAGCCAGACCACACGACCCGGATGGTTATGGGTAAGGCGCGAGAAGAAATTCGACCAAGCGATAGAGCCCGCATAGGCATTGGTCACATTGATCTTTACCTGCGCGACACAGACGAAAACCCCCATCACAACCAGCGCGATCAGCGGATTTCCGAAGACGGTGCGGAAGGCCAGATCGAAGGCCACAGCAGGCTGGGCGGCCAGATCGGGCGGGACACCCGCGCGGATCGCCATGACCGTCAGCCACGAGCCGAGCGCGATCTTGGCGCCCGCGATCAGCACCCAGCCGGGCCCTGCAAGCCCCAGCGCCAGACGCCTGCGCCAGCCATCGCGTTCGGGCAGGAAGCGCAGATAGTCGACCTGTTCGCCGATCTGCGGCAGGAGCGACAGCAACAGAGAGATCCCTGCCCCGATCTGGATCAGATCGAATCCCGAGGCAGACCCGCCAAAGCCCAGCCATGCGCCCGCACCGGGCGCGGTTCCGCCCTGGCCTGCCATGAGAAGCACGAGGAGCGGCGCGATCTGGAACACCAGCCAAACCGGCTGGCTCAGCCGTTGCATTTTGGAGATCCTTCGGATCCCGAAAGCCGCAATCGGCAGCACCACCAGCGCCGAGACCAGATGCCCCAGCCAGAGCGGCACCCCGAGCGCCAGATTGAGCGCCACCGACATGATCGAGGCCTCGATGGCAAAGAGCACAAAGGTGAAAGACGCATAGACCAGAGAGGTGATGGTCGAGCCGATATAGCCAAAGCCTGCCCCCCGCGTGAGCAGGTCGATATCGAGCCCCGAGCGCGCCGCATTGCGGGTAATCGGCCAACCGATCAGCAGGGCCAGCACGATCAACCCGCCGATGGCTGCCAGCGTATCGCGTGTGCCATGCGCCAGCGTCAGCGAGCCGCCGATGGCCTCGCAGGCCAGAAAGGCCAGTGCTCCGACAGCGGTATGGGCCACGCGGGACGGTGTCAGCCGCGCCCTGCGCGCGGTGAAGCGCAGCGCGAAATCCTCCAGCGTCTCGTTGGCCGCCCATTGGTTGTAGTCGCGGCGCTCGGGCGCGATGAACTGGTGCCGCAAGAAAGCCTTCCTTTCCGGTCTCTGTCTCCGGTTAGGATAGCAGGTGCCGCCCGCGCAAGCCCTAGCCGCAAAAACCGCCCGAAAAACCGGCCTTTGCCCAGAAACTTGGCGGTCCAAATGGAAACCGGGACCATTGGCCCCGGTCCGGTGTCAGGCTTTTGCCGCTTTGGCAGGTTTCGAGGGCATCTCGATATTGATCTCGAGGCTCTCGATATCGTCACCGCGTTCCATGCGGATATCGACTTCCTCATCGGCCACTTCGACATATTTGCGGATCACCGCAATGATGTCGCGTTGCAGCTGGGGCAGATAATCCCCGCCCGAGGAATTGCTGCCGCGTTCATGCGCCAGCAAGATCTGCAGGCGCTCCTTGGCAGCATTGGCGGTCTGCTTCTTGCGGGGTTTGAGAGAGAATCCGAATAAGCTCATGCCGTCCGTCCGAAGATACGGCCCAACAGACCCGGTTTCTTCTCTCCTTCGATTTTCATTTCGACCTTCTCGCCCAGCAGGCGCGCCACGGCATCCTCATAGGCACGGCCTGCCGAGGACGGATCATCCAGCGTCACCGGCGTGCCCACATTCGAGGCGCGCAGGACGGCAGGGCTTTCGGGCACGATCCCCAGAAGCGGCACGGCCAGGATCTCCAGCACGTCTTCCACGGTCATCATCTCGCCCTTGTCGATCCGGGCCTGATCATGACGGGTCAGCAGCACCTGCGCCTTCACGCCGGTGCCATCTTTCTCGGCCCGCTGGGTCTTCGACGCCAGAAGGCCCAGAACGCGGTCACTATCGCGCACCGAGGACACTTCGGGGTTGGTCACGACCACGGCTTCATCAGCGAAATACATCGCCAGCTGCGCACCGCGCTCGATCCCTGCGGGGCTGTCGCAGACGATATAGTCGAATTCCTGCTTCAGCTCGTTGAGAACCGCCTCGACGCCTTCTTGCGTCAGCGCATCCTTGTCGCGGGTCTGCGAGGTCGGCAGGATCTGCAGCGTCTCGACGCGCTTGTCTTTGATCAGCGCCTGTTTCAGGCGCGCATCGCCCTGAATGACGTTGATGAAATCGAAGACCACACGGCGTTCGCAGCCCATGATCATATCGAGGTTGCGCAGGCCCACATCGAAATCGATGACGACGGTCTTGTGACCGCGCTTGGCAAGCCCTGCCGAAATCGCCGCAGCGGAGGTCGTCTTGCCGACGCCCCCCTTACCGGAGGTGATGACGATCACCCGACCGAGCGGCGGCTTTTCCTTCAGCTCTTCCTTGGCCTTATCTGTGGTTTGGGTGCTCATGCAAAGCTCTCCATGCAAAGTCTGTCATCTTCGAGCCATGCCTGCACAGCACGATGGCGCAGGTCGTCTCCGATGGTTTCACTGGTACGGTATAGGCCCGCCACGGCCAGAAGTTCGGCATCCAGATCGCGGCAGAAGATCCGGCAGCTCTCGTCGCCGAACACCCCTGCCATCGCACGTCCGCGCAGCGCGCCATAGACGTGGATATTGCCCGCCGCCACCAGCTCGGCGCCCGAGGCGACCGATCCCAGCACGATCAGGTCGCCATGTTCGGCCACGATCTGCTGGCCCGAACGGACGGGATTGCGGATGGTCATGGTCTGCGCGCCACTGCTGCGCTGTTCGGCCTCGGCCTCCGCCTGTTGCTCGGCAGGCTCCTCGGCGGTGGCATTCCTGCCCAGCTGGTGGGCGCCGTTGCGACCCTTGGGGTTGAGCGGCTTGCGCGGCTCGTGCACGGGGCCGTCGCGCCCCGAGATCACGGGAATCAGGCCAAGCTGGTCTGCGGTGTCGAGCTGCACCTTGCTGGCATTCTGCACCCCGAAGACCGACAGGTTGCGCGCCCGCATGTGGCGCACGAGGTCTTGAATATCGGTGGGGTTGGCAAAGCCCGGTACATCGGCGAAATCGATCACCATGGGCGAGCCGACCAGAAGCTGCGGCGTTTTCTCGAGCTGCTGGTCAAGGGCGGCATAAAAAGCCTCGTCCGGCGTATCGGATTCCATACGCAGCGCAATCGCGGTCAGGAACCTGCCGCGGAAATGGAAGGGCCGTGCCTGCGCTACGGCCTGTGCTGCGGACCCCTCGGCCCGGCTACGGATATCGTCTTTCGCCACGACGAAACTGCTCCTCATTTATCAGGGCGTGATTTTAGAGCTTCGACTCGGATATCGCCCATATTGATGTTTGTCCCCCTCATGACACTATGGACAGGGGTCTGTGAAGCTTGACGCTACGGATTGCGCGGGTTCCTGCCACCCTTTGGCCGGATTATCCGATGAAGACCTGCTGATGCAGGCGCGTATAACGCATGCCCTTGCGGAATGTGAAGTAAATTCCGGCACTGGCGATCAAATGCCGTTACAGCTATTCTGCAAGTGCAAACACGGAGGAGCCCTATGACCGATCTTGCGGCAATTTCAGGCGGAATCGATCTGGGCGGCACCAAGATCGAGGCCCGTCTCTTCGGTCCGGGCTACCAGAGCATCGACAGTCTGCGCATCCCGACCCCGCGCGGCAGTTTCGACAGCTTTCTGCGCGCGCTCGCCAAGCAGATCCACTGGCTCGAGGCGCAATCGGGGCGCGGGGGCAAGCTGCCCATCGGCATCGGCCTCCCGGGCATCATCAATGGCGAGACGGGCGAGGCGATGGCCGCCAATATCCCGATCACCGGTGTGGACCTGCCTGCCGCGCTCACACGGACCTTCGGGCGCGCGCTACCGCTGATCAATGACGGGCAGGCTTTCGCCCTGTCCGAGGCGCATGGCGGCGCGGGTCTCGGGGCGCAATCGGTTCTGGGGCTCATCATGGGCACGGGGATTGGCGCGGGCCATGTGCTCGGCGGCGCGCCCCCCTACCGGCGCAACATCGCGGGGATCGAAGCGGGGCATCTCGGGATCCCGGCCCATCTGCTGGCGCGGGTCGATCTGCCCCTGCGCTCCTGCGGCTGCGGCAAGAAAGGCTGTTTCGAGACCTATCTCTCCGGCCCCGGCCTCAGCGAGATCTGCCGGCTCAAACTCGGCCACCCGATCACGCCGAAGGATCTCGGGCAGGCGGCGGAGGCGGGCGATCCGGCCGCGCAGAGCGTGCTCCAGATCTGGGCCGAGCTGATGGCAGAGCTGCTCCTGACCCTGCAAATCACCCTTGATCCCGATTGCATCATCCTTGGCGGCGGACTGTCGCAGCTGCCCGATGTCACCCGCCATCTGACGCGCGCCTTTGCCACGCGCAGACTGGGCCCGATGGCCCTGCCCGTCTTGCGGCTGGCCGCCCATGGGGATAGTTCGGGCGCACGCGGCGCCGCCATTCTGGCCGTGCAGCAAGCGGCAAGAGGATAGCGTCATGATCATCATCGCCAAGCGTGGCTGGGTTGCGGGACAGTTCTGCGGGCCGCTACGGCTGGAGGTGGAAAACGGGCGGCTCCTCGGCTGGCGCACGGCCGCGGGCGCGCGCGGCGATCTGGAGGTTGCCTTTGCCGGCCCTGCCCTGACCGATCTGCAGGTCAATGGCGCGGGCGGAGTGATGTTGAACTCGCAACCCGATGCCTCGGGGATCGCGACCATCATCGACACGCTGCGCGCCCGTGGCACCGGCTGGGCCATGCCTACACTCATCACCTGCGAACCCGAGCGCCTGACCCGCGCCACCGATGCCGCGATCGAAGCCTTCGGGATGGACGGGTTTATCGGGCTCCATATCGAGGGCCCGCATATCAACCCCGCCAAGCGCGGCACCCATCAGGCAGGGTTCATCCGACCCTTCGACGAGCGGACAATGACGGATCTGCGGCGCCTGCGCGCAAAAGGCATTCCGGTGATGCTGACGCTTGCCCCCGAATGCGTGGATCTGTCGGTGATTGCGGAACTGGCCGAGATGGGCGTAGTGGTGTCAGGCGGGCATACGATGGCCGATGCGGCACGGACGCAGGCTGTCCTCGCGGCGGGTCTGCGCTGCTTTACCCATCTTTACAACGCCATGCCCGCCATGGGCTCGCGTAGCCCGAACCTCTTGGGCGCAGCGATCGCCTCGGACGCCTATGCGGGCATCATCCTCGACGGGCATCATGTCGATTACACCATGGCCGCGATCGCCTGCCGTGCGCGGCCCGAAACGGGGCGGATGTTCATGATCTCCGATGCAATGGCGACCATCGGCGGGCCGGAGCATTTTGAGCTCTACGGCCAGACGATCCATCTGGAAAACGGCGCGCTGGTCAATGCCGAAGGGGCGCTTGCAGGCGCGCATACCGATCTGGCGCATTGCCTTTACAATGCCGTGCACCATATGGGCCTCTCTCCCGAGACCGCCTATGAGATGGCAGCCCTCGTGCCGCGCGATGCCATGCGCCTGCCCCGCCCCGATCTTGCAGCGGGCATGGCGATGGCGGAAGTGATCCTCCTTGATGACGCCTGTTGCCGCGTGGTCCCCTGACCCGCGGCACCCCGCAGGAGAATCGGCGCGGCCGCTGCACATCCCCGTCCACCGGCGTGACCCCCCGTGATCTCTACTCGCCACGCATCATATCCCATAAATAATTGTAATATATATTATATTTTTTTAAAACTCCTCCCGTGGAAAGATGTATCCGGGTTGGACAATTTGTCCAATGCCGGAATGTCAGATGTAGGTTTACACCCCACCGCGTCAGCAAATGCAGCGCTGTTCCAGACACCCGTCCTCCCCTCGGATCTTCCGGACCATCTATGCGCTGCCTCAGCAAAAGGCATTGCGATGCAACCAGATCCACTTAGCATCCTGATCTCGCGGATTGATTTCGGCCTGATCTCCTCGGTGCACATCCTCTTCCCCCCGCTCACAATCGGCCTTGCGATCATCCTGTTCGGTTTCGAACTCGCGTGGTTCCGCACCAATGATGAACGCTGGTACCGTCTGTGCCGGTTCTTCGAAAAACTTTTTATCGTGAATTTCGGTGCGGGCGTGGCCACCGGCGTAACCATGGAAATGGCCTTCGGCATTCTCTACGGGCCGTTCAGCCAAGCCGCTGGCCCGTTCTTCGGGCAGGTGCTGGGCTACGAGACCATCACCGCCTTCATGTATGAGGCGGGCTTCATCGGCCTGATGATCTTCGGCTGGGGCAAGATCAGCCGCAAGATGCACCTCTTTGCCACTTTCAACGTGGCACTGTCCTCGACCCTTTCCGCGATGTGGATCCTTGTGGCCAATAGCTGGATGCAGACACCCAGTGGTGTCGAGTTCAAGAACGGCATGTTCCAGGTCACCAACTGGCTGCAGGCACTGTTGAATCCCAATGTCTTCGCCGCCTTCCCGCATATGCTGCTGGCAGCGGTCGAGCTGTCGCTATGCTTCGTGGTAGCGGTCTGTGCATGGTTCGTATTCAAACGCCGCGAGGTGCAACTGTTCGCGCGCCCGCTGCGCTATACGTTGGTGGCTCTGGCCGCTGTGGCCGCCGTGCAGATCTATATGGGCGATGTGCTGGGCGAGAACGTGCTCGAGCACAAACCAGCCGCCTTGGCCGCGATGGAAGGCCAATACGACACCTATGACGAAAACGGCAACGTCAATAACGCATGGAATGTCATCGGCTGGCCCAATAAGGACAACACCGGCCTTGCGTGGTCGATCAAGATCCCGCATGCGCTTTCACTCATTGAAACCAAAACCTGGAACGGCGCGGTCGAGGGTCTGAACTCCTTCCCCGAAGACGAACGCCCGCCCGTCATCCTGCCCTTCTACACCTTCCGCGCCATGGCCGCGATTGGTGGGGCGATCCTTCTGGTGGCGCTCTGGGGATGCTGGCTCAGCTGGCGTGGCCGCATGACCGAAGGTCTGGCCTCGGCTAACCGCCTGTTCCTGATGGCCTGCACCGGGATGGTCGTGCTGCCCTATATCGCCGTGATCGCCGGTTGGTGGACGCGCGAGATCGGCCGTCAGCCGTGGATCGTCTATGGCATGATGCGCGTCGAGGACGGCATGTCGAAACTCTCGGTCGGTCTGGCGACCTTCTGGCTGATCGGGTTCGCGATCTTCGAAACCGCCGTCGTTCTCGGCACGATCTACTTCCTTCTGAAGGTCTGCCGCAACGGGCCCGATCTCACGAGCCCCGTCGCGGGCGATGGTGACGAGCATCTGGGCGAGCTGGATCTGCCCTCCTCGGCAGGCCATGCCGATCACCCCGAATATATCCGTCCGGTCTGAGCCATAGGAAAATCAGATGACACAACTTGATGACATGCAATATTTCCTGGCCAATGCCTGGTGGCTTGGTCTGGGCGTGGCGATGCTCCTCTATATCATCCTCGATGGGGCGGATCTGGGCGCGGGTATCTTCGGGCTTGTCGTGGGCGACCATGACGAACGCGGCGCGATCATGGCGGCGATGGCCGGCACCTGGGATGCCAACGAGACCTGGCTCATCGTGGCGGGGGGCATTCTCTTCGGAACCTTCCCCTTCGTCTATGGCTCGGCCTTCCATTATCTGATGGTGCCAATGGCCTTCGTGCTCTGGGGCGTGATGTCGCGCGCCGTGGCGATCGAATTCCGCCATCTGGCATCGGAAAAATGGCAGCGCTTCACCGATTGGGTGTTTGGCCTCTCCTCGCTGACCGTCACCTTCTTCGGCGGCATGAGCGTGGGTGCGCTGCTGCAGGGCTTCCCGCTGGTGCATGAGGAGGGCAAGCTGCCCTACTACGCAGGTGGCGCGTTCGACTTCGTGTCGGCCTTCTCGATCTGGACCGGCATCGCGGCCTGTGTGGCGGTGACGCTGTCGGGGGTGCTTTTCGTACGCGCCCGCTTCGAGAAAACCGAGCGCATCCGTCAGGACGCGGCCCGCTGGACGGCAACGATCTTCTGGCTGGCGATTGGCTCCGTGCTGATTACACTGGTCTGGAGTGCGGCGATCTTCGACTGGGCGCGTTCGACGTGGTTCGGCCCGCATTTCTGGCTCTGGGGTATCTTCGGCCTTGTGGCACTGTGGTGCATCGAACAGGTCCGTCGCGACACGCTCAAGGACCGCGACCTTGCCGCGATCCTGTGGTATAACGGCGCTGTGCTGATCTTGGGTCTGGGCATGCTGATCACGCTGCATCCATGGCTTGTTCCGGGCACCTGGACCATCCGCGAGGGCGCCAGCCCGCAGGTCTCGCTGATCACCTTCACCATGACCATGGGTGGCTTCCTTCCGGTGATGGTCATGTATAACTGGTACCAGATCTGGGTGTTCCGTGCGCGGATCTCCAAACTGGTCGCCTATGAACATCACTGAGTAACGCATGTCCCAATCCTCCCGCCCCCTCACACCGCGCCCCGTCCATGGCGAAGCCGCAAAGCGCATCGAGCGTTGGCTGAAAAGCTTCGGACTGGCAGGCAAACGGGCTGCCGCTCTGGCGATTGCCGCGGCTCTGGGGTCGGGAGCGATGGTCATCGTGCAGGCCTATGCGGTCGCTGCGATGATCGCGGGCGTCACAGTCGATAAAACCGGTCTGGGCGGAATGCACGCCCAGATCATCCTGTTCGTGCTGGCCATGATCCTGCGCGCCGCCTTCGACACGCTGCGGCAGGGGCTGGCCTTCGAGGCAGGCGCCGCGATCCGTGCCCGTCTGCGCGAGGTGATCCTTGGGCGTGTCGGCGCGGCCCGCATCCACGACCTCCCCCCTTCGGGCGAAGTTGCTGGGCTCGTCTCCGACGGTGTCGAAGCCGTTCAGGAATATTTCGCAGCCTTCCTTCCCCAACGCATGATCGCAGCACTCATCCCCGCGCTGGTGCTCGTCTGTGTCATTCCGTTTGATTGGGTCACGGCCCTCATTCTCGCCATCACCGCGCCGATTATTCCGGTCTTCATGGTGGTTGTGGGCAAGGGCGCCGAGGCGCTCAACCGCCGCCAATGGCAGCGCCTGATGGTGATGGGCGCGCATCTGTTCGACCGGATCGCGGGTCTGGTGACCCTGCGCCAGCTGGGGGCCGCCCAACGTGAGGCGGCCTTGGTTGCCGCCATGTCCGAAGGCTATCGCAGCGCCACTATGAAGGTGCTGCGCCTTGCCTTCCTGTCCTCGCTGGTGCTGGAGTTCTTCTCGACCATCGCCGTGGCCATGGTGGCCGTCTATGTGGGCTTCCGGCTCTATTATGGCGATATCACCTTCCTTCCGGGGCTTTTTGCCCTGCTGATCGCGCCCGAATTCTTCCGCCCGCTGCGCGAGATGGGCCAGCATTACCACGCCCGCATGGCCGCCATCGGCGCCGCCGAGGCGATGATCGGGCTGATCGGCCCCGATGCGCCCGCCCCCGAAACACCGGATCCCGCAGGCAACTGGCGGATACTCTCGGTCGAGGGGCTCGCCTTTACCCATGAAGGGGGTGACAGTATCGAGCCCCTCTCCTTCACCCTCAAACGCGGGCGCACGCTGGCGATCATGGGCCCTTCGGGCGCGGGCAAGACGACGCTGGCACGGCTGATCCTTGGCCAGCTACCGCCGCAATCGGGGCACATCCTGCTAGATGGTCACGAGACCGACCCGAAGACGCTGCAGGAAGGCACCGGCTGGCTGCCGCAGACACCGCGTCTCTTTGCCGGCACCATCGCCGAGAATATCGCACTCGGCCAACCGACAGCCAGTATGGCGAAAATCGAAGCCTGCGCCCGCATCGCGCAAGCGCATGACTTCATTACGGCCAGCACTTCGGGATATAAAACCGTATTGGGCGAAGGCGGGGCGGGGCTTTCGGGCGGGCAGATCCGCCGTGTGGCCATGGCGCGGGCGCTTCTGTCCGAGCCCGATCTCCTGATCCTCGACGAGCCCACCGCCGCCCTTGATGCTGCGGGCGCGCAGACACTGATGGAGGCCGTATTGGCAGCCACGCCCGATGCGGCGCGGCTCATCATCACCCATGACCCCACCTGTGCAGCACTTGCCGATCGGGTGATCATGCTGGAGGCGGGCCGCGTCACCTATCATGGCTCCACCAAGGAGATGCCCCATGCGTGAGTTCCTGCGTCTTCTCAAACTGTGCCGGCCTTTTGGCTGGCGGATCGCGCTTGGCGTGGTGCTCTCTGTCACGGTCATGCTGTCGAATGTGGCGCTGATGGCGGTGTCGGGATGGTTCATTACCGCGATGGCGCTGGCGGGTTTGGGGCAGCTGATGCTCGAATTCTTCACGCCTGCCGCAGCCATCCGCGGGCTGGCGCTGTTGCGGGCGGGGGCGCGCTATCTGGAGCGGCTGGTGACCCATGAGGCCACGCTTTCCTTTATCGCCCGCCTACGGCCATGGCTTTACGCGCGATTGGTGCCGCTGGCGCCTGCAGGCCTGCGCGGGCTGCGCCATGGTGATCTTCTGGCGCGGATACGCAGCGATGTGGATGCGCTCGAGAACTTCCATCTGCGGATTCTGGGGCCGGTGATCTCGGCGGCGGTGGCCTCGGTGCTGATCGTGCTCTGGCTGGGGCTCAATTCGGCCTCGCTGGCGCTGCTGGTGGCGATCGGGCTGGCGCTCGCGGGAATGATCCTGCCGCTGATCCAGCGGGCCTTGGTGCGCAAAACCGGAGGCCAGATCACACAGGCCCGCGCGGCCCTGCAAAGCGAGAGCACCGATCTGACGCGGGGATTGGCCGAGCTTCAGGTCTTTGGTGCGGTCGCCCGTCAGGCCGCCCGCGTGACCCGCGCAAGCGCGCGTATGGTCGCGGCGCAGCGCCGTCAGGCATGGATCGCGGCGCTTTTCATGGCGCTCGGCACACTGACAGGGCAGATCATGGTGCTGGGCGCGCTGCTGCTGCTGATCCCGCAGGTCGAGGGTCAGAGCCTTTCGGCGCCCGATATGGCAATGCTGGTTCTGGCGGTGATGGCCGCGATGGAAACCGTGGCAGGCCTGCCCGCCGCCGTGTCCAACTGGGATAGCACGATGGCCTCGGCACGGCGTATTTTCGAGCTGGCAGACCGTGCACCGCAAGTGGCCCCGAGCCCTGCCCCCAAAGCCCCGCAAACGCCCGGTCTGGCGCTTGACCGCGTCAGTTTCGGCTATGGCGACGGGCCCGATATTCTCACCGATCTCAACCTGTCGCTGCACTTGGGCGAAAGTCTTGCGCTGACCGGCCCGAGCGGCGCGGGCAAGACCACCATCCTCAATCTGGTTCAGCGGTTCTGGGACCCGCGCGCTGGCCGGATCACCCTTGCGGGCGTCGATCTGCGGGATCTGTCGGACCGTGATCTGCGGGCGCAGATCGCCGTGGTCGACCAGACTGTCCATCTGTTCAATGGCACCATTGCCGAGAACCTACGCCTTGCCGCCCCCGGGGCCGATGACGCCGCTCTGTGGCAGGCGCTGGATCTGGCCGCGCTGCGGGCGGAGGTCGAGGCGATGCCCGAGGGGCTCGAGACCCGTTTGGGCGAACTCGGAGCGCGGCTTTCGGGCGGACAGGCGCGCAGACTGTCGGTGGCGCGGGCCGCGCTGCAGGATGCGCCGCTTCTGCTCCTGGACGAGCCGACCGAGGGGCTCGACCGCGCGACCCAGGCGCAGGTCATGCGCGGACTGGCGCAGCTGGCCGAAGGCCGGATGATGCTGATCGTGACCCACCACGCGCAAGTGCTCGCCCTTGCACAGAAAGTCATTATGCTGGACGAGAGCACCCCACGTTCCGAATAGGCGCCTTGCGAGAGATCGCACGCCCCTGCATGCTGGATACCCAAGATGAAACTGCCTCTTCCTTCGTCCCAGAACGCCGATCCTAGCGATGCGATCCGCGCGCTCTCCGAGGATACGGGGCGGCGCAATCTGGCGCTCCTGATCCGGCTCCGCTGGATCGCTCTGGCAGGCCAGGCTTTGGCCATCGCCATCACGGTGCTCTATCTCGGCGCGGATCTGCCGGTCTTCAACATGATCGCGGTGATCGGCCTCCTCGTGGCGCTCAATCTCTTCGCGCTCTGGCGCTGTCGCAAGGGCTGGGGCGTCCCCGACTGGGTGATCACGGTCGAGCTGCTGATCGATATCGCGGCGCTCACGCTGCTGCTCTACTATAGTGGCGGCGCAACCAACCCCTTTGTCACGCTGTTTATCCTGCAGGTGATGCTGGGACTGTTGCTGGCGCCCATGCCACAGGTGATCTTTATCCTGACGGCGGCGGCGGCGGCGCATTTCTGGCTGATCGACCATGGCCGCCCGTTGGGCCTGCCGATGATGCGGGACGGCATGGTGGGCTCGCTGACGGGGGGCGGTTTCTTCAGCCTGCATCTGTTGGGGATGTTTCTGAGCTTCGTGCTGGCCGCGGGGCTGATGACATGGTTCGTCTCGGGGCTCAGGCGCAACCTGATGGCGCGCGATGCCCAGATCATGGCGCTGCGCCAGAAGGTGGTCGAGGACGAGCATTTCGTCCGCTTGGGCGTCATGGCCTCCAGCACGGCGCATGATCTGGGCACACCGCTGACCACCATCGCCGTGACGCTCGATGAATGGCACGAGAGCGGCATCCCCGACAGCCCGCGCCGCGAGACGGTGCTGACCCGTATGCAGGGCGAACTGGCGCGCTGCCGCAGGATTGTCAGTGGAATGCTCTTTGCCGCGGGGCTCGACCGGCTGGACGTGGCCGAGGCGCTGCCGGTGGGCGAGTTCCTCGAGGAGGTCATCGCCGATTGGCGCGAGGATGGCGGCGAAATGGAGGTGGTCCTGCCCAAGGCTGCGATCCTCGGGGCGCAGATCATCGCGGATTCGATGCTGGAACAGGCGTTCCGAAATATCCTGACCAACGCCCAGCAGGCCGGTGCCCATCGCACATCGATCACCGTCGAGGCCGGAACCGCCTCCCTGACCCTCGTGTTTACCGATGACGGGCCGGGCTTCCCGCAGACGGTGCTGGACAACCCCGTGCGGCCGATGGCGGCGGGCAAAGGGGATCCGGGGCGGGGCTTCGGGCTCTATCTGGTCTCGAATGCCGTGCGCCGTCTGGGGGGGGACTGGTCGGTGGCAAATGCCGCGACAGGTGGGGCCGTGGTCCGCGTGCACCTGCCGTTGAAGGAGGAGACCGCATGAAGGATAGGGGGCATAAATTGCTGATCGTCGAGGATGACACCGCCTTAGGAGAGACCCTGAGCGAGGCGATGACGCGGCGCGGATTTGCCGTGCGCCATGCCGGATCCGCCGAGGAGGCGAGCGAGATGGTGGCGCAAGAGGTGCCCGATCTCGCGCTGGTCGATCTGAAACTTCCGGGCCGGAACGGGCTGGAATGCGTGCGCGAACTGGCCGCGCTAGATCCGCCGCCACGGATCGTGGTGCTGACGGGCTTTGCCTCGATTGCCACCGCCGTCGAGGCGATCAAGCTCGGCGCGGGCCATTATCTGGCCAAGCCCGCAACCGCCGCCGAGATCGAGGCTGCCTTCGAGCGCGGCGAGGGCGAGACGGATCTGGCGCTGGGGCAAGCCTCGGGCGGGATGCGCGTCAATGAATGGGAACGCATTCAGGAGGTCTTGCGCGCCACCGATTTCAACATCTCGGAGGCCGCACGCCAGCTCGGGATGCACCGCCGCACATTGGCCCGCAAGCTGGCAAAACGGCAACTGCGCTAGAGCGCGCGCAGGCAAAGGAAAACCCTGCCGCCCCGGGAAGGGCGACAGGGTCCAGACCTTGTCTTACGCGCTTACCAGGAGGTCAGCACCGTGCCGTGATAGCTGTCCTCGATGAACTTCTTCACGTCATCCGAGTGATAGGCCTCCACGAGGGTCTTGACCCACGGCTTGTCCTCATCGCCCTTCTTGACCACGATGATGTTCACATAGGGGCTGTCGGCCTTTTCCATCGCGATGGAATCGGTCTTGGGGTTCAGCCCCGAGGCGATGGCATAGTTGGTGTTGATGATCGCGATATCGGTATCGGCCAGCGAGCGCGGCAACTGGGCGGCATCCAGCTCGAGGAAGGAGAGATCCTTGGGGTTCTCGACCACATCCAGAGTGGACGGCACAAGACCCGTGCCATCGGCCAGTTTGATCAGGCCCAGATCCTGAAGGAGCAGGAGGGCGCGACCACCATTGGTCGGATCGTTCGGAATGGCGACCTTGGAGCCTTCGGCCAGATCTTTCATATCCTTGATCTTGTCGGAATAGATACCCATCGGCGTGGTGATCGTATCGGCCACCGGCACAAGATCGAAGCCGCGATCCTTGATCTGGTTGTCCAGATAGGGCTTGTGCTGGAAGGAGTTGGCCTGAATATCGCCATCGGCCAGCGCCTGGTTCGGCACGACATAGTCGGAGAACTCGACGATATCGATATCGAGACCCATCGGCTCGGCGACCTTTTTGACCTCTTCCATGATCTCGGCATGTTCGCCAGGCGAGACACCGACCTTGATCTCTTCGGCCATGGCTGCCGCTGCCGAGAGGGCAATCGCGGAGGTGAGGGTAAGAATGCGCAGCATGATGATGCTCCTTCGTCTGTGATTACTGTCCGCGGCTCTTGGGCGCGCGTTTGTCCACCCGTGCCGCGATCCATTCCCCGATGGACTGGACCAGCTGCACGAGCACAATGAGAATGACGACCACCGCCAGCATGACTTCGGGCATGAAGCGCTGGTAGCCGTAGCGGATGCCGAGATCACCCAGACCCTCGCCACCGACCGCGCCCACCATGGCTGAATAGCCGATAAGCGAGACGACCGCGAGCGTGAGCCCCAGCGTGATCGAGGGCGCGGCCTCGGGGATCAGGACCTTACGGATGATCTGCATGGGTGTTGCCCCCATCGAGCGCGCCGCCTCGATCAGCCCGCTATCAACCTCGCGGATGGCGTTCTCGATCAGCCGCGCGATGAAGGGAACGGCGGCAATGGTCAGCGGCACGATGGCGGCAGTCGTCCCGATCGAGGTGCCCGCGATCGCGCGGGTGAACGGGATGATCGCGACCACCAGAATGATGAAGGGAACGGAGCGCGTGGCATTGACCACCAGCCCCAGTACCTTGTTGACCAAAGGTGCCGAGAGCAGCTCGCCCTTTTGCGAGCAGGCAAGGAACGTGCCCAGCGGCAGCCCGAACACGGTGCCCAGAAGCGCCGAGATCGCCACCATATACAGCGTCTGTCCGGTGGCCTCGATCAACAGATGGATAAGGTTAGCCGACATAGCCCAGCACCTCCGTAAACAGGTTATGGCGTTCGAGATAGGCCCGCGCCTCCGCCCCGCGTCCGGCGGGCAGCGAGACCAGCAGGTTACCGAAAGGCCGCCCGCTGATTTCCTCGACCGCACCGGCAAGGATATTGACCGAGACGCCCAGATCGCGCCCCAGAAGCGCCAGCATCGGGTCGGTCGCATGGGTTCCGGCGAAGGTCACGCGGATTACCTCCTGATCCGCGCCATCGCCCGGCGCGGATTGCAGGCGCGAGGCCACGAACTCGGGCAGGGTCACGCCGGTTACCCCCGACAGGAAGCTGCGGGTCGTGGGATGCCCGGGCCGCACGAAGACATCATAGGTCTCGCCCGCCTCGACGATTTTGCCCGCGTCGATCACCGCCACATGGCTTGCGATATCGCGCACGACAGCCATCTCGTGGGTGATCAGCAGCACGGTCAGGCCCAGATCGCGGTTGATGTCGCGCAGAAGCTGCAACACTGTCTGCGTCGTTTCGGGATCGAGTGCCGAGGTCGCCTCGTCCGACAGAAGCACCTTGGGGTTGGTGGCCAGCGCCCGCGCGATCCCCACGCGTTGCTTCTGACCGCCCGACAGCTCTGCCGGATAGCGGTCTGCCTGCACGCCCAGCCCGACCCGCTCGATCAGCTCGTCCACGCGCGGCGTGATCCGCGCTTTGGGCATTCCCGCCACCTCGAGAGGCAGTGCGATATTTTCACGCACGCTGCGCGAGGCCAGCAGATTGAAATGCTGGAAAATCATGCCGACTTCGCGGCGGATGCCACGCAGGTCCGCCCCACGAGCGGCCCCCACATCATGGCCTGCCACGACCACGCGTCCCGAACTCGGCACCTCGAGACCGTTGACCATCCGCAGCAGGGTCGATTTACCGGCGCCCGAACGCCCGATAATACCGGTGATCGTGCCCGGCTCGACCTCCAGAGACACATCCGACAGCGCGTCAAAACGACCGCCGCCCGGTTTGGTATAGGACTTGCTGACCGCCTCGAAACGGATCGCGGCCCCTTGGGCCTTCTCTTCGTCTGTGCTCATCTCACTTCGTCCATGCGGTTCTGACAATAGGGTCACGGTTGCGTGGGGATAGATAGAAACTTTGGGCGAGATTCAAGCGCATTCGCCCTGTTTTACAGGCATCCGCGCGCATCCGCCGCGAACAATGTCCACAGCCCCCCTTGTCTTCGATCACGATGACCTGTCAGATCATGAGCAGCCAGATCATCATTCTCCCTTTTCAGTAGAAGACATGACATTCCGTTTTATCCATGCCTCTGACCTGCATATCGGTCGCCGTTTCGCAAATATCCCCGAAGGCCCCGATACCAATCTGCGCGGGCGGCTGATGGAGGCGCGCCATATGAGCCTCGCGCGGCTGGCACAGGCCGCCCGCGATCAGGGCGCGGTCCATGTGGTTCTGGCAGGCGATACATTCGACACCCCCACGCCAACGGCTGCCCTTTTGCGGCAGGCGGTCGGTGCGATGAAAGACGCGGATGACATCACATGGTGGCTCCTGCCCGGCAACCATGACAATCTGCGCGAGGCCGAGCCCCTGTGGGAGACCCTCACCCGCGAGGCCCCCGCCAATCTGCGCGCGCTGACCGAGGCCACGCCCCGTCAGATGGCGGCGGGCGTATTCCTTCTGCCGGCGCCCATCCAGTGGCGGGCGCAGGTCGAGGATCCGTCAACCGTGCTGGATGTGATGGCCACTCCTGAAGGCGCCACCCGCATCGGGCTCGCACATGGCGGGATCACCGATTTTACCGATGAGGGCGGGGCGATCGCGCCGGACCGCGACACCCGCGCGGGGCTCGACTATCTGGCGCTCGGCGACTGGCACGGGCGGATGGCTGTCAGCGCGCGCACCCATTACAGCGGCACCCCCGAACAGGACCGGTTCAAACATGACCGCCGCGGACTCTGTCTGGGCGTCACGCTTGATGGGGCGCCCGATGTGCGCGAGATCGAGACGGGACAGTTTCTGTGGCAGGATCTGGAGCTGGATCTGACTGCCCAGCAAGACAGCGCCGCCGCGCTGGCCGCCTGTCTGCCGCCCCAAGGGCGGCGCGATATTCTGGTGCGCGTTACCGCACGCGGCTGGACCACCCTGCCCGGTCAGTTCGCGCTGGGGGAAATGGCCAAGGCCCAGAGCCCCGAATTTGCCCATTTCGTCCTGCGCGAGGACGGGCTCTCGGTGCAATATGCAAGTGATGACCTCGATGAGATCGACCATGGCGGGGCGCTGCGTCAGGCTGCCGAGGCGCTGAAATCCGAGTTCGACGATGATCGGCTGGCCCAGAGCGAACGGGCGATTGCCGGAGACGCGCTGGCGCGGCTTTACGCCTATATGCGGGAGGATATGCCATGAAGCTGCGCGCGATCCGGTTGAAAGATGTCCGCCGCTTCACCGCCCAGGTCGAGATCACCGGCATTGGTGACGGGCTCAACGTGCTGTCCGAACCCAATGAATATGGCAAATCCACCCTCTTTGATGCGCTGAAGGCGCTGTTTTTCGAGCGTCACAGCTCGAAAAAGAAAGAGGTGGGCGCGCTCAGGCCCCATGCGGGGGGTGCCCCCGAGATCGAGGTCGAGATCGAAACCGCTCAGGGCCGGTTCACACTGGCGAAACGGTGGTTCTCCAAACCTATGGCCGAGGTGCGCCAGAACGGGCGGGTCATCGCACAATCGGATGCTGCCGAGGACTGGATCGCGCGGCTTCTGGGCGCGGGGGATGGCGGTCCGGCGGGTTTGATCTGGGTCCGTCAGGGCATGACCGAGCTGGAAGGGCCGGTGAAGGCGGAGAACGAGGCGGCGCTCGCCTCGCGCCGCGATCTGATGTCGAGCGTGACAGAAGAGGTCGAGGCGATGACCGGCGGCCGGCGGATGGATATGGCGCTCAGGCGGGTCGACGGAGAACTGGCCCGCTATGTGACCGCCAGCGGCAAGCCCAGGAAGAACGGCCCTCTGGGCGATGTGCTCGACGAGATCCAGCGGCTGGAGACGGCGCAGGCCGAGCAGCAGACCCGCGTGGAGGCCCTTCACCGCGACCTCGAGACGCGCAAGCGCCACCGAAAGACCCTGACCGATCTCGAGGATCCCGAGGAAAGAGGCGCCCGCGAGACGCGTCTGGCCCAGGCGGAGACCGCGCATTCGGAGGCGCTTCGCCATGCCGAGCAGGTGGCCGCTGCCGCCCGCCAACTGCAATCGGACGGGCTGGCCGTGACCCGCGCCGAGGAGCGGCTGGGGCAGATGCGCAGCCTGCGGAAGGAAGCTACCGAGGCAAAGGCCGGGCTCGAGGCGGCGATGCCTCTGGCGGAGGCCGCCGCAGAGACCGAGGCCCGCACCCGCGCGCAGGCCAAGGAGCTGGCGGCCGCGCTTGAGGCCGCCCGCGAGGCCGAGCGCCAGCAGGCCGGGCGTCACGCCCGCGCCAGTCTGGCCGAGGCCGCGCGGCAGGGGGCCGCCCGTAAAGCCGAGATCGCTACACGGATCGAACAGGCTGAAGCGGCCCGCACGCGCCACGAGGAAGCGCAGGCCGAAGCTGGCTTGCTCCTTGCCTCCAAGGATCTGGAGACACTGCAAAGCCTCGAACAGGCATGGATCACCGAGGCGCGGCTCGCGGCGGCGGGAGCGGTGCAGCTGAGCTTCGTCCCCTCGGGCGCGCAGGAGATCCGGCTCGACGGCACCCCGCTGACCGACACGGCCACACCGCTTTATGCACGGGCCGATCTGGACCTGCCGGGCCTCGGGCAGTTGACCATCGATCCGGGCGAACGGGCCAAAGCGGGGGCCGCGCAGGCCGCGCACACACGGTTGATACAGGCGCTCGAGCGCCATGGTCTGCCCGATATGGCCGCCGCCCGCCGCAGCGCCCACCGGCGTGCCGAGCGGGAGGCCGCCGCCCGCGATGCGCAGGCGGAGCTGAAGATCAATGCTCCACAAGGGATCGAGGCGCTGCGCCGCGACCATGCCGCGATCCCCGCCCCGATTGAAGACCCCGAGCTGCCCCCGCTGGCCGAGGTGAAGTCCCTGCTGGAGGCCGCGCAAGCCAAAGCCGCCGAACTGGCGCCGCAAGCGCGGCTCGCGGAGGAAAAAGCCACCGAGGCACGGCTCGAGACGGGGCGGCTGCGAGGCCTGTCTGACGCCGCCCGCGAGCGGCTGCAACGGGCCGAGGACAGGCTTGCGGAAAGCGCGCGGATGGGCGATGAGGACAGCCTTCAGGCCGAGCTGACCCATGCGGCCCAGGCCCTGAGCGCGAGCCGCGCCCTGCATGACGATCTGCGCCGGAAGGCGCCCGATCTGGCGGGGGCCGAGGCGGCGTTCAAACGTGCCAGAGCGGTCATCGAGACCGCGCAAAGGGAAGCCACAGAACTTTCGACCGAGCTTGCCCGCCTCGACGAGCGCATTATGGCGGCCAACGGTCAGGCCATCGAGGAAAAGCTGGCCGAGACCCGCGATGCGCTCGAGGCGGCCCGCGCGACCGAAGCACGCCTGACCCATGAGGTCGCGGTGCTGCACCGGCTGCAGGCCGCGCTCGAGGCCGCGCGCAGCGCCGCCCGCGAGCAGTATTTCGCCCCTGTCGCCAAGGCGCTGCGCCCGCTTCTGGGGCTTCTGTGGCCGGAAGCCCAGCTGGAATGGGCGCAGGACAAGCTGTTGCCCGAGGCGCTGGTGCGCGCAGGCCAGTCCGAGCCTATCGACATTCTCTCGGGCGGCACGCAGGAGCAGATCGCACTGATGGTGCGTCTGGCATTCGCACGACTGTTGCAGGAGGCGGGGCGCGGGGCACCGGTGATCCTCGATGATGCGCTGGTCTATACTGATGACGAGCGTATTGAGAAGATGTTCGATGCGCTCAACCGTCAGGCGGGCGATCTGCAGATCATCGTCCTCACCTGCCGCCAGCGTGCCTTCCGCGATCTGGGCGGCCAGCGCCTGCATCTGACCCCCGCCCCTTAAGGAACCTCCATGACCCGTATCGTTTTCCTCGACCGCGCGACCATCGCGCCGCAGATCACCGTGCCACGACCAGTGGGCGATGTGGATTGGGTGCAATATGACCGCACCCGCCCCGAGGAGGTCACCTCGCGGCTGGCAGGGGCCATGATCGCGATCACCAACAAGGTGAGGATCACCGCCGAGGTGCTGGCGGCCTGCCCCGAGCTGAAGCTGGTGGCGATTGCCGCGACAGGCTTCGATTGCGTCGATCTGGAGGCGGCCCGTGCGCGCGGCGTGACCGTGTGCAATATCCGTGGATATTCGGTCAATACCGTGCCCGAACATGTCATTGCGCTGCTGCTGGCGCTCCGGCGCAACCTGATCCCCTATGCGCGCGATGTTGGCGCGGGCCGCTGGCAGGAGAGCGGACAGTTTTGCTTCTTCGACCATCCGATCCAGGATCTGGCAGGCAGCACGATGGGCATCGTCGGGCGCGGACAGATCGGACAGAAGGTGGCAATGCTTGCCCGCGCTTTCGGGATGGAGGTCTGTTTTGCCGCCCGTCCCGGACAGGTGGCGCAGGATGAGCGGATCGGTTTCGACGAGATGCTCGAGCGCGCCGATGTGATCTCGCTCCATTGTCCGCTGACGCCCGAGACGCGGGGGCTGCTGGGGCCTGATGCCTTTGCCAAAATGGCGCGCAAACCGGTGATCCTCAATACCGGTCGTGGCGGGTTGATCGATCTGGCGGCGCTCTCTGGCGCGCTGGAGGCGGGGCGGATTTCGGGCGCGGGGATTGATGTGGCCGATCAGGAGCCACCCCCCGCCGATGATCTGCTGATGCAGCTGGCAAAGGATCCGCGCGTCATCGTCACGCCGCATGTGGCATGGGCATCGGAGGCCGCCCAATCAGCGCTGGCCGCGCAGCTCTGTCAGGTGATCGAGGGGTTCATGGAGGGTAAGCCCCTGAATGTGCTGACCTAACCGCAGGCCGCCAGAAAGGCTTCAAAAGCGCTCAGCGTCTCGTCACAGACATGATGTTCGATCCCTTCGGCATCGAGCTCGGCCACAGCCTCCGGCACCCCTACCGCCATCAGGAGCGCCACCACCGTCCGGTGGCGCGCCCGGACACGGTCGGCCAGAGCGGCCCCCTCATCGGTCAGGAACACCCCGCGATAGGGCCGCGCGGTGGCCAGCCCCTCGCGTTTGAGCCGCGCGATCGCCTTGGTGGCGGTGGGCTGTGCCACCCCCATCCGCGCTGCGATATCGGCCACGCGCGCCTCGCCCATCTCGGCGATCAGATCCCCGATCAGCTCGACATAATCCTCGAGAAGGGCCTTCGCCTGCACCTCGCGCGCGCGCGTGAAACGGTCGGCCATCTCTTCGGGGGGCGTCTGATCCTGCGGCACGGGTCTCTCCTTCTTGGGGCGCTGCGCGTCTTGGGCATCGACGCCGCGTGCGAGCGCCCCAGATACCACATGGTGCAGAACGGAGCCAGCCTGAGCATTACATATTTACCCTTGCAAGAAAGTTAGCACAGGCTATATTTCTGACAATGTGCAATATCGGGGCCTCCCCTCCATTCGCCCCTGTCAATGAAGGCCATTCCATGAGTTCTCTCGCCAGCAAAGCGCAAAGCCGGATCGACGAGGTGCTATCGAGCCCCACGATCGGCTGGAAGGCGCGTCTGATGTTTCTGGGCCCTGCGGTTATCGCCTCGGTCGCCTATATGGATCCGGGCAATTACGCGACCAATATCCAGGCGGGCGCGGGCTATGGCTACAAGCTTCTGTGGGTCGTGTTGCTGGCCAATCTGATCGCGATGCTGTTTCAGGCGCTTTCGGCCCGTCTGGGAATTGTCACCGGCAAAAATCTGGCCGAGCTGTCGCGCGACAATTTTCCCCGTCCTGTCGTCTGGGTGATGTGGGTGGTTTCCGAGATCGCGGCAATGGCCACTGATCTGGCCGAATTCCTCGGCGGGGCGATCGGTCTGGCGCTTCTGTTCGACCTGCCGCTTTTCGTGGGGATGATCATCACCGCAATCATCACCTATGGTCTGTTACTGTTCGAGGGCCGTGGCTACCGCCCGATGGAGCTTATTATCGGGGCCTTTGTCGGGGTGATCGGGCTGTGCTATCTGGCCGAGGTGCTGATCGCACCCGTAGACTGGAGCGCCACGGCCCGCGGGCTGGTCACGCCCGATATGCCCGATACCGCAGCGCTGGCGATTGCGGTGGGGATTATCGGCGCGACCGTTATGCCACATGCGATCTATCTGCATTCCGGCCTGACCCAGAACCGGATGCCCACCCAGAAGATCGAACATAAACGACGCCTTGTGCGGTTTTCCAATGTCGAGGTCGTGCTGGCGCTGGCTGTGGCGGGCATGATCAATATGGCGATGGTGATGATGGCGGCGAGTGCCTTCCACGAGGGCCATTCGCAGGTGGCCGAGATCGAGACCGCCTATCACACGCTGACGCCCTTGCTGGGAGCGGCGGCGGCGGGGATGTTCCTGACCTCGCTGATCTGCTCGGGGATCTCCAGCTCGGTCGTGGGCACAATGGCAGGACAGATGATCATGCAGGGCTTCCTGCACTTCCGCGTGCCGATCTGGCTGCGCCGTCTGGTCACGATGGCGCCTGCCTTTGCCGTAGTGGCTTTGGGGGTGAACCCGACACAGGCGCTGATCTGGTCGCAGGTCGTGCTCTCGATCTCGCTGCCGGTGCCGATGATCGCACTCGTCATCTTCGTGTCGCGACGCGATATCATGGGCGAATTCGCGACGTCCATGCTGACCCGCTGCCTTTCCATTCTGGGCGCGTTGCTGGTCCTGACGCTGAACTTCGTGCTGCTGGCGGAGTTCTTCGGGGTGACGATCCCCTTCCTCTGAGCATGAGACCGCGTCCCGATACCAGATCCATGGAAAGGCGTCCTTATCGGGCGCCTTTCTGATTCGTAATAGCGCTAATCCCTACCACTACCGTGGCACGAAAATCCGTATAAAATTCGCGCCTTGAGGGACACACCTTCCCAAACGGCAACTGCAGGCGGGGGCGGCAGCCTGCCAAATACACCCACAAGATGTAACTTAACGGCATTTACCGAACGTTATCGGTTATCGGCCAAATCTGCACTCATCCGCTCGACAGGGCGGAGACGTTACGAGTTCATTTTTTTCAGGCTCCAGATGCAGCATTCGGTTTCCCTATCCAAGGCGCTTGGCGATGACGCGATCGTGCAGATCTCCAAGCGCCGTATCTATCACCGCCGGATGAAACCGGTTTTCGACCTGTGTCTGGCGCTCGCTCTTGTCCCCGTCCTCATGCCCGTCATCGCCGTGTTCTGGGCGCTGGCCCGTCTGGACGGGGGCTCCGGTTTCTATGGCCATACCCGTATCGGGAAGGATGGCCGCCCCTTCCGCTGCTGGAAGATCCGCACGATGGTGCCCGATGCCGAGCGCAGACTGGCCCTGTTGCTGGCCACCGATGCCGATGCCGCCATCGAGTGGGAACTGTCGCGCAAGTTGAAAAACGACCCGCGCGTGACCCGGCTGGGCCGGTTCCTGCGCAAGACATCTCTCGACGAGTTGCCCCAAATCTGGAACATCCTGCGCGGCGAGATGAGCTTTGTGGGCGCGCGCCCCGTCACAGAGGACGAACTGACCCTCTACCGCCATCGCCGTCAGGCCTATCTCAGCCAGCGTCCCGGTGTCACCGGTTTCTGGCAGGTGCTGGGCCGCTCCGATCTGCCCTATGCGCTGCGCGTCGAGATGGACATGGCCTATCTGCAGAAATGCTCCCTTTTCATGGATATCGGCCTGATCCTTCTGACCGTCGCAGTGGTGCTGCGCGGAACCGGCGAGTAACGCCCCTCCCCAGCCCCTTGCGCCAAGAGACACATTATGAACGCCTTCTCTCCCAAACTCGCCAAAACCGCCAAGACCCTGCGCCATGTGCATGCGCGCGGGCTCAGAGTGGTGCTGATCACGGGCCATCTGCCGCTCCAGAAGCGTAAGGCCTCGATGCAGTGGTTCTGCGAGGATGTGCAGAAACGCGGCGGTCATGTGACCATGGTCAGCGTGGGCTATAGCTGGATCTCGAAATGGCGCAAGGACCGCCGCCTGATGCAGGTGGACGGGCCGGTGCCCGAGGGCTACCGCCGGATCACTCCTAGTTTCGACGCCTATTTCGGCTATGCACCGATCCACCCGTTCAGCCTGCGCAACCGCAAGCTCGACACGCTGGCCGCGCCGTTGATGACGCTATTCCGGCACTTTTGGGCCCGACGGCTGCCCGCGCTGCTGGCGCAGGCCGATCTGGTCATCATCGAAAGCGGCCCTCCGGTGCTGCTGGCCGATATCGCCAAATCGGCCGCGCCCCATGCCAAGTTCATCTACCGCATCAGCGATGATGTGAAGGCGCTCGGCCTGCCGCAGATCGTGCGCCGCGCCGAAATGGCACAGGCGCATCTGTTCGACCGCATCAGTATTGCGGGGCCGCAGATCGCGGCGCGTTTCGACGAGCATCCCCAAACCGAGATCGACCCGATCGGCGTGCCACGCGCCGTGCTCGAAGCGCCGATGATCAATCCGTTTCTGGGCAAATTCGGCAAACAGGCGGTCTGTGCGGGCACGACCCAGATCGATCTGGCGACGGCGCGGATCATGGCCGAGGCCCGCCCCGACTGGCGCTTCCATATTCTGGGACGCATCGCGGATGTGCCCGCCGATCTGCCGGCGAACCTGATCCTGCATGGCGAGGTGCCTTACGAGGTCTCCGCCGCCTATATCCGCTTTGCCGATATCGGGTTGGCGCTCTATCAGGACAAGGCAGGCGCGGAATATCAGGCCCATCACAGCAACCGTATGCTGCTTTACCGGTATTTCGGGCTACCGATCCTCGGGCCGCATCGCGTCTTTGGCGGCATCGCGCTGCATGGCGCAGGCTATGATGCCCATGATCCCGACAGCATCCGCCTGGCGACCGAACGCGTGGCTGGGCTGCGCCGTGTGGCGGGTGATCCCGAGATCGAGGACTGGTCCCGCCTGACCGACCGGCTGCTCTCGGTGCTTCCGGGGATCCACCGTCAGGTGGAGAACGGGCGGATGGCGGATCAACGGAGCGGAATGCCTGCCGCCAATGGCGCGGAGGATCCGCTGGCGCAGCTCTCTTGCATGCACGATCCCTCTCTGCACGGCCCCCACCCATGAGACCGAAACTCTGGCTGCTCTCGCCGATCTCGCTGTTGGGACTTGCCTGGGTTCTGACGCTCGGGATCGGCGTGCTGCCCTTTCTCTATCCCGACAGTTTCTCGCTCGCACTCTATTTCCTCTCGCGCGAGGAACTGGGTGCAGAGGCGATCACCCTGATGGGGCTTGCATGGATCGCCGCGGCACTTCTTTTCTTTGTGGCGCTCAACGCTCTGACGCTCCTGCGCGCCAGGGACCTGCCCGACACCCGCGCCCTGACCGATTTCGAGCGTATGGCACGGCGGATCTTCCGTGCCAATCTCGTCTGTCTCGGGATCACGCTGGTCTGGGTGCTCAGCAGTGCGGTGCAGATGGGCGGAATCGGCGCGCTGATCGAGAGCGCCCAGAGCGATGCCAGCAGCCTGCGCGACCAGATGCTGGAGAACAAACTGTTCAGCGGGATGCGGTTGTTTTACGGTGCCCTGCCGGCCATCGGAGCCATGGCCTGTGTCATGCTGGCCGCTGGCCGGAAATTCGGGACGATGTCGCCCTTCGCGCGCCGGATCCTGATCCTCGTGCTGATATCGGATTTGGTGGCGCTGGCCCTTCTGCCGATCGTGATGTCACAGCGTATCCTGCTTTTGCACCTCATGCTGGCCTCCTATTTCGGGCTGTGCATGGTCCATCAGCGCATCGTGGCGCTGCCACAGCTGATCCTGGGGGCCACGCTATTCCTGACGACATGGGTGCTGCGCGAGGCTGTGACAAATCCTACGATCGACAATCATTCCGCCCTCGAGATCGGCCTGCAGAAGCTGGTCTTCTATATCTCGAATGACTTCCTCAATTCTCTGCTGCCGTTCACGCAAGAGTTCGACCACATGCTGGGATATTTCAGCTTCCATTTCCTGCTGATCCTGACCCAGAGCCGCGATGCGGTTGATGGCCTGATACCGGAACGGCTGGAACGGATCGAGTTGGTGCGCGGCGGTGGCGAATGGTCGATGCTGACCACGCCCTATGTCGATTTCGGCATCGCCGGTGCGCTGGTGCTGCTGGCGGTCTTCGCCATTGCAACGGCCATCGCGTTCCATCGCGGGCATTTCGGGCTGACGGCGGCCACACTTTATGCCCATCTCGCGGCGGGCTTTATGCTCTCTACCCATGTCCAGTATTTCACCAATGTAAATTTCGTTACGGGTCTTGCGCTGACCGCCTTTCTGGGACGCGCCTGCCACCTGAGCCAGCAGAACGCTGGTCGCCCCGCGATCACGCCACTGCAAAGAGCCAGATAATGCGAATTGCCCATATCCTGACACGCCTGCTTCGCGCGGGTTCGGAAGAGAACACCCTGTCGACTGCCCTGTGGCAGGCCCAACACGGGCACGAGGTCCATATCATCCACGGCCCCGATCCCGATCGGGGCTGGGCAGCCGAATACGGGCATCTGATGGCCTTCCATACGCTGCCCGATATGGTCCATCCGGTGGCCCCGCTGGCCGATCTGCGGGCGGTCCTCGCGCTGCGCGGGCTGCTGCGCAAACTCGATCCGGATGTGCTGCATACCCATCAGAGCAAGGCGGGCGTGCTAGGGGCACTGGCCGCCCCCGCCTGCCCGCATATGGCGGTGCTGCGCGGGCTGCATATCGTGTCCTTCCAGACATCGTCATGGCCGAAACGCGGGCTGTTTCTCGGGCTCGAACATATAGCGGCACGCTTCAGCGACCGCTTCCTCGCCGTCTCAGATGCGACCGGCCGCGCCTATCTGCAGGCGGGTATTGCCCGCGAGGTTACAACCATCCATTCGGGGATGGATCTGGCACGTTTCACCACGGCAGGTCCGGCGCCGGATCTGCCCTCTGACGGGCCGATGATCGTGATGCTGGCGGCCTTCGAGCCCCGCAAGCGCCATGCCGCCTTTCTCGAGGCGCTCCCGCCGCTTCTGGCCCGCCACCCCGATCTGCGCCTGTGTTTCGCCGGCAAAGGTCCCGAAGAGGCCGCGATCCGCGCGCAGATCGCGCGGATGGGGCTCGGGGATCATGTGTTGATGTTGGGCCATCGCCCCGATCCGGAGGCGCTGATCGCGCGCGCCGATCTGAGTATCCTCTGCTCGACCAATGAAGGGCTGCCACGGGTGATCGTGCAATCGCTGGCGGGGGGGTGTCCGGTGGTCTCGACCGATCTGCCCGCACTTCGCGAGGTCCTCACCGATGGGGTGAACGGGCTGATCGCCCCACCCGATGACCTGCCCGCAATGATCGGCATGATCGATGCGCTGCTGGACGGGCCCGCGCATCTGGCGCGTCTCGCGCAAGGCGCGCAAGAGACCGATCTATCGAACTGGGCGCTCGACCGGCTGGGGCGCGAGAGCACCCGCCAGAGCGTGCTGGCATGGCAGGCCCGTCAGGCCCGCCACCAGCGCCGCGCTGCGGCCCATCTGGCAAAAGGGGTCATTCAATGACACATCTGCCGAACCGCTGTGCGGTCAATGCCCGCTTCCTGACCCAGGCCCAATCTGGCGTGCAGCGCTATGCGTTCAATCTGCTGAGCGCATTGGACCAGAAACTCGGACAGGGCGCGCTGGCCGAGGCCATCGGACCTGTTACCGCCTATTATCCGGCAGGCGCGCGGCTGCAGATCCGCCCTGACTGGCGTCATATCCGGCTCATGCCCCTAAGCAGCCCATGGCCGTTCGCGGGGCATCTATGGGAACAGATCACCCTACCACGCGCCTGCAAGGGAGCCTATCTGCTCAACCTGACGGGCTCGGGTCCGCTCAGCCATGCCGAGCAGCTTCTGGTGATCCATGATGCCAATGTCTGGAAACTCCCCGAAGCCTTCTCGCGCCGCTACCGCACCTTCCATAAAACGGTCCGGCCCTGTCTGGCACGGCGCGCGCGCGATCTGGGCACCGTCAGCCAGTTCTCGGCAAGCGAGCTGGCCGAGGTTCTGGCACAGCCCGAACTCAGGTTCCGCGTAATCCCCAACGGCTCCGACCACCTTCCACCGCCCGAAAATACCGCAAGGGTGCTGCAGGAGATGGGACTGGTGAAAAACGGCTTCTTTCTGGCGGTGGGCAATCTCTCGCCCAACAAGAATCTCGCGCGACTGATCGCGGCGATGGCCGAGGCCGGTCATCCGGTGCCGCTGGTCGTAGCGGGGGCCAGTGCTGCGGGGCTTGCAACAGATACGGGGCCGAAAGGTCTTTGCCCGCCGGAACATGTCCGTTTTCTGGGACGGATCGATGACGCGACGCTCGCCGCGCTTTATGCAGGCGCGCGGGCCTTCATCTGGCCGCCGCTGCGCGAGGGATTCGGGATACCGCCTCTGGAGGCGATGCGCTTCGGCACGCCGGTGCTGTCATCCAACACCACCGCCATGCCCGAAGTGCTCGAACATGCACCGCTTTACTTCAATCCCGAAGATAGCGGGGCGATCGCGCAGACGATCACGAGATTCCTCCGGCTGTCCGCCAAAGCACGCGATGCCATGGTGATGGAGGGCCATAACCGCGCCTGCCGGTTCACATGGGAAGCCTCGGGCGCGGCGCTGGCGGATCTTCTTGTCAAGCGTGTGGCGGCATAGACCGCCCGCGCGAGCGCCGGAGCACCACCGCCCAGAACGGCAGGCAGGCCACAAGCATCAGCGCCCCCTGCCCCATGAGCTGCCACAGCAGCGGCCACTCCGCCACGAGCGTGCCCAGACGCCACAGGCAGACCCCGAGCCCCGCCGATAGTATATAGGGTAGCGCCAAAGCCCGCGCCACATCCTGCGGCCTGACGCCGATCAGCCGCAGGCTTCGCCCCAGCGTGACCGCCAGCGCAAGATAAGCGGCCAGAACATAGCTGCCAATGCCGGCATAGGCCGAGACCGGCAGGGCCAGCGCCACGAAGACCACGGTAAATGCCAGCGTCAGACAGGCCCGCCAGAGCGCCCGTCCAGCCGATTTCTGCGCGACAAGCGCCTGAT
Organism: Thioclava kandeliae; assembly: GCF_040297545.1. NCBI lineage: Bacteria > Pseudomonadati > Pseudomonadota > Alphaproteobacteria > Rhodobacterales > Paracoccaceae > Thioclava > Thioclava kandeliae. The sequence continues at coordinate 44,668 of NZ_JAYWLC010000012.1, forward strand.
CGAGCGCCAGCACGAGGCTTGCCACCGGCCCCAGAGCGGCCATGATCTGCACCATCGGCGCCGCAATCTCTCCCGCCGGACGCCCCAGAAGCCAGACCAGCACAGGCTGGGCCCAGAGCGCCGCCATCACATAGAACGGAGCGGACAGGGACGCCGCCGCCCCGATCACCCGCCGGACCAGCGCAGGGCCCTGCCCTTTGGCCCGCCAGAGCATCGGCAGCACCAGAAACCGGATCGGCGCAAGGGTGACGGCGTCCAGAAGCTGGAAGATCCGCTGCGCGATCTGGAAGCCCCCCGCCACGGCCCCGCCATAGACGAGCCCCAGCGCCAGTTGGAGCAAGGGCAACGCGGCCCCCGCCACCAGCCCGCGCCCCGCGATGGCAAAAACCTCGGGCGCGATCGCGCGGATGGCCCCGCGATCCGGTCCTGCCTGCGGCCACCAGCGGGCCATCCGCCATGACAGGACGGCCGAGAGCGCCGCGTTGAGCACCGCAAACCCCACGAGCGACCACAGCCCGGCCCCCAGCGCATAGAGCGCAAATCCCCCCAGCGCCGAGACCAGCTGCACGAAGGCCGTGCGGCAGGCGAGCGCCTTTAGCCGCAAAGCCTGCCGCAATTGCGCCTCCTGCACGGCACTCAGCCCCTGGAACAGTGGCACCAGCATCAACGTGGCGATCACCGGTCCCATTCCCTCCAGCGCCCCGATCCCCCACGCCGCAAGCACCATCAGCCCCAGCGCCAGCAGACAGATGCCCAGTGTCATCAGTTGCGCGAGCCAGAAGAGCGCGTCCATGCGGCGCATATCGCCGGGTGCAGTCAGGACGACCGCATCGGCAATCCCCCCCTTATGGACAACCTGCATCCAGCGGAAAAGCGCAAGTCCCGTTGCGAAGGCCCCGAGATCCGCCACCGGCAAAAGTCGCGCCATAGCAAGGAAAAACACCACGTTTCCGCCCAGACGCGACATTTGCAGAACCAGTGACCAGAGGCCCTTCGACATGGCTCAGACCCCGCCCTGATAGAAGCCGGCGGTCGCGGCGGAACGGATATGGTGATAGATGTCCAGATCGGGCGCGCAAACCGCCTCGACCCGTGCCCGCAACGCGGCAGGCAGCTCCGGTGCAGGATCGGGGCGGCGGTTGCGTGAGAGTGGCACAAGAGGACGGCCCGCCAGACGCTGCAGCGCGCGGCGGAAAGCGGCCCCCTCCTCCAGAAACCCCACCAGCGAGAACCGCTCCAACGCGCGACAGGCGCGCTGCGTGTCACCCGCGACATCGGCACTATGATGTTGATAGGTCTCGGCAAAATAGAACAGATATTGCGAGCCGAAACGCTGGGCCGCCTCCGTCCCGAGAAAGGCATCGAGCGTTCCGGCACGCGATGGATCGGGGTGGTGGCGCTGGACATAGGCATAATGCGACAGGAACCGCGCCACCGGATCGCGCAGCAAGGTCACGCAGGCCCGCGCCGGATCGAGCGTCGAGAGCACCGTGTCGCTAAACCGGACATGGGCCGAAATACAGCGCACCCGCCGGTCGAGCATCTGCGCCAGTTCCACGCGGCGCTGCGCATAATCAGCCAGAATCAGCTCCGTTCCCGTTGCCTCTGGCGCGAGCGCCTGAGCCAGACGTCTTGTCCTGTCGATATCGATCGTGGCCTGCGAGGGCCAATAGGCAAGGCGCAGGGCCGCACCGAAACTGGTGCCGCCGCATTTAGGAACATGGATATAGAGAAAGGAACGGGACATGGGACTCGTGACAGATAGATCGAATGCGAGTCATTTACCCTAACGGCATTAAGCACGAATTAACTGAGCCCCGCCATTCCTAAGACTAACTTATGGTCAACCCGCATCTGACGACGTTTTACGGGGCTTGAATGGTAGATATTTTGTTGATGGATTGCTTGGCTTTTATCCGCGCATCGCGCCCTGTTCATGATGGGGGAGACCTGCTATGAGCGTGCAACCGAATTTCCGCACCACCCAGCCACATCTGACGCTTAGCGCCGTTCAGGAGACGGCCATAGTCGAGGACGGGCAGATCATTGCCCTGCTGCGGATGGTTTGGGGCGGGCGATGGCTGATCCTTGCGGCCACGCTGGTCGCGTTGGGTCTCGCGCAGCTCTGGCTGAGCACGATGGCTAGGCCGCTTTACAAAGCGACCGCCAGCATCCTGCTCGACCCACGAACAGAACAGTTCACCGACCCCAATCCGGTTACCGAACGCATGCAGCCCATCGACGAGACCATCCGCCGGACCGAGGTCGAAATCCTGCGCGGCCGCCCTCTTCTGGGCACCGTGGTCGATGATCTGCGGCTGGTCGAAGACCCGGAATTCAATCCCGCGTTACGCCCTGAAAGTGCGTCCGCGCGGATCAAATCCCTGATCCCGCTCGAGAAAACCGATCGGGAAAAAGGCGCGACAGAGGCGCGTGAAACCGCGATCTCGCTGCTCGCGAATTCTATCTCGATCCGAAATCTGGCCCCCAGTCTGGTGTTCGAACTGAGCGCGGTCACCAGCGAAGCGGAGAAATCCACCCGTATCGCCGATCAGCTTGCCCAGAATTACATCCGCGAGCAGATCACCCGCAAGCGGGCGGAAAGCGATGAGGCGATCCGCTGGCTGGGCCAACGGGTGAGCGACCTGCAGCACCAGATCGAAACTTCGAATGCCGAATTGTCGAAACTCGACACCACCAATGCGGAAACCACGCGCACGCTGGTCCAGACCCGCCGGTTACAAAAACTTGACGGTGATCTGACGCAGGCGCGCGCGGCCCTCGACGCCTCGCGCAAGGCGCTCGAGACCCTCCCCGCCACCGCCTCCGAGGCCGCGCATGAGAGCCGTGCCGCGCAGGTCTCGATCGATGCCGCCACGTTGCGCAATCTCGAGCGGCAATATCGCGATCTCGAGGCGGGGCTGCGTGACGAGACCGAATCCGCAACCCGCCAGAAACTGCTGGAACAACAGAACGAGACCGATCTCTTGGTCTATGGGCATTTTCTGACTCGGCTGAAAGACACCATCGCGCGCGAGGGGCGGCAACTGGCCGATAGCCGTCTTCTGGCACCGGCGGTCGTGCCCTCCATGCCCTATCTGCCCCGCGCGCCCCTTGTCCTGTCGATGAGTGCGATGGCGGGAGCCGCGGTTGGCCTGACCCTACTGCTCTTGTGGCAGGCGCTGCGCCAGACCGTGCGCTCGGCGCAGGATCTGCAGGATCTGACCGGCCAGAAGGTGATTGGACAGCTGCCGCGCCTGCCCCAGCGCCGTGGCCAGAGCGGGCTTGCCTATCTCCATGACCATCCCGACAGCCCCGCCGCCGAGGCACTGCGCGCGCTGCGCACCAATATCGTGCTCGACCAGCTGCTGCTGGGTCAGAAGATTATCGCGATTACCTCCGCCAATCCGCAGGAGGGCAAAACAACGCTTTCTCTGGGGCTGGCGCGGCAGATGGCGAGCCTTGGCAAACGCGTGCTGGTGATCGAGGGCGATCTGCGCCGCAGGGTCTTCATGGAGTATCTGGGGCTCAAATGCCCACAGACCCTGTTGGGCGCTCTGACCGGCGAGACATCCTTGCAAGGCGCCGTTTGTGCTGATCCCTATAGCGGGATCGATGTGCTGGTAGGGGCGAAGCCCCCCGGCAATCCGGCGGATATCTTCGCGTCGAATGCCTTTCTGGCACTGCTGGACGAGGCGCGCGAGCAGTATGATTACATCATCATCGACACGCCCCCCGTGCTTTGCGTGCCCGACACACGCATCATCTTGCAAGGCTGCGACCGCGCGCTGTTTGTGGTCAACTGGAACATGACCACAAAACAGCAGGTCCGCGACGGCATCGGGGCGCTACATACATCGGGGCGCAAGCTGGGAGGGGTGATCCTGAACCGGATCGACCCGAAAAACCGTCAGGAATTCTACTACAGCGGCTATTATAGCACGCAGACCAAACCCTTCTGGCGCACTCGCGCCAGAGCCTGATGTCACGGTCCGGCAGGTAGCCAGCCTGCTGGACCGTCCCGTTACAGAGCCGGTTCCAGCGCGTTCGCGACACAACGGGGAGCGGCAGCACGCGCCACCATCGCGCGGTTCACCACCTGCCAGATATGCCCGCTGTCATGACGCGGCACCAGAAGCGCCAGCCGGTTGAAACTACGGCGAATGGCAAAGATCTCGGCTCCGCCAATACGGGCCGAGCGGGCCGATCCGGGCGCGAAGCTTGCCACATCGAGATCGGTCAGGCGAATTACCAGATCCTCGATCGTGCTGGCATCGCAGGCCACCAGCTCAAGCATGACCCGGCTCGCCCCCTGCGCGCTGATCGACAGGCCCGGCATCCCGTGCCGCAGATTACGGGTCATGTCGGCTTCGGAGACGTTCTCGGCCTCGAGCATCCATTGGCCCGGCCCCGTCCAGAACGCGCCAAGCCCGCGCCCGCCATGCCAGTTGCCCGGCCCAGGCAGGGAGACCCCCATGGGCACCGGCACCTGCGCGCCCCGCTTCACACCAAGCGAGACCAGCGCCATATCGGAGCGTTCCGACAGGGTGGTTGTCCCGATACGGGTCTCACGGGCCATCTCGGCTGCGTGACGGTCTTGGGTGTCGGCATGGGTCATCGGGCAATCTCCTTACTTATACAGGCACTTGATCGGCCTGCATTGCCACTGGAACGAGGGGGATAGTAGCGCCCGCCAAACGCTGTTACTTTCATTATAAAGACATTTCTTTTCATTATAGGGCCATCATGATCAGACGTATCGGTTTCCTGCTGATCGACGGATACGCGATGCTGTCGACGGCCGCCGCGCTCGATCCGCTGCGCGCCGCCAATAGTTTCGCGGGACGCACACTCTACGAGATCACCCTGCTGACGCCCGAAGGCCATGTCGCGACCTCGTCACTAGGCGGGCGGTTCGATGCGGTGCCTCTGGCGCAGGCGGGGATGGAATTCGATCTGGTCTTTGTGGTGGCGGGGGGCGACCCGATGCGGTTGCGCCGCCCCGATATCGACACATGGCTACGCCGCGCGGATCGGGCGGGGATCGAGCTGGGCGGGATCTCGGGGGGCGCGGTGCTGCTGGCGCGGGCGGGGCTCCTGTCGGGGCGGCGCTTCACCGTGCATTGGCATCATTACAGCGATATCGAGGAGATCGACCCGACGCTCCTGCTGGAGCGCCGGCTCTTCGTGATCGACCGCGACCGCTATACCTGCGCAGGGGGATCGGCCCCGCTCGACATGATCCATATGCTGATCGCGCGTGATCACGGGGCACATTTCGCGCACGAGATTTCCGACTGGTTCATCCAGGCGCAGGTGCGCCCCTCCGAAACACCCCAGAAAGGGTCGATCAGCGCCCGTTACGGGGTTCTGCCACCGATGGTGGAGGCGGCGCTGGAACTGATGGAGGCACATATCGCCGACCCGCTCAGCCCCGCGCAGCTGGCCCAGCTGGCGGGGCTCTCCGAGCGCCAGCTGCAACGCCAGTTCAACGCGGCCCTCGGTGCGCCGGTGATGGAGATCTACCGCCAGATGCGCCTCGATGTGGCCCGCGCACTGGTGCAGCGCAGCGCCCAGCCTCTGGCCGAAATCGCCCAGATGACGGGGTTTTCCTCACAGGCGCATTTCACCACCCGCTATCACGCGCGGTTCGGCACGCCTCCGCAGGCCGACAGGGCCGGCACCCGCAAGGGCTGAGCCCTTACATCGCCCGCATCAGGCGCATCCCGTCCAGCACCGCCGCATGGGTGTTGCGCGCCGAGACCGCATCCCCGATGCGGAACAGCTTGAACCTTCCATCCGCATTGGGGGCAAGCGTCTGCGGGCGGCCCGCGATCAACGCCTCGTAATCGACCTGCCCCAGATTGGAGGACTGCCCCTTGAGGTCGAAATAGAGATCATCGAGCGGCAGCGTGCCGGAATTCACCACCAGCTGATCGACCAGACGTTCCTCCTCCTCCGGCCCGTAATCCGAACCCAGCGTGACCTTGATCCGGTTGCCCTCGCGCGTGGCCGCCTTCAGCCGCCATGTCAGCGTGGTCCTGAAATCGCGCCCCTGCAGCGCGCGGATATAGGGGGTGAGGTTCATCGCCATCACCTCGGGGGCCAAGGCCCGATCCGCCGAGACCAGTTCGACCTTGCCACCAGCCGCGGTAATCCTCTCGGCCGCCATCAGCCCTGCATGATCGCCCGCCTCATCAAAGATCAGCACCTCGGAGGCCGGCGTCACATCGCCAGAGAGGATATCCCATGCGCTGATCGCCAGATCCGCGCCGGGCTGGCCCAGATCTGTGCGCGGCAGACCGCCCGTCGCCACAACGACCACTTCGGGCTCCTGCGCCAGCACATCCTCGCCTTCGGCAAAACAGTTGAATTTGAAGCTGACCCCCAGCGTATCGCATTCGCTCATCCGCCATTCGGTGACCGCGAGCATCTCGCGGCGGCGTGGATCCTGTGCGGTCAGCCGGATCTGGCCGCCCGCCTCGTTGGCGGCCTCCAGAACGGTGACCTTATGGCCACGCAGCGCCGCGACCCGTGCGGCCTCAAGCCCCGCAGGCCCCGCCCCCACAACCGTCACCCGCAAGGGTGCCTCGGCAGGATCGATCCGGTGCGGCAGCTCGATCTCGCGGCCCGAGGAGGGATTGTGCATACATAGCGCCCCGCCCGCCTGATAGATGCGATCGATACAGAAATTCGCGCCGACACAGGGCCGGATACGCTCTTCCTGACCCGCCACCAACTTGGCCACCAGATACGGATCGGCGATATGGGCGCGGGTCATGCCGACCATATCCAGCTTGCCCGAGGCAATGGCGTGGCGCGCGGTCGACAGATCGGGGATGCGCGCGGCATGCAGCACCGGCAGCCGGACCTGCGCCTTCACCTCGCCCGCAAGATCCAGATGCGGGGCCGAGCGCGAGCCCTGGATCGGGATCACATCGGTGAGCCCCGCATCGGTGTCGATATGGCCACGGATAACGTTGAAGAAATCGATCAGCCCGCTTTCGGTCAGGCGCTTGGCAATCTCGTGGCCCTCGCCCGCATTGATCCCCTGCGGCAGGTCCTCATCGACCACACCGCGCACCCCCACGATGAATTCGGGCCCCACGCGGTCACGGATCGCCTGCAGCACCTCCATCGAGAATTTCATGCGGCTTTCAAGGCTCTGCGCGCCATAGGGGCCGTCCAGCTCGTTCCATTGCGGCGACCAGAACTGGTCCATCAGATGGCCGTAAGCCTCCAGCTCGATCCCGTCGAGCCCTGCGTGTTTCATCCGCTCGGCGGCATCCGCATAATCGGCGATGATGCGGGTGATGTCCCAATCCTCGATCAGCTTGGGCATCGCGCGGTGGGCAGGCTCGCGGACGGTGCCGGGGGCGACGGTGGGCAGCCAGTCGCCACGGTCCCAGCGGGTGCGGCGGCCCAGATGGGTCAGCTGGATCATCACCGCGCAGCCCTCGTCATGACATTCCTGCGCAAGCTTGCCCATATGGCCCACGATCTCGTCCTTATAGGCGAGGATATTGTTGAAAGCGGGCGGGCTGTCGGCGGCGACGCTGGCCGAACCCGCGGTCATGGTCATCGCGATCCCCGCGCGGGCGCGTTCGAGGTGATAGGCGCGGTAGCGCTCGGTCGGCATCCCGTTCTCGGCATAGGCAGGCTCGTGCGAACTGATGAAGATCCGGTTTTTCAGGGTCAGATGTTTGAGCGTGAAAGGCTGCAATAAAGGGTCGTCGCGCATGGGAATCCTCCGGTGGCCGCAACCTATGCGGGCTATCCCAAGGCAAATCCGCCCCGCAGCCCCTGTCAAATCCCTGAGCGACCTGACTTGTTTATAAGCGACACCCATTTGCAAACGGGAGCAAAGTCCATTTATCGCGCGCGCGAAGTGCCCGCCTTTCGGGCAAGTCGCGTAACAGATTGACTTTCCGCGAATCCGCGCCAACCTCTGGCGCATCTGAAACGGCCTACGGAGCCAACATGCCCAAAGAAACCCGCACCTTCGCGATTATCGGCCTCGGAGCGTTCGGCTCTGCGGTAGCAAGCGAACTGGCGAGATTTGGCAACACCGTCATGGGCATCGATCAGGACGAGGCCCGCGTGGCCAAACTGGCCGATGCACTGACCTCTACCGTTATTCTGGACGCCACCGACGAGCAGGCCCTGCGCGAGGCGGGCGTCGACCGCTATGACGTGGCACTCGTGGCCATCGGCCATGATATCGAGTCGAGCATTCTGGCCACGATGAATGTGCGCGTGCTGGGCGTGGACCAGCTCTGGGTGAAGGCGATCAACAAGACCCATCACCGCATCCTGTCCAAGCTCGGCGCCGACCGGATCATCTTGCCCGAGCAGGAAATGGGCCGCCATGTGGCGCAGCGCCTGAACAATCCCGTGGTGCAGGATTACGTCAACCTCGGCAACGGGTTCAGCGTGGTGACCATGGCCGTGCCCGAGAGGCTGAAGGGGCGCCTGCTCTCCTCGCTGGATTTCGAACATTACGATCTGCGGCTTCTGGGCTTGATGCGGGGCACCGAGTTCCATCCCTGCGAGACCGAGGGGCTGGAGCTTGCACCCCAGGACAAGCTTCTGGTGCTGGGCCGCAGGCCCGATCTGCGCAGCTTCGGGGATGCGTTGTGAAACCCTCGACGCGTATGCTCTGGCACAAATGCCAGCGTCGCCTGACCCATATGCCACCGCCGCTCCTGCTGGCCGTGCTCTATGCCTCGGCGATCCTCCTGGGCGCCTGCGCGCTGATGCTGCCCATCTCGCGCCATGCCCAGATCAGCTGGTCGGATGCGCTCTTCACCGCCACCTCGGCGGTGACAGTGACGGGGCTCGTGGTCTTCGATATCGGCACCAGCCTGAGCCTCTTCGGGCAGATGGTGCTGGCCTTCCTGATCCAGCTGGGCGGGCTCGGGCTGATGACCTTTGCCGTGCTGGTGCTGGGGGCTTTGGGCCTGCCGATCGGACTGACCGGACAGATCTATCTGCGCGAGGACCTCAACCAGAACTCCATGCACCGCCTGATGCAGCTGGTGCGCGTGATCCTTAAGGCCGTGCTGATCTGCGAGGCGATCGGTGCCGTCGCCCTCTGCTTCAGCTTCGTGCCACGGCTCGGGCTGCGCGACGGGGTCTGGCAGGCGATCTTCCATTCCGTCTCGGCCTTCAACAATGCGGGCTTCTCGACCTTTTCCAACGGGCTGATCGGCTATGCGACCGATCCGATCATCAATCTGGTGATCCCTGCCCTCTTCATCATCGGCGGGATCGGCTACACGGTGCTGCGCGAGCTGGGCTCGGGCAAGGGCTGGAAACGCTTCAGCCTCTCGACCAAGATCGTGCTTCTGGGCACGGCCATCCTGATCCCGTGGTCGGTAGTGATGTTTGCCGCGCTCGAATGGACCAATCCCGGCACGCTGGGCGGCCACACCGTCTGGGCCAAGCTGATGATCAGCTGGTTCCAGGGGGTAACGACCCGCACGGCGGGCTTCAACACCACCGATATCGCGGCCATGCATGACAGCACCTCGCTGATGTTCATCTCGCTCATGCTGATCGGCGGGGGACCGGCCTCGACCGCAGGCGGTATCAAGGTGACGACCTTCGTGGTCATGCTGCTGGCCACGGTGGCCTTTTTCCGCCGCCAGACCCAGCTCAACGCCTTCGGCCGCTCGATCGGGTTCGAGGCCGTGCTGAAGGTGATGGCGCTGACCGCGATCAGCACCGTTCTGGTGTTCGTGGCCACCTTCCTGATCCTGATCACCCATGACGGGCGGTTCCTCGATGTGGCCTTCGAGGTCTCGAGCGCCTTCGGCACCGTCGGGCTCTCGCGCGACTATACCAGCCATCTTAACGAATTCGGGCGCGCAGTGATCATTGCCGTGATGTTCCTCGGGCGCGTCGGGCCGCTGACACTGGGCTTCTTCCTTGCCACCCATTCGGTGCCACGGCTGCGCTATCCAAAGGGCGAGATCCATCTGGGCTGAGGATACGGCTTTGTGTTCGCCCGCAAGCGGGCGGGCATTGCCAAAACCCCATCCACGCGGCTAGGTGGGATCATGCGCAAGATCCTTCTCACATTGGGCCTTCTGATAGCCCTGCCGCAATGGGCCGAGGCCCATCCGCATATCTTTGTCGATGCCTCGCACAAGCTGATCTTCGATGATCAGGGCCGCCTGACGGCCGTGCGGGTGACATGGGATTATGACGAGATGTTCACCATGCTGATGGTGGAAGACGGCAAATACGACACCAATGGCGATGGTGATGTCACCGGCGACGAGCTGGAGGCCTTCCGGCTCTGGGATGCCAATTGGCCACCGGATTTCGGCGGTGATCTGGTCATCCATGCCGATGGCAAGGATCAGGCGCTGGAAGGCCCCACCGATTGGGCCGCCGAATGGCATGACGGGCGCGCGGTCTCCATCCATACGGTCAAGCTGGAGACCCCGCTCGATGTGTCCAAAGGGATCGTCCTGCAGAATTATGACCCCTATTTCTACGTCGATTACGAGGTAACGAAGACCCCCACCTTCGAGGGCCGCAGCGACTGCAAGGCCAAGATCGTGCAGCCCAAGCCGCACCAGGTCTCGGCCAAGACCGCCGCGGCCATCGCCAATCTGCCCGCCGACCAGACGCCCGAGCAGGCGGGGCTCCCCAATGTCGGCCAGTATTTCGCCCAGACCGTGGAGATTACATGCGGTGGGTAATGCTGGCCGCCTGTGCGGTGATCCTGGGGTTTGCGGCGCTTTGGGGGTTGGGCGTATTCCAGGGGCTGCACTTCGCGCTTCTGGACATACAGCGTAGTTTCCAGAGCGTATTGGCGCGGGCGATGCGCGCGCTCAAGGCCGATCATCCGGGGGCGCGCGCGAGCCTGATCTGGCTGAGTTTCCTCTACGGTGTGGTCCATGCCGCAGGGCCCGGCCATGGCAAGATGGTGCTGGGCAGCTGGGCCTTTGCCTCCAAGGCGCGGCTTGCGCGGGTGGCGGGGATTACGCTGACCGCAAGCCTTGCGCAATCGCTCTGCGCCATCGGGATCGTGGTGATCGGCGCCTCGGTTCTGGGGCTCGGGCGGCAGGCACTGACCGAACTCGCCGAAGGGCCGGTGACGCAGCTCGGCAATATCCTGATCGGGGCGCTCGGGGCCTATCTGATGGCGCGCGCTCTTCTGGGGCTCTGGCGGAGCCTGCGCAAACCCCGCACCCAACACCACCATCATCACGAAGGCTGCGGGTGCGGCCATGCCCATGCGCCCGATCCCGAAAAATCGGCCCGCGCAAGCCTGCCCCAGGCCCTTCTGCTGATCGGGTCGGTCGCGTTCCGGCCCTGCACGGGCGGGCTGTTCGTCATGCTGCTGGCATGGCTGATCGGTGCCCCATGGACGGGCGCCTGGGCGGTTCTGGCGATGGGGGTGGGCACAGCCGTCGTGACACTGGCCATCGCGCTGGCGGCAGGCCATATGGGCAACCGATTTGCCCGCAGGCCCGACCGACCCTGGCTCGGCATCGCGGGGCGGTTCTTCGAGATGGCGCTCGGCGCGATCATTCTGGCCATCGCGATCTGACCCCTGACACCAGCAGAACGCCCCCGCCTCGGGAAGGGACGGAGGCGTTCCAGATCCGCACCGCCCGTCGTCACGGGCAGGGGCGGCGCGGAAATCCGGGGGGCTCAGGCCGCTTCAGGCTGACGCCAGCGCGGGAAGGGATCGGGCAGATCCGCCCAGCTGTGCGGCGGGATCTCTTCGGGATCGATCAGGGCGCTATCGAGTGCGCGGGTGATCCCCTCCTCGTCCAGCCCCGCCCCGATAAACACCAGCTCCTGACGCCGGTCGCCATAGGGTTCCTGCCAGTGCTGCTCCAGATAGCTGCGTGCCGACGGATGGTCGGGCCAGCGCTCCTGCGGCACCGAGGCCCACCAGATCCCCATCGGCTTCACCGCCGACAGCGCCCCTGCCAGAGAGAATTCCGCCAGCCAGTCGGGACGGGTCGCCAGCCAGAAATGGCCCTTGGCGCGGATCACCCCGCGCAGCGGCCCGTTCAGCACATCGTGGATACGCTGCGGATGGAAGGGCAGGCGCGCGCGATAGACGAAGGACGACACGCCATATTCCTCGGTTTCCGGCACATGATCGGCAAAACCATAAAGCTCCTTGGCCCAGAGCGGATGCTCATGCGCGGTGTCGAAATCGAAGAGGCCGGTATCGAGGATTCGCCCGGGCGCGACCTTGGAATGGTCGGTCTCGATGATCTGTGCATCGGGATTGAGCGATGTGACGATCTTGCGGGCCGCATCGACCTTGGAAGGCCCTGCATCGCTGACCTTGTTGAGCACCACGACATCGGCAAACTCGATCTGGTCAACAAGCAGATCGACGATCCGGCGCTCATCGCCCTCCCCCATGCTCTCGCCGCGATCGGCAATGAAATCATGGCTCGAATAATCATTGAGCAGGTTCGCGGTATCGACCACCGTCACCATCGTATCGAGTCGCGCGACATCCGAGAGGCTCTGCCCGTCCTCGTCGCGGAACTCGAAGGTCGCGGCCACCGGAAGCGGCTCGGCAATGCCCATGCCCTCGATCAGCAGATAATCGAAGCGCTTCTCGGCCGCCAGACGGCGCACCTCGGCCAGCAGGTCGTCGCGCAGGGTGCAGCAGATGCAGCCATTGGTCATCTCGACCAGTTTTTCCTCGGCATGGCTCAGCGCGGCCCCGCCAGAACGGACGAGATCGGCATCGATATTCACCTCGGACATATCATTAACGATCACCGCAACGCGGCGGCCCTCGCGATTATTAAGGATGGAATTCAGCAAGGTGGTTTTTCCGGCCCCCAGAAATCCCGAGAGCACGGTGACCGGCAAGCGGCTGTCTTCGACTGACATGATGGGTCATTCCTTTTGTGCCATATCCAGTTATGTTATACTATAACGATCATACTCCAACCAAGGACGCAAGCCCCCTCTTGTCACCCAAATGTAACCGCGATAGCCTCGGCGCGATCGACAGAGTGGCAACTAGGATTCCGGGCGTATCGCGCTGCCAGCGACCGAGCGTTGCAGAGACCACGGGCTTCCTTCCTTGGCTGCACCCGAGGGGGAAAATCCCAGAGGAGGAGACGTCGAGATCAACCAACGTCCCGTTCCGGGGCGCTCAAAGGGGGTCTCTATGACTGTATCTTCCGTCCTGATGGTGCTTTGCGCCGCCCTCCTCCATGCCAGCTGGAACCTGATTGCCAAACGAAGCGCCAAAGTCGGGCCGGTTTTCGTGTTTGTCTACTCGGGCTTTGCCTGCCTTTTCTATGCGCCATGGGTGTTCTGGGTCATGGCCGATGGCACCTTCACATGGAGCGCCTTGGGGCTTGCCGTGATGGTCGCAAGCGGCGTTATCCATCTGGGCTATAATCTCTGCCTGCAACAGGGCTATGCGAAGGCCGATCTCTCGGTCGTCTATCCGGTGGCGCGCGGCACAGGCCCGCTCCTGTCGGTGCTCGGGGCGTTCTTGCTGCTAGGGGAGCAACCTACGGCAGGAGGGGTCGCGGGAATGCTCTGTGTGGTCGCGGGGATCTTCCTGATCGCCACCCAAGGCCGTCTCGCGGTCTTCACGAGACCCGGCGGCAAGACCGGTCTCCTCTGGGGGCTGGCGACCGGAAGTCTGATCGCCTGTTATACCGTGACCGATGCCTCTGCCGTGAAGCTATTGGGCATTGCGCCCGTGATGCTCGACTGGGTGTGTAACCTGATGCGGGTGGGGCTTCTGGCACCGGCCGTGCTGCGCCACCCCGACCATATGCGGGCGAGTATGCAGGGGCATTGGGGGCGCGCCGCCCTGATCGGGCTATTTTCTCCGCTGGCCTATATTCTGGTGCTGACCGCCATCTCGCAGGGCGCGCCGCTCAGCCATGTGGCGCCGTTGCGCGAAAGCTCGATGATGGTGGGCGCACTTCTGGGCATGGTGCTCCTGAAGGAGCCGGTGGGCGCGGGGCGGCTTGCGGGCTGCGCTATTCTGGTGGCGGGTGTGATCTTGCTTTCGGGTCTCTAGGCGCGCGCGCGCCAACCTGCTAAGCCCGCGCAAACCAACCCGAAAGGATGACCCCATGATCCAGCCAAGCGCCTCCTTCAAAGACAATCTGCAACAGCTGCCGCCGATCGACGCACTCGCACGGATCGAGCTGCTCGATGCTACCGGCACGGTGGTGGACACGATCGAGAACGAAGCGGGCCGGAAAGGCTCTCTGGCCGTCTACAACTATATCGCAGGCACCTTCGAGGCGCTGGATGCCAAGGCGGCGGCACATGCGGTGGCTGTGTTTGCCGAACATGGCGAGGAGGCGAAATCCCATCGCGGCTCGCACCCCAATATCGACCGCCTGCTCGATATCATTGGCGGTGCCCCCGCACTTGCGCTGCGCCCCGTTCTGGCGGCCTGATCGGCCATGGAAAAACCCTCCGGCGCAGGCCGGAGGGTTCGGTATTGAGCGGGTGGCTCAGCCGACCAGCTGACCGTCATCGCGTTTCACCGCGATCACGCTCGAGCGCGGCAGACCGCTCTCGGCAGGCCAGCTCCCGCCCGGGTGCTGGATGCCCACGAACATGGTGCGGCGGTCCGCCGACCAGCAAAGGCCGGTGATCTCGCAGCCATTAGGGCCGGTCAGGAAGCGCGCGATCTCGCCGGTGGTCGGGTCGCCCGCGAGCTGCTGGTTATTGCCCATACCGGCATAATCGCCCTCGTTGCTATCCTCGCCATCGGTCTGGATCCACAACAGGCCCGCGCTATCGAAGGTCATGCCATCGGGCGAGTTGAACATATTGCCACCGGTGACATTCTTCGAGCCTGCATAGGCATCCGAATGCACCTCCGGATTGCCCGCCATCACGAAGAGATCCCATTTGAACGTCTCTCCGGCATGGTTGTCGTCGCTCGGATACCAGCGCACGATCTGGCCGTAATTATTGGCATTGCGCGGGTTCGGACCGTTGACGGCGGTGTCATCGCCACCGGCATTCGGCTTCACGCCGCGGTTCTTGTTATTGGTCAGGCAGCAATAGGCCTCGACCGCATAGGGGTTTACGGCAATCCATTCGGGGCGGTCCATCGTGGTCGCGCCCAGTTTCGAGGCCGCCTGACGGGCGAAGATCAGCATCTCTGCCATCTCCATGCCGGTGGTCTCGGGGGTCATGGCGAGCCACTCGCCGGTCTGGTCATCGTGGAACTTGGCCACATAAAGGATGCCGTCATCCAGAAGACCGTCCGTCGGCTGACCCGCGACATAGGGGTTGGTCGAGACATAGCGGTAGAGGAACTCGCCGCGCTCGTCATCGCCCAGATAGACCACCACACGCCCGTCGGGCGCCAGCGTGACTTCGGCATTCTCGTGTTTGAAACGGCCCAGAGCGGTGCGTTTGACCGGCGTGCTCTCGGGGTTGGTCGGGTCGATCTCGACCACCCAGCCGAAGCGGTGCGGCTCGTTGGGGTTCTGGCCCAGATCGAAGCGCGGATCGAATTTCTCGTAGCCATACTGGCTCTCGTCGCCCAGACCATAGCGGTCATACCCCGCCTTGACCGTATCGGAGATACCGGTCGCCGTGCCGCCGAAATAGCCGTTGAAGTTTTCCTCGCAGGTCAGATAAGTGCCCCACGGAGTCTTGCCCGCGCCGCAATTGCCCATCGTGCCCAATACCTTGGTGCCGGTGCTGTCTGCCGAGGTCTGCATCAGCGCATGGCCTGCGGCCGGACCCGAGATCGCCATCTCCGCATTATGGTGCAGGCGGCGGTTAAAGCGCGAGTTCTTCACCGGCGCATAACCGTTCTCGCCCTCGGCGATCTCCATCACCGTCACGCCCTGGAAGTTCTGGAGCGTGCGCACATCCTCGGCTGATTGCGGAACGCCATCGGGAGTATGGGGAAGGTTGATCTCGGAATTCACATATTCATTGTTGATCGCGATGATCTCGTGCGATCCGATCTGGAACGTCTCCATCCCGTCGGTATTCTCGCCGAAGACCTTGTCCGAATCCGCCGCGGTCACACCGTTGGTGGCATCGAAATCGGCCACATTATCGAAGAGCGGGTCGCCCCAGCTGACCATGGTTTTCCAGTTCCAGCCCTCGGGCACATGCACCGTCATATCGGTCTGTGCGTCGATCGGGGTGAAGGGGAAACGCGAGGCGGCCTGGGCCTGCGCCGAGGTCGAGTTCAGAAGGCCGGTGCCCATTGCAACCGCGCCGGAACCGAAGGCCACGAGGCCACTCAGGAAGCCACGGCGCGAGATGGCGCGCTCGACCACACGGTCGAATTCGTTCTCTTCGGGGCGGGGAAAATGCAGCTCATCCCACTCATCGGCGGGCATCTTATGCGGAGGCAGCTTCGTCATTTTGGCGTTCCTCGTTTCACTTGATGAGCGAGGAGTTAATGAGCCAATGAAAAGGTTTTGTGACGTTTGCCTTAAGAAATCACGACATGCTCCCTTTCCTGTGATTGGAAAGGGAGCATTGATATCTTTCTTTTTTAGTCCGGGAAATAGCGGGTCTGCGTCGCTTCTTTCGCGTAGTGCATCGGCGACGGCATGTGATTGAACTCGATGATCAATCCCCAAGGCGTTTTGCAGAATTGGGACTGGTTTCCGGGCCCCTCTTCCGGCCCTCCCCCGTCAATCGGGCCTTTCAGGATCTCGGCACCAGCGGCCTTCAATTTGGCAATCGCCTCCTGCATGTCACGGCAATAGATGCAGATATGATGATAGCCCTGATCCTCGAAGCGAGGCTGGTCCTTACGGCCGGTATTCTCTACCTCGAACAGCTCGATATTCGGACCGGATCCAATCCGAATCATGGTGATCGCCTTCACGGCACTTTCCATCGCCAGATCGTTGATCGGGTTCATTTCAGGACCGGTAATCGGATCCTCGTCTTTGGTTTTGGCACGGAACAGGATTGTCGCGCCAAAGGCCTTCTCGAAAAACACCTCGGCTTCGGTAATATCGGGAACGGTCAGCGCCACATGTTCAAGCCCCAGAAACACATCATCTGTCATGCTACAACCTCTTATAATATAAGAAAACTTCCCGCGACCCGCGGGTATACCCGGTCAACGCGTCTGCCTCCGCTTGGGTTTCGGGATTTTTCAAAATTTTGCCGTGAGCAGGATAATCGTGAATATTTCGGAGATAAATCTTGACTTAAGGATCAAGAATACCAGATGCTAGAGAGGATCGTGGGAAGCCTATGGCTGCTCTCGATCCATCGGGGATATCCCCGATCACGCCCACCGAACGGCGTTACGATTTCCGGTCAGAAGTGACCTACCACGCTACAGCTGCTCCTGTAGGTGGTGCCGCATATCCGGTTTTTGCCTGATATGCAGGTCGGCCCTGTGCCGATCGGGCTGGAAATTTCATGGAAATGTCATGGATCTGTTTCCGAGTTGGAAAGATTCCCGGCGCATACTCCGTGAAGTTCACATGATGAACGCAACCCAGGGGCGCACCTGACTGACACAATGCCCCGTGTCTCACAAGAATAAAGGATACCCGAATGGGACTTAAACTGACTGAACTGACGAACCATCACGCCACAGGCGAGCTTGATGGCCAACCTTTCCACCTGACCGTCGAAAACGGCCAGTATTATGTGCGGATCAAACCCGAAAACGCCGCAGCCGGTCATGACTGGACCTTGGCGGATACCTTCGTGGCCCCCGTATCTACCCGCAAGGGAATGGCGGACCGGATCCGTTCCTATGCTTATGCGGCGACGGCAAAATACCGTCAATTCCAGCGCTTCGGCGCGATCTGATCGCCACGATCCGGCCTCCGGATCGGGCAGATGATACGACCGGCCCCGGCATATGGCGATTGCGCCTCTGGCTCGGGCCCTGGTCGGGATCACCCCTCCCCTACCTTCAAACGCATCAGCCCCCGACAGGTCGTCAGGGGCTTTGTTTTACGCGGGGTCTATAAAAACGCCCCGCTCTGGTGGAGCGAGGCGCGAGGATCAGAAATCCCAGTCTTCGTCTTCGGTGGCCACGGCCTTGCCGATGACATAGCTTGAACCGGAGCCCGAGAAGAAGTCGTGGTTCTCGCTATCGGGCGAGAGGGCCGCCATGATCGCGGGGTTCACCTCACAGGCTTCCGGCGGGAAGAGCGGCTCGTATCCCAGATTCATCAGCGCCTTATTGGCGTTGTAATGCAGGAAGTGGCGGACATCCTCGGTCAGGCCGATATCGTCATAAAGCTCCGCCGTATACTGCGTTTCCACCTCGTAGAGGTCGAACATCAGCGCGAAGGCGAAATCCTTGACGGCCGCACGTTCCTCTTCGGAGACCTTCTCCAGAGCGCGCTGGAACTTGTAGCCGATGTAATAACCATGCACCGCCTCGTCGCGGATGATCAGGCGGATCATATCGGCGGTGTTGGTCAGCTTGGCGCGGCTCGACCACCACATCGGCAGATAGAAGCCCGAATAGAACAGGAAGCTCTCGAGGAAGACCGAGGCCACTTTCTTGCGCAACGGATCCTCGGCCTTGTATTCCTTGAGGATCAGGTTTGCCTTGCGCTGCAGATGCGGGTTTTCCTCAGCCCAGCGGAAGGCCTCGTCCACCTCTGCGGTCATGCACAGCGTCGAGAAGATCGAGGAATAGCTCCGCGCATGCACGGCTTCCATGAAGGCGATATTCGACAGAACCGCCTCTTCATGGGGCGTGACCGCATCTTCCATCAGCGTCGGCGCACCGACGGTGTTCTGGACGGTATCCAGAAGCGTCAGACCCGTGAACACACGGATTGTCAGCTGGCGCTCATGTTGCGTCAGATTGGCCCAGGAGGGCACGTCATTGGACAGCGGCACCTTTTCCGGCAGCCAGAAATTCGACGTCAGACGGTTCCAGACCTCAAGATCCTTATCATCCTGAAGCCGGTTCCAGTTCACCGCCTTGAGCGGCGCTTTTTTCATTTGGTCAAGCATGAAACTCTTTCCTTTCCCGACAGTTACAGGCTGCAGGAGACGCAGCCCTGCACTTCCGTGCCTTCGAGCACGGCTTGGCGGAGCCGGATGTAGTAGATGGTCTTGATCCCAGATTTCCATGCACGGATCTGTGCACGGTTGATATCGCGGGTCGTCGCGCTATCGGGGAAGAACAGCGTGAGCGACAGGCCCTGATCGACATGCTCGGTGGCCGCCGCATAGGTGTCGATCAGCTTTTCGGGACCGATCTCGTAGGCATCCTTGTAATATTCAAGGTTGTCATTCGACATATAGGGCGCCGGATAGTAGACGCGGCCGATCTTGCCTTCTTTGCGGATCTCGATGCGCGCGGTGATCGGGTGGATCGAGGCGGTCGCATTGTTGATATAGCTGATCGAACCGGTCGGCGGCACGGCCTGCAGGTTACGGTTATAGAGCCCATGTGCCATCACCGCCTCACGCAGCTCGGCCCAATCGGCGCGGGTCGGCAGGGTGATGCCGAATTTCTCGAAGAGCGCCGTGACGGTCTCGGTTTCCGGCAGCCAGTCACGGGTCACATATTTCTCGAAGAAGCTGCCATTGGCATAATCCGACTTCTCGAAATTCACGAAGCTCTCGCCCTTCTCGCGGGCGATCAGGTTCGAGGCCCGCAGTGCGTGATAGGCCACAGCCGCGAAATAGGCCGAGGTGAAATCGATCCCCTCTTCCGAGCCGTAATGGATGCGCTCGCGCGCGAGGAACCCGTGCAGGTTCATCTGGCCCAGACCGATGGCGTGGCTCTGGTCATTGCCCTTGCGGATCGAGGGCACTGCATCAATCGCCGACATTTCCGACACAGCCGTCAGCGCGCGGATCGCGGCCTCGACGGTCGCGCCCAGATCGCCGCCATCCATCGCGCGCGCGATGTTGAGCGAGCCGAGGTTGCACGAGATATCGGTGCCCATATGGTCGTAGCTCAGATCCTCGTGGAAAGTCGAGGGCTCGGCCACCTGCAGGATCTCGGAGCAGAGGTTCGACATGGTGATGCGCCCGTCGATCGGGTTGGCGCGGTTCACCGTGTCTTCGAACATCAGATAGGGATAGCCGGATTCGAACTGGATCTCGGCGAGAATCTCGAAGAAGCGGCGTGCACGCATCTTGGTCTTGCGGATACGGGCATCGGCCACCAGCTCGTCATATTTCTCGGTAACCGAGATCTCGGAGAAGGCGCAGCCATAGACTTTCTGGATATCATGCGGCGAGAAGAGATACATCTCGGCATCGCGCTTGGCCAGCTCGAAGGTGATATCGGGGATCACCACGCCCAGCGACAGCGTCTTGATGCGGATCTTCTCGTCGGCATTCTCGCGCTTGGTGTCGAGGAATTTCAGGATGTCCGGGTGGTGGGCGTTGAGGTAAACGGCCCCTGCCCCCTGACGCGCGCCCAACTGATTGGCATAGGAGAAGCTGTCTTCGAGCAGTTTCATCACCGGAATGACGCCCGAGGACTGGTTCTCGATGCCCTTGATCGGCGCGCCCGCTTCGCGCAGGTTGGTGAGCATCAAGGCCACACCACCGCCGCGCTTCGACAGCTGCAGCGCCGAATTGATCGACCGGCCGATCGATTCCATGTTGTCTTCGAGGCGCAGCAGGAAGCAGGACACCAGCTCGCCGCGGCTCTTCTTGCCCGCGTTGAGGAAGGTCGGCGTTGCCGGCTGGAAGCGGCCCGCCAGCATCTCTTCGGTCAGCGACAGCGCCATCTTGCGGTCACCGCGCGCCAGCGCTAGCGCGACCATCACCACACGGTCCTCGTAACGCTCGAGGTAGCGCTGGCCGTCGCGGGTCTTCAGCGTATAGGCGGTGTAATATTTGAATGCGCCAAGGAAGGTCGGGAAGCGGAACTTCTTCTTATAGGCGGCATCCCAGATCTGGCGGCAGAAGTCGCGATCATAGAGCTCCAGCACGGCGGCATCGTAATAGCCCTCGTCAACGAGGTAATCGAGCTTCTCGTCCAGCGAATGGAAGAACACGGTGTTCTGGTTCACATGGTTGAGGAAATAGGCGCGCGCGGCCTGACGGTCTGCCTCGAAACGGATTTTCCCATCCGCATCGTAAAGGTTCAACAGCGCGTTCAGCGCGTGGTGATCGAGCCCTTTTACGGCGTCTGCTTTGTCAAGCATTGTGCTCTCCAGAATTTCTCGAGCCCGTCTCTGACGCGGGCAATATCTAGGTCGGTGCCGCTCAACTCGAACCGGTAGAGCAGCGGGATCTTGCATTTCTCGGCGATCACTTTGCCCGCATAGCCATAGTAGATCCCGAAATTGGTGTTTCCAGTGCCGATCACACCCCTGATATTCTTGCGTATCTCGGGGTTGTTCAAAGCATGGATCACGGGTTTGGGAACCGCTCCCCGGCCCTCGCCATCGCTATAAGACGGGCATATCAGCACAAAAGGCAGCTCGGCCAAACTGGCCGAGCGATCTTCGGTGCCCCCGATGCGTATAGCAGGCAGACCGAGCCGTGTGACGAAGCGATGCGTGTTTCCGGTGGCCGAGGAAAAATAGGCCAGTCCGGTCATCGGCTTGCGATCAGGCGACGAGGGTCGCGATACGATCCGGACGGAAACCTGCCCAATGATCAGCGTCGGTCACCACAACTGGGGCCTGACGGTAGCCAAGGCCGGTCACTTTTTCCATCGCCTCCGCATCCAGCGTCAGGTCGATCACATCATGCTCGATCCCGCGGGCATTGAGCGCGCGAATGGTGGCAGTGCATTGGACGCAGGCAGGTTTGGAATAAACCGTAATAGACATAGGCTCTCGACCCCGAAGCAAAGGGGCGGACATTCGGAAGGTGGATCGCATTTCTGCCAAACTCCCCCCGGACATACCGCCCGTGGACATTATCACTCATCAGATCCGCAGGAGGCGCCCATAAGGCCCGCTCTATTCTCCGTCTAGCGCCACAACAGTCCCCCAGGACCTGAAAAGCAACTTACCCTACGGAGGGTCCGACTCAACTTCCGAACCTCTACACGGAGCGGATATGGTATCCGGTTCCATCTGATGCGCTATATATAGTAGCTGAATTGCGTCTGAAGTCCAGAGGTTTTTAGCCATTCCCCGCGCTTCCTTAGGGGCGGAAGACCCCGCATCCCCGACAGCGCGCAACCGCCTGAATCGTTGGAGCTCTGGCTACAAAGAAGACCGCCGGAAGCAAAGACCGAAAAAAATAATTGTTGGGCTGGACGAAAGACGGGGGTTCTGCCACTCGAATCGCGGGCGCGGATTCGTCCACAGGACCGGTCGCCCAGAGCACAAGCCTAGCACGGATCCGCTCGCCTGTCCCCTACGTCAACATCACGCCTCAAATGCCCGATGGCCGCCCCGGGGGACGGCCATGGAAGATGCACACCACTATATCTAGGAGGAAGCTCTTACCGCTCAGCCCATACGCTCGGAGGAGAACGAGCCCGGAGAGGCGGGGAAGACCACCGTTTTCGAGCCGTTGATGAAGACCCTGCGATGGGCATGGGCATGGATCGCCCGCGCCAGAACCGCGCTTTCCACATCGCGCCCCAGCGAGACATAATCCTCGGGCGATTGCGCGTGGGTCACGCGCACCGTGTCCTGCTCGATGATCGGCCCTTCATCGAGATCGGCGGTCACATAATGCGAGGTCGCCCCGATCAGCTTCACCCCGCGGGCAAAGGCCTGCTTATAGGGGTTCGCGCCCTTGAACGACGGCAGGAAGGAATGGTGGATATTGATGATCCGCCCCGACATCTTCTGGCACATCTCGTCCGAGAGGATCTGCATGTAGCGTGCCAGAACGATCAGCTCGGCGCCTGCCTCCTCGACCACCTGCATGATGCGGGCCTCGGCCTCGGGCTTGTTTTCTTTGGTCACCTTGATGCAATGGAAGGGAATATCGTGGTTCACCACGACCTTCTGGTAATCCATATGGTTCGAGATCACGGCCACGATCTCCACCGGCAGCGCCCCGATACGGGCGCGATAGAGCAGATCGTTCAGGCAATGCCCGAAGCGCGAGACCATGATGACGACCTTCATCTTGGCCGCCTCGTCATGGAAAGCAAAATTCATGTCGAAGCCAGCCGCAACAGGGTCAAACTCGGCGCGCAGGCTTTCGACGTCATTGCCGGTCTCCGAGGCAAAGCTCACCCGCATGAAGAAATTGCCCGTCTCCAGATCGTCGAACTGGGCGCTATCGGTGATATTACACCCTTTATCGGCCAGAAAACCGGAAATGGCAGCGACAATCCCGCGCTTGGTGGGGCAGGTGACGGTCAGGCAATATTTGGTCATGACTATATCCAGAAATCTTTCGCCCGATCAGGTATGACCGATCGGCCGCAGGAAGAGAAGAGGCAGGGACACTACCCTAAAACATCAGCCAAGGCGCGCAGCGGCCTCAAGAAGCGTATGCCAGAGACTGCCGGCATAGGAGCGCATACCCCAGATCCGGCAGTGATCGGGCGCAAGCCGCAACAGAAAGACCGACATATGGTGCAGGCCGGTGCGGGTTGCCATGCCGGTGGCTTTGGCGGTATCGGGCAGGTTGACCAGCCGCTCGAGCAGCGCATCGAGGCCCGCCCCCGTTATGTCGAACGCCACCCAGCCATCGGTCTGCTCGGTGACCGAGGCGCCCGGGGCCTGCGCTTTGACCCATGCGGCGACGTCCTCCTCGGCACGCGCCTCGGCCTCGATCATCCATTGCCCCTGCCCCGCCCAGAAGGCGGTCAGCCCCGCGCCTTGCGCGAGTTGACCGGGTTCGGGCAAGGCCAGCCCCGCCAGCTCGCTCAGGCTCTGCCCGCGCCGCACAGCCAGCGAGGCCAATGCGATATCGGGGCGTTCGGTCAGGGTCAGCGCCCCCAGAGTTTCGGATCTCGGCGCATCGCCACCCAAAGCGGTCAGTGCAATCAGATTGGTTACAGTCTTAGTCACGGAGGCGCTCCCCCTCAGGATCAACGAAATGGGCAGGGACGATGCGGCAATCACAGCCCTGATTTTCCAGCGGGTTATAGGCGACAATCACCTCGCCCATCCGCGTCTCGCCGTTTTCCACAAAGCCAAGCGCGATATGGCTCCCGATATGGGGCGAATAGCAGGCCGAGGTCACCCAGCCCTGATCGGTCTCCATGTCGCGCCGGTCCCCACGGGTAAACAGATGCGACCCCGCCATGATCCGTTCTGCCGGATCCAGCGGTTGCAGCCCCACAAGCCGGCGCCTGTCAGCCGCCAGTCCCTCGCGGCGCGACATCACCGCTCCGATCGAGTCCTTTTTAGCGGAGACCATCCTGCCCAGACCCAGCATCTGCGCCGTGGTCTGGCCGTTCAGCTCCGCTCCCGCGGCATGACCCTTCTCGATCCGCAGCACAGCCAGTGTTTCTGTCCCGTAAGGCGTTACACCAAGATCGGCGCCCGTCTCCATCAACCGCTCCATCAGCGCATGGCCGAAACGTGCCGGCACCGCGATCTCATAGGCCAGCTCGCCCGAGAAAGAGATCCGGAAGAGCCGCGCCCGCAGGCCGCCGCAAATGGTCAGCTCTGCACAGGCCATGAAGGGAAACGCCTCGTTCGACAGGTCGAACCCGTCGACGATCCGCGACAGAAGCTCACGCGATTTCGGCCCCGCCACGGCAATCTGCGCCCAAGCCTCGGTGGTGGAGATCAGTTGCACATCCAGATCGGGCCACAGACATTGCCGCGCGAATTCCATCTGCCGGTAGCACAGCCCCGCATTGGCGGTGGTGGTGGTGACAACATAATGGTCTTCGGCCAGCCGCGCGCAGGTGCCGTCATCATAGATATGGCCATCCTCGCGCAACATGATCCCGTATCGCACACGGCCCACCGGCAGCGTGCCCATCATATTGGCATAGATCCGGTTCAAAAACTCGCCCGCGTCCGCACCCTGCACATCGACCTTGCCGAGCGTGGTCACGTCGCATAGCCCAACGCCCGCACGCACGGCCAGCACTTCACGGTCCACACTCTCGCGCCAGTTTGTCTCCGCGCCTTGCGGGAAATATTGCGCGCGCATCCATTGCCCGACCTCGACAAATTTCGCCCCGCGCGCCTTGGCCCATTCATGCGTGGGCGTCAGCCGCGTCGGGCGGAAATGCGGCCCCGTATCGCCTCCGCCGAGCACCCCCAGAGACACGCCGGTATAGGGCGGGCGGAAGATGGTGGTGCCGGTCTCTGGGATCGGTTTGCCGGTAAGTTCAGCCATGACCGCCAGCGCCGAGACATTGGCCGTCTTGCCCTGATCGGTGGCCATGCCAAGCGTCGTCCAACGTTTGAGATGCTCGACGGGGCGCATATTCTCCTTATGGGCCAGCGCGATGTCCTTCACCGTCACATCATTCTGGAAATCGACCCAGGCCCGTTTTTTGCCCGGCACATGCCAGAAGGCCGCCTGCTCCAGCGGTATATCCTCGGCCTTGGGCAGATCGGGCACAGAAGCCGCGATCCCGAGATCGCGGAGCGCGCGCGCCGCCGCCCGCGCGCCAGACGCCATCGCCTGCGCGGTCGAGCCCTCGCTATTGCAGGCCCCTGCGGGGATCAGCCCCGCAGGCCCGCCCTCACCCGGCACGAAGGCCAGCAGATCCTCGTTCCAGACCGGACGCCCGCGATGATGCGAGGCCAGATGCACATTGGGGTTCCAGCCGCCCGACACGCCCAAAGCGCCGCAATCGAGCCACTCGGCCTTATGCCCCGAGCGGATCTCGATCTTCTGGAGCCCGAGCCGCCCCTTGCTGCCCGTCACCACCGATCCGGCATAAAGGCGATAGTCACCCAGAGCCTTGGCATCGGTGCGCACATCCACCACGCCCGCCACCTTGGCACCTCTGGCCAGAAGATCGAGCGCCGTCCGGTGACCATCGTCATTATTTGTGAAGATCGCGATCCCGTCGCCCGCCTGCCGCACGGGCGCCACCGCCCAACGGTTGGCATAGGCGCGCATCGCGCCCGCCAGCATGATGCCCGGACGGTCATTATCGGCAAAGGGAATATGCCGCTCGGTAGCACCTGCGGCCAGCACGGTGCGCCGCGCGGTGATCCGCCAGAGCGTCTGGCGGACTTTCCCGCCCGCCTCCGCCAGATGGTCCGACACGCGTTCGACCGCGCCGTAAACGCCGTGATCATAGGTGCCGAACACCGTCATCCGCGTCATCACCCGCACATTGGGCATCGCGCGCAACTCGGCCTCGGTGGCGCGCAGCCAATCGGTCGCGGGCGCGTCATCCAGCGTATGGCTTTCGGCCAGAAGCCGCCCGCCCAAAGCGAAATCCTCATCGGCCAGAATGACCTTGGCCCCCGCACGGCCCGCGGTCAGCGCCGCCATCAGGCCCGCTGCACCACCACCGACCACCAGGAGGTCGCAATGCAGGTATCCGCGATCATAGGCATCAGGGTCGGGCAGGCCCGACAGCGCCCCGAGCCCCGCCGCCTTGCGGATCATCGGCTCGTAGAGTTTCTCCCAGAAGGCGCGCGGCCACATGAAGGTCTTGTAGTAGAACCCCGCCGCAAAGAAGGGCGACAGGAGATCATTCACCGCCAGCCAGTCGCGCTCGAGCGCGCCTGCATAATTCTGCGAGGACGCTTCCAGCCCATCATAAAGCTCTGCCACGGTGGCGCGGGTATTGGGCTCGGCATAGGCGCCGGTGCGCAGGGTCACCAGCGCATTGGGTTCCTCCGAACCTGCCGCCACCACACCGCGCGGGCGGTGATATTTGAACGAGCGCCCCATAAGCTGCACACCATTGGCCAGAAGCGCCGAGGCCAGCGTATCGCCCTGAAACCCCGAATAATCGGCCCCGTCAAAGCGGAAATTCAGCGGCGCATTGCGGTCCACCAGACCGCCAGACAAACGGCTCATTTCGCGCCCTCCGCGTTCATTGCAAGCTCGGCGCCCAAGATCTCGTGGGTCAGCGTGTTGCGGGTGACGATCAGCCACGAGCGGTCGCCCTGCTCGTGATACCAGAGCTCGCGATGCACACCTGCCGGATTGTCGCGCAGGAAAACATACTCGGCAAAGGCCGCCTCGCCCGCATCAGGCGCAGGCCGCGCCATCAGGGAGACATCGCCCAGATAAGTAAACTCCTGCGCGTCCCGCAGGCCAAGAAGAGGATGGGGTATCAGCATGATCTGGGCCTCAGTGCAGGTTCGGTTGGGCACCAACGCCCTTTTCATCAATGACATAGCCACGTGCGAAGCGGTCGAGCCGCATCTTCGCGGTGACCTCGTGGCTTTGCCCCGTGGCCAGAAGATGGGCAAAGCAGAAGCCCGAGGCCGGCGTCGCCTTGAACCCGCCATAGCACCAGCCCGCATTCAGGTAGAGCCCCGAGACCGGCGTCTCGTCGATGATGGGCGAGCCATCCATCGACATATCCATGATGCCGCCCCAATTGCGCAACAGCCGCGCGCGCCCGATCATCGGCATCAAGGCCATGCCGCCTTCGAGCACATCCTCGACCACCGGAAGATTACCGCGCTGTGCATAGGAATTATAGCCGTCGATATCGCCGCCAAAGACCAGCCCGCCCTTATCGGACTGGCTGATATAGAAATGCCCCGCGCCAAAGGTGATCACATTGTCGATCAGCGGTTTCAGCCCTTCGGATACAAAGGCCTGCAGCACATGGCTCTCGATCGGCAGGCGCATCCCCGCCTTTTCCATAACACGGCTCGTGGATCCGGCCACCGCCACACCGACCTTCTTCGCCCCGATAAAGCCGCGCGAGGTCTCGACCCCCTCGACACGGCCATTATTGATACGGAAACCCGTGACCTCGCAATTCTGGATGATATCGACGCCACGCTGGTCGGCGCCGCGCGCATAGCCCCAGACCACGCCATCATGGCGCGCCGTGCCCGCGCGGGGCTGGATCAGCGCCCCCTTGATCGGGAAGCGGGCATTGTCGAAATTGAGATAGGGGAGCATGCCCCGCAGATCGGCCGCATCCACCAGTTTCGCGCCAGCCTCCGAGAGCATCATCGCATTGCCGCGCCGACGATAGGCATCACGCTGTCCGTCGCTATGGAACAGGTTGTAGATCCCGCGCTGGCTGACCATCGAGTTGAAATTGGTCTCCTGCTCGAGGTTTTCCCACAACTTCATCGACAGCTCGTAGAAGGGCTGGTTTCCGGGCAAGAGGTAGTTCGAGCGGATAATCGTGGTGTTCCTCCCGATATTGCCCGAGCCGAGCCAGCCCTTTTCCAAAACCGCGATCTTCAGATGGCCGAAGTTTTTCGAGAGATAAAAGGCCGTCGAGAGACCATGACCACCGCCGCCGACGATGATCACATCATAGGCCGGTTTGGGCTCGGGATCGCGCCACAAAGGCCCCCATCCCTTATGCCCCGTCAGCGCCTCTTTCAGCACCCTGAACCCTGAAAACTTCATGACCTGCGCTCCTTTATCTGGCTCAGGCTATGCGGGATCAGATGAATAAACTTCTTTATATACGCCATATACTATCGTAAAAATGCCATTAGGATTAATCGGGCAAGCCTATGCAACATATCGCCTTTCTGCTTCTGGACGGCTATGCGCTAATGTCCACGGCCTCGGCCCTCGAGCCATTGCGCGCGGCCAACCAGTTCCGCCCGGGCAGCTACGAGATCACGATTCTCGCGGGCCAGGAGCGTGCGGTCTCCTCGATCGGGTCGGAATTTCCGGCACGCCCCTTCCGCACGACCCCGCCCGAGTTCGATCTGGTCTTCGTGGTGGCGGGCGGCGATCCGGCCCGCGTGAGCGACCCTGCCCTGATGGCATGGCTGCGTGAGGCCGACCGGAAGGGCGTGGCCTTGGGCGGCATCTCGGGCGGGGCGCTGGTCCTTGCACGGGCGGGGTTGCTGGAAGGGCGGCGTTTTACCGTCCATTGGCATCATTATGAGGATATCGAGGCGATGGGCGGCGACTGGCTGCTGGAACGGCGGCTCTTTGTGATCGACCGCAACCGCTATACCTGCGCAGGCGGCACAGCGCCTCTGGATATGATGTATGCGCTGATTACACGTGATTTCGGCACGGGCTTCGCACGGCGGATCGCGGACTGGTTCATGCAGACCGAGGTGCGCGGGCCCGAGGCCCCGCAAATCGCCTCGATCGAGGCGCGATACGGGGTGATGCCGCCTGTGGTGACCGCCTGTATCGAGCTGATGGAAAGCCATATCGCCGATCCGCTCGACCAGAGCCAGTTGGCAAGCCTTGCAGGTGCCTCGCTCAGGCAGGTGCAGCGGCAGTTCAAATCGGCCATGGACCGGACAATGATGGAGGTCTATCGCCAGATCCGTCTGGAGAAGGCACGCGAGCTGATCGTGAACACGCGGCTGCCGCTCTCGGAAATCGCGCATCTGACGGGTTTCGCCACGCAGTCGCATTTTACCGACCGCTTCCGCGAGGCCTATGGTCATGCGCCGCGCAGCCTGCGCGACAAAAAAAGCCCGACGTCACGAGAGTGAGCGCCGGGCATCAGGAGGGGTAATTCCGCGCTCAGATATCGAGCGTATTGTCCTTTTCCCATTGCGAGAAATGCGACACGAAGGACGTCCATTCCTGCATCTTCATCTTGATATAGGAGGCCGAGAACTCCGACCCCATCGCGGCTTTCAGCCCCTCATCGGCGTCAAAATTGCGCAACGCATCGAGCAGGTTCAGCGGCAGGCGCGGCGCATCCTTCACCTTGTAGCCTTCGGCATACATGTCGATGTCATGGCGCGGCCCCGGATCGGCCTTGGAGCGGATGCCCGAAAGCCCCGCCGCGATGATCACCGCCTGCAACAGATAGGGGTTCACCGCCCCATCGGGCAGGCGCAGCTCGAACCGGCCCGGACCGGGAACGCGGACCATATGGGTGCGGTTATTGCCGGTCCAAGTGACCGTATTGGGCGCCCATGTCGCACCAGAGGTCGTGCGTGGCGCATTGATCCGCTTATAGCTATTGACCGTAGGGTTGGTGATCGCGGCCAAGGCTTCCGCGTGCTTCATGATGCCGCCCAGGAAGGTGCGGCCCTGATCCGAGAGGCCCAGCTCTTTGGACTTATCGGCAAAGGCATTGACCTTGCCCTCCAGATCCCAGACCGAGATATGCGCGTGGCAGCCATTGCCCGTCAGCCCCTCGATGGGTTTGGGCATGAAGGTGGCGCGCATACCGTGTTTCTCGGCGATCGACTTCACCATGAACTTGAAGAAGCTGTGGCGGTCGGCGGTGACCATCGCATCATCAAAGCCCCAGTTCATCTCGAACTGGCCATTGGCATCCTCATGGTCGTTCTGATAGGCACCCCAGCCGAGCTCCAGCATATAATCGCTGATTTCGGCAATGATATCATAGCGCCGCATCACGGCCTGCTGGTCGTAGCAGGGTTTGGCCGCGGTATCATAGGGGTCCGAGATCTGATCGCCCTCAGGCGTCAGCAGGAAGAACTCGGCCTCGATACCGGTCTTTACCCGCAGCCCCTCGGCCGCCGCCTCATCGACCAGTTTCTTGAGCACATTGCGCGGTGCCTGATCCACCGGCTCGCCTTCCATCACGCAATTGGCCGGAACCCAAGCCACCTCGGGCTTCCATGGCAGCTGGATCGCGCAGGCGCTATCGGGGACCGCCAGCATATCGGGATGGGCAGGCGTCAGATCGAGCCATGTGGCAAAACCCGCAAATCCCGCGCCGTCTTCTTCCATATCGGTGATCGCCTGCGCGGGCACCAGCTTCGCGCGCTGGCCCCCGAAGAGATCCGTATAGGAGACCATGAAATATTTGACGCCCTTCTCGCGGGCAAACGCGGCCAATCCTGCCATCTGAACACCTCTTATCCCTGTTGCATGGGGCGGGGCGTTTGCCGCCCTCGCCCTGTCTTCCGGCTGGCTCAGAAGCCGCCCTTGCCCGGCCACCAGTTGGTGCCCGCCAGCGGCACCTGCGCCATCGCGGCCGCTTCCATCGTCAGCGCGCACAGATCCTCGGGCTCGAGATTATGGACATGGTTATGGCCACAGGCCCGCGCGATGGTCTGGCATTCGAGCGTCATCACGTTGAGGTAGTTGCGCAGACGCCGCCCCGCCGCGACCGGATCGAGCCGCTTCATCAGCTCGGGGTCCTGCGTGGTGATGCCCGCAGGGTCGCGGCCCTCATGCCAGTCGTCATAGGCGCCCGCCGTGGTGCCGAGCGCGTTATATTCGGCCTCCCAGCGCGGGTCGTTATCGCCAAGCGCGATCAGCGCGGCCGTCCCGATCGCCACCGCATCCGCGCCAAGGGCCAAGGCCTTTGCCACATCAGCCCCCGAGCGGATACCGCCCGAGACCACCAGCTGCACCTCGCGGTGCATGCCGAGATCCTGCAGCGCCTGCACGGCGGGGCGGATACAGGCCAGCGTCGGCTGGCCAACGTTTTCAATGAACACATCCTGCGTGGCGGCCGTGCCGCCCTGCATGCCATCAAGCACCACCACATCGGCACCGGCTTTCACCGCAAGCGCCGTGTCGTAATAGGGGCGCGCACCCCCCACCTTGATATAGATCGGCTTCTCCCAATTGGTGATCTCGCGCAGCTCCAAGATCTTGATCTCCAGATCATCGGGGCCGGTCCAGTCGGGGTGACGGCAGGCCGAACGCTGGTCGATCCCCACCGGCAGATCGCGCATCCCCGCAACCCGTTCGGTGATCTTCTGACCCAGCAGCATCCCGCCACCGCCCGGTTTGGCGCCCTGCCCCACCACGATTTCAATCGCATCGGCGCGGCGCAGGTCATCGGGGTTCATCCCGTAACGCGAGGGCAGATATTGATAGACGAGCTTCTCGGAATGGCCGCGTTCTTCCTCGGTCATGCCGCCATCGCCGGTGGTGGTCGAGGTGCCCGCGAGGCTGGCCCCGCGCCCCAGAGCCTCTTTCGCATGGCCCGACAGCGCGCCAAAAGACATGCCCGCAATGGTGATCGGGATCTTGAGCTCAATCGGCTTCTTGGCAAAACGTGTGCCCAGAGTCACCGAGGTGTCGCATTTCTCGCGATAACCTTCCAGCGGGTAGCGCGACATTGACGCGCCGAGGAACAACAGGTCGTCGAAATGCGGCACACGGCGTTTTGCGCCGCCCCCGCGGATATCATAGATACCGGTCGCCGCGGCACGGCGGATCTCGGAATTGACCTCCTTGGAGAAGGTCCAGCTCTGGCGCGGTTCGGTCTGCGGTGTCTTTTCCATCTACGCGCTCCTCAATATTCGTCTGCGTGGTCGATGTTGAAATTGTAGAGCTTGCGCGACGAGCCGTAGCGTTTGAACTCTTCGGGTTTGGCATCGGCGCCGGTCTTCTCGAGAATATCCTTCAGGAAGGCGATATGCTCGGGGCGCATCTCCTTCTCGACGCAATCGGCGCCCAGCGATTTCACTTTGCCGCGCACAAACAGACGCGCCTCATAAAGGCTGTCGCCCAAGGCATCGCCCGCATCCCCCAGCACGACCAGATTGCCGCGCTGCGCCATGAAGGCCGACATATGGCCGATATTGCCATGCACCACGATATCGATCCCCTTCATCGAGATCCCGCAGCGCGACGACGCATTGCCCTTGATGTTCAGGAGCCCACCACGACCAGTGGCACCGGCATATTGGCTGGCATCGCCCTCGATGGTGACCATGCCCGACATCATATTCTCGGCCACCCCCGGACCGGTCGAGCCCTCGACCGTCACCGTGGCTTCCTTGTTCATGCCCGCGCAGTAATAGCCCGTCGAGCCCTTGATGGTCACGCTCAGCGGGCCATCAAGCCCCACGGCCACCGCATGGGAGCCGCGCGGATTGGCGATGTCAAAAGCTTCGTTCTTGCGGTCTTTTGCTGCCGCTTGCAGGGTGGAGTTCAGCTCGCGCAGCTCCATCTGCGACATATCCAGAACGGTCATGGATCAACGCTCCCAGAAATAGACAGTGGCGGGTTCGGGCTCCCAGACACGGGCCGCCTCGATCCCCGGCAAATCGGCGAAGGCGCGGTATTCGGAGGCAAAGGCCACATAATCCTCGGTCTCGGCCATGATCGCGGGCTTGCAGGCGATCGGGTCACGCACCACGCCAAAGCCGTTCTTGGTGCCGGTGACAAAGGTGAAGAACCCGTCGAGATCCTTCAGCGTGCCTTCCAGCGCCTCGCCAAGGCTCGCGCCCTCGGCAATGCGCGAGGAGATATAGGCCGCCCCCACTTCGGTATCATTCTCGGTCTTGGTGAAGACACCCTTCTTGGCCAGCTTGCGGCGCATCGAATTGTGGTTCGAGAGCGAGCCGTTATGCACCAGACATTGGTCATCGGCGGTCGAGAACGGGTGCGCACCTTGCGTTGTCACGGCGGATTCGGTCGCCATACGGGTATGGCCGATGCCGTGGCTGCCGCCCATTTCACGGATACCGAAGCGTGCCGCCACATCCTTGGGCAGGCCGATCTCCTTGTAGATCTCCATGCTTTCGCCCACGCCCATCACGCGCAGCCCCTTGGCCTCGACGGCCGCCAGAAGGGCAGCCTCGGCTTCCATCGGCGCCTTGATCACGGCATGGGTGGACACAACCTTCACCGACACCCCAACGCCTGCGGCCTTGGACAGATCGTCTTCCAGACCCGCAAAATCCACATCCGGCGTATCCGATTGCACGGTGATCTTCACACCATCGCTCTCATCGCCATAGATCGCGATCCCCGCACTATCGGGGCCGCGTTCGGTCATGGTGATCAGCATATCGGTCAGCATATCGCCCAGCTTCGGGCGCAGATCGTCCTTCTTCAGAAAAAGGCCAACAATCCCACACATAGGTCATCTCCCAGACATCGAGACCGGCGCCAGCGCGCCTTCCTCAACATCACTAAGGAGAATTTTTTATTCCTAATAGGAAAATAATTACGATCCCGATCACCGCCCCGCCATTGCCTAGAATTTAGCCGCCCTCGCGCATTGATGGTCACGCGTTGGGCGCCCGGTCAACGCGATTGCGGATAGGTGATGACCGACAGATAACGGATCGGCAGGTCCGAGAGATCCTCCGGCCCATGCGGCGCATCCGCATCGAACAGAAGCGAGTCGCCCGGTTCCAGCACATAGCGCTGGTCGCCATGGCGATAGGTCATCGTACCATCGATCATATAGAGAAGCTCAATCCCCTCATGCTGGAAGATGGGGAATTTGTCCGACGGGCTTTCAAGCGTGATCATATAGGGCTCGACCACCACGCCCGAATTATTCGAGCCGATATGGCCCAGCAGCTGGTATTGATGACCGGCCCGCGTGCCCTCGCGCTCGATCTCCACGCCATCGCCGGCCTTCACATGCATGCAGCCGCGCGCTTCCTCGTAGCCCGAGAACAGCTGCACCAGCGGCACGCGCAGCGCATGGGCCAATGTGGAAATCGTCGAGAGCGAAGGCGAGGTCACGCCATTCTCGATCTTGGACAACATCCCCACCGAAAGCCCCGCCTGCCCTGCAAGATCGGCCACCGTCATCCGCTGGCGCTTGCGCAGCTCGCGCACCTGACGGCCAATCGCCACCTCGAGATTCTTCTCGCGGATCTCGCGCACGGCATGGGGGTTCTGTTGCAACCCCTTCTTGGTCTGTGGCACCTCTGGCTCCTTCGCTATCCTCGAAGGGCCATCTTGCAAGAAATTTTCCTCTCAGGAAAGACTTCAGATCCCCGACAGCATCCGCGAAATCCGCAGCGCATAGCGGTCGGTCATGCCCGAGACGAAATCCCCCATCGCATGCAGCGCCGTCTCGGGGCTGCGCACATCACGCAGATCGAGCCCCAGCACCCGCACCACCTGCGCCGAATGCGCATCGAGTGCTTCCGCATCCCAGCCTTTCGCGCCAAGCCTGTCATAGATCGGCGCGATACCATCGAGCACATTGCCGATGATCCGGTAACCCGACACCTCCAGCTCGGTCTTGCGCGGGGCGGTAAAGATACGCGCCTTGGCCAGCGCACGGATCGCCGCGAACTGCGCGCCCAGACGCCCCGCCTCCACCAGCCCCTGGCCGAAGGTGCCGCCCATGATCTCGCCGTAATTCTGTTTGAATGCCTCGAGGCAGCTGTCAATCGCCCGCCCGATGCTGAGCGCGCGCAGCAAAGCAATCTCCTCGGCCTGCGTCATGCCCTGAGCCCCACGATTGGGTTTCTCGGCCAGATTGAACAGCGCCTCGCGCACCACATCAAAGGGCAGCTCGCCGGTGGTGAAGGCATCCTCCAGATCGACGATATTATAGCAAATATCATCGGCCGCCTCGACGACATAGACCAGCGGATGCCTGCGCCACCATTGATAGGGGCCCACGGCAATCTGCGGCAGACCAAGGCTGGATGCCGCCTCGGCAAAGAGCCCCAGATCGGAATTGAAAATGCCGAATTTCTTGGCTCCGAAATAGCCCGCCGAGCGGTAATCGCTCAGCCCCGCATGTGTTGCCGCCGAGAGCGGGTATTTCATGAACGCGCCCAGCACCGCCTTCGACAGGCGCATACCGCCATCATTGCGATACATCTCCTTGCGCGCGATGATCCGGAAGCCTTGGGCATTCCCCTCGAAATGGCAAAATTGCGGGTGTAGCTCGGGGTCCAGATCACCGCAGACCCCGCGGGCCTCGTCAAAGGCACGGGCAAACCACGCCCCGATCGAGGCCTCGCCCGAATGACCGAAAGGCGGATTTCCGATATCATGGGCCGCGCAGGCCGCCTGCACGATATTGGCAATCGCGTTTTCCTCACCCGCTGCGATCTCGTCTTCCTCCACCAGCCATTGCCCGATGGACATCGCCAGAGACCGGCCCACCGACCCCACCTCGATCGAATGGATCAGCCGGTGATGGACATGGTCATGCTCGTAAAGCGGCTGCACCTGCGTCTTGTTGGCCAGACGGCGGAACGGCTCGGAGAAGACGATCCGGTCGTAATCCTGCGTGAAGATCGACCGGTTGCGGGCTTCCGAATATTTCCGGTCGCGCAGGCGTTCGTTCGACAGAAGGCTCGTCCAGTCCATGCTCATCTCCGTTGGGGCCGTCTCCTTCTAGCGCCCGAAGACAGCAAAGGCGAGACGCGATCACACGCCGCGTTTATTGCCCCAGATCATTACATGCAGCTGCGGCAGCACGCGCGGGCGGAACCATTTCGCCGCAATGGTCAGGTCAACCAGCCATTCGAGCCGCTTGGCCGCCTGATCCAGATCGACGGGCAGAGCGGGGTCCACCTCCGGATTGCCCGGTTGCAGATAAAGGGGAAGTTCGGGATAGCTCGCCGCCGCCGCACGGGCAAAGGCGAAATCCTCCTCGTCGAAAATGACGATCTTCATCACCACCTGCGTATGCGGCCCTGCGGCCTTCACACAGTCGTCGAACCGCTCCCAGACCACGCGCTCGCCACTCGAAGGGGGCTTGGGGCTCAGCACCAGCGTGTCGAGCATCCCGAACCACGGCGCGGGGATCGAGCCCTGGGTCTCGCAGGCAAAGCGGTAGCCCGCCGCCTGCCCCATCGAGATTACCGGCCCCAGATTCTGGATCGCCGGATTGCCGCCCGAAAGCGATACCGTCAGCGGACGGTTGCCCGAGAGATGCTGCACCTCGTCCCAGATCTCGGCGGGTGTCATCTTCTGCCATGTGTGGCGATACTGGCTATCCACGGCATGCAGGCTGTCACACCAGCTACAGCGGTAATCGCAGCCGCCGGTGCGCACGAAGACCGTGGGCTCGCCGATCAGCACGCCCTCACCCTGAATGGTGGGGCCGAAGATCTCCGAGATGCGCAGTGTCTCGATGCGATCCGCACTCATGGCCGGAACTCCGCCCAGGTCTTGGGCGTCTCCGACACCTTCACCGCCGTGACCTCGGGCCAGCGCGCCTTGCACCATTGATAGAAGTGATGCGCCATATGCTCGGCCGTCGAGGGGCAATCGAGCACATCATTGAGATGGCGGTGATCGAAGCGGGTGTCGATATAGTCCTTCAGATCCTTCAGCTCGTGATAATCGCGCACGAACCCGTCGGCATTCAGCTCGCTGGCCGACAGCTCGACCACCACGACATAATTATGCCCGTGCATCCGCGCGCATTGATGGTCGGCGGGCAGATGGATCAGCTGGTGCGACGCTGAAAAATGGAATTCTTTCGTGATGCGGAACATCAGGGCATCTCCTTGGCAACGGGCAGGACACACCATAATGCAACATCAAAGGGGCATGGCCCCTGTAGGATACTCCTCATAGCTCAGTCCTTGTTTTGATAACCGGGTAGGCTGCGACCGGTGATTTTTCCGATACCGTTTCTGATGGGCTCTTGCAAGACATAGGCGGGGATATGGAAAATGCCGCCACATCACATCTGATTATCAGCGCAAACCTATCGAATTTTCTTGCCAAATGGAGAGGTGCCCCCTATCGCAGGCGCCATGATGGATACATTGCCCCCCTGCCCCAATTGCGCCTCCGCCTATACCTACGAGGTCGACGCGCTGCTCACCTGCCCCGAATGCGGGCATGAATGGTCGGCGCAAGCCGCTGGCGACGATGCCGAGGTCATCCGCGATGCTGTTGGCAATATTCTGGCCGATGGCGACACCGTGACCGTGATCAAGGATCTCAAGGTCAAGGGCAGTTCCTCGGTGGTCAAGGTCGGCACCAAGGTGCGCGGCATCCGTCTGGTTAGCGGCGATCACGACATCGACTGCAAGGTCCCCGGCATCGGCCAGATGGGGCTGAAATCGCAATTCGTGAAAAAGGTGAACGAGTAAGGGCGCACCCTTACCCGTTTCTCTCAGACAAATCCCGTCTCGCGCAGATAGCTGCGCGAGGCCGCCAGATCCTCGAGGATCGAGCCGGTATTACGTGGATCGCGCTCCTGCTCGATGGTGATATAGCCGCCATAGCCCTTCGCTTCCAAAAGCGCATGGATGGCCGGATAATCGATCACCCCGCGCCCGATCGGGCACATCACCCCTTCGCCGCAGGCATCGAAGAACCGGATCTTGCGGCCCATCACATCGGCAAACACCTCCGCATCGATATCCTTGAAATGGATGTAATCGAGCCGGTCCCAGTATTTTTCAAGCGTGGCCACAGGATCCATCCCCGCATAGAGCGTATGGCCCGTATCCAGACAGAGCCCCGCCACCTCGGGCGGAATATCCGCCACCGGCCGTTCGATCTCGTCGGCAAACTCGATATGCCCGCCCGCATGCGGATGGATCACCGCCCGCACGCCATAGCCTCTGGCCACATCGGCAATCTGGCACAGGGTCTCCATCATCCCCGCCCATGCCGCGTCGGGCAGGCGCAGCGCGCGGTCACTGTGACCGGCGGCATAATCACGCGCGTCATGGCCCCAATCCATCACCGTCAGGTAGGGCGCGGGGAAACGCTGGCCCCCATGCGCAGGCGGCTGGGGCAGTGCCGTGATCAGCGCGCAGATCTCGCGGGTCTGGCGCAGCAGGTTCTCGCGATTGGCGGGCGTCACCAGATCATCGAAGATCGTGCCCGCCACGATGCTCAGCCCGCGTGAAACAAGCGCCTCGCCCACCAGAGTAACATCGAGGGGCATATAGCCATAAGGCCCCAGCTCCAGCCCACCGAAACCGGCATCACGCGCTTCATCAAGCACCTTCTGCCAAGGCGGAAGATGCGGATTTCTCACATCATCCACCCCCCAGCAGCAGGGCGCACAGGTCACGGTCACATCCATGCTCTCACCGCAGCGAAACGCTGCGCCCCTCTTCGGCGCTCAGCCGCGCGGCATCGAGCACCGCCAGCACCGCCACCGCCTCATCGGGCGTCACGGGCGCCGGTCCACCGGCTGCGGCGGATTTGGCAAAGGCCTCGTAATAGGCGTGATAGGCGCCCTGTTCGGAGGGGATCACCTCATCGCCTTGCCCGCGCAGGCGCAGCACACCCCAGTCTTCCTCGGCCTCATAGCCCCAGCCCGCCAGATCATCGACAGGGCGTTCGCCCGAGAAGATCTGCTTGGCCTGAATATCCTGGCCTTGCGAGATATAGCTGCCATTCGCGCCATAAAGCCGGAATTCCTTCATCACCACAGCGTTCATCTTGCTGGCCGAGAGATGCGAATGCACCCCGCTCTCGTGGCGCAGGGTGATCGTGTAACCCGCATCGGTCGCGCCCCCCTCCAGCTCGGCAATATCGAGCTGCGCATCGACCGAGACCACCGGCCCCAGCAGCGCCAGCGCCTGATCGACCATATGGCTGCCCAGATCGCGCAACAGCCCACCCTCGGGACCGGCCTCGACCGTCTCGGGGCTGTCCTGCTCGATACGCGAATGGAAGCGCCAGAGGTTGCCCAGCTTGCCCGCCGCCTTCACCGCCATCAGCGTGCGGAAATCGGCGTCCCACCGACGGTTGTGATAGACCCCCAGCGTAATCCCCGTCTCCCGCGCCAGCGCCGCGAGCGAACGTGCGGCCTCCGCCGAGGGCGCGAAGGGCTTGTCGGCCACCACATGCACGCCCTTGGCCGCTGCCTCGCGCACCAGCGCATCGCGGGTGGCAGGCGGGGTGGTGATGGTGACCGCATCAACCGTCCCACTGTCCAGCATCTCGGTCAGGCTGGAGAATATCGCCACATCGGGGAAATCGGCGCGCACCTTGGCAATGGTCGCCGGTGCCCGCGCCACGATCCCCGTCAGCTCGCAGCCCTTGGCCGCCTGAATATAGGGGGCGTGGAAATGCTGACCGCCCGTGCCGTAACCTACAACTCCAAATCGCATAATCGTCTCCTGATCCTCAATCATTTTCACCTGTTGCCGCGTGGCGCTCAGGCGTAATCCACCCAAGCCCCGCCAGCTTCGGCCGAGCGGATGCAGTTTTCAAGCCAACGCACGCCAGAGGTGCCAGCCGCCATATCGGGATAGCGCGCGGGCGGGTTTCCGGCGATCGCCTGCGCGATCCAGAGATAGATATTGGCCCATGAATCGCCCAGACCCTCGGTGTGCAGCGCCCCCATCCGGTCATATTCGTGCCCCTCCTCCTCCAGATAGGGCATCCCGTGATGCAGGATGCGCGACGGCTCGCCCTGCACCTCGTAAAGCAGCTCGTCGGGCCGCGCCGCGTGCCATTCGACCGAGGCCTTCGCGCCCACAAAGCGGTAGCGCTGCGCATCCATCTGCCCCGCATCGACCGAACTCACCCAGAGCCGCGCCCGTGCGCCATTGTCATAATGCATCAGCACCGTAGCATGATCCTCGAGCGGCGCGCGCGAGGGGATAAAGGCCGTGCGATCACACAGAAGCTTCTCGATCTTCAGATGCGGCAGCACGATTTCCGAGAGATATTGCAGATGGGTGCCGATATCACCCAGCACAAAGGTGCCCCCCGAACGCGCCGGATCGACCCGCCATTGCTGCGCCTCGGAGGCGCCCGTATCATCGCCCGCGTTGAAGCCGTGGGTATATTGCATATCGACGATACGGATCTCGCCCAGCATCCCCTTGGCCACCATCGCCGCCATCTGCGCCACCATCGGATGGCCGGTATAGCCATAGGTGACGCCCACAATCAGCCCTTTCTCGCGGGCCAGTGCGGCGATCTCGTCGCATTCGGCCACGCTGAAGAACAGAGGCTTTTCGCAGATCACATGGATCCCCGCGCTCAGCAGCGCCTTGGTGATCTCGTAATGGGTGAAATTGGGCGTGGCGACAGATACCACCTCGACCCCGTCCGCTCGCGCGGTTTCGGCCGCGATCAGCGCCTGATAGCTGTCGTAACAGCGCTCCTCGGCCACCCCGACGCGCATCCCGAAATCGCGCCCGCGCGCGGCATCCACATCGAAGGCCCCGCAGACCAGATGATAGGTCCCGTCGCGCAACGCGCCTGTGCGGTGCTTGTAACCTACCTGACCGGTGCGGCCACCGCCCACCATGCCCCAGCGCAAAGGCCGAGCCAGTTGCAATTCTCCGTTGATCATCATCCCCCCGATTTTCATCCGGCGCTCCCCGCGCGAAGCACGCCTGCGCGCGCCCCGCAAGCGGTTAATCCGCCTCTCCTCCACCCTCCCGCCAATGCGGGCCTCCTTGGGCATACGGGTGATGTTAGCGCCGGAAATTTCGCGGTAAAGTGGTGGCAGATGCCGCAAAGGGGCGCGCCGCGATTTTGTTTCATTCGTGAGAGCATGCCTGTGCAATGGCGAGACAATTCCATGGCTGCACCATATGCCTGACCTTGGTCAGGGACCGGTTTCTTGCAAATCCGCCCACTTTCCGGCAGGAGGATGAGGCCCGCACGCCTTGTCCGCAGGAACCCCATGGCCCACAGCCCCCGCCTGACACTCGACCATCTGACACTCGACCTTGCCGGAAAGCCGGTGCTGAAGGATCTGGTCTTCGACCACGAGATCCGCCGCCTCGGAATCGTCGGGCGCAACGGCTCGGGAAAATCCACCCTTGCCCGCGTGGTGGCCGGGCTGATCGAGCCCTCCTCCGGCACGCTCACCCTCGACGGGATCATCCCCGCCCGCGACCGTCACGCCGCCCTCAACCGCATCGGCATCCTGTTCCAGAACCCCGACCACCAGATCATCTTCCCGACCGTGTGCGAGGAACTGGCCTTCGGTCTGCGCCAGCAGGGGCACGGCAAGGCCGAGACCCAGAGCCTGATCGGCCGCATGCTCGCGCGGTTCGGTAAATCCCACTGGATCGATGCACCCGTCTCGACGCTCTCGCAGGGCCAGAAACAGCTGGTCTGCCTGATGGCGATCCTGCTGATGCAGCCGCAGCTGATCGTGCTTGATGAACCCTTCTCCGGCCTCGATCTGGCGATCCGTGGCCAGCTGACACGGCTCTTCGAAAGCCTGCCGCAGGCCCTTATCCATATCACCCATGATCCGGACTGCCTGCGGGGATATGACCACGCGCTCTGGATCCACGAGGGCGAAATCCGGCAGTCAGGCACACCCGAGACCGTCCTGCCCGACTATCTCGACTATATGAACCAAGCGGGGCTGGGCGATGATCTCTCTGACCTCACCGATTGAGACCCGCGCCCATCGCTGGCCCGCGGG
This sequence comes from Thioclava kandeliae, assembly GCF_040297545.1. Lineage (NCBI taxonomy): Bacteria > Pseudomonadati > Pseudomonadota > Alphaproteobacteria > Rhodobacterales > Paracoccaceae > Thioclava > Thioclava kandeliae. The sequence continues at coordinate 86,639 of NZ_JAYWLC010000012.1, forward strand.
GCCGAAACTGGCGGGACTGTGTCTGGCAACCGCCTTGCTGTTCGCCCTGCCCTCGCTGCCGCTGCAACTTGCGGCCTTCGCCATCATCGCGCTTCTCTACCTGCTCCCCGGCCTGCGCTTTGCCAAAGCCGGAGCAAAAGCGCTGCGTCCACTCTGGCCTATCGCGCTCGTGCTCGCCCTCTGGCACGGGCTGACCGCCGATTGGGCGGAAGGCGCGCGTATTGTGCTGCGCTTCACCACCGCCGTGGCTCTGGCCAATCTGGTGACGATGACCACCCGACTTGCCGATATGCTCGACACACTCCACTGGCTGACACGGCCCTTGGCGGCACTCGGGGTCAATACCCGCGCGGGCGAGCTGGCCATCGCGCTCACCATTCGCTTCACACCGATCCTTGCCCAGAAAGGCCAGATGCTGGCCCAAAGCTGGCGCGCACGTTCGGCCAAGCGCGCCAACTGGCATCTTGTGCTCCCCTTGGGGATTCTGGCATTAGACGATGCAGAACATGTGGCCGAAGCGCTGCGCGCGAGGGGGGGAGTAAACCCCGCGCCGCCCTCGGCTCCCAAGGGAGGAGACCCGACAAATGGAACGTAATCTAACGATGGTGGCGCTCTTTGCCGCGCTGATCGCCGCCCTTGGTCTCGTGCCGAGCCTTACGCTGGGCTTCGGCGTGCCGATCACCGCGCAGACGCTGGGCGTCATGCTGGCGGGCACCGTGCTGGGCGCCAAACGCGGGGCGCTGGCCGCCCTGCTGATCGTGGTGCTCGTGGCGCTCGGCCTGCCGCTTCTGGCCGGTGGCCGTGGCGGCCTCGGCATTTTCACCAGCCCCACCGCAGGCTTCCTGCTGGGCTGGCCTCTGGGGGCCTTTGTCACCGGCCTGATCACCGACAAAACCCGCCAGCTGCCACTGTCGGTCTCCGCCATTATCGGCGCAGTCATCGGTGGTATCGGGATCGTGTATCTGTGCGGCGTCATCGGTATGTCGATTGTGCTGGACAAAACCCTGATCGAGGCCACATGGCTGGTCACTGCTTTCATTCCGGGCGATGTTGTGAAGGCAGTGCTGGCGGGCTTCATCACACAGGGGCTCGCCAAAGCCCGCCCGCAAAGCGTCCTCACCAGACACTGACCGACGACTAGACAAGGACGACCCCACCGCATGTCGACAAGCGTGGAAAACCTGCTGAAGGCGCGCCAATCCACCCGCGCCTTCCTGCCCGACCCCGTCTCGCGCGAGACGGTCGAACATCTGCTATGGGCCGCGCGCCGCGCGCCCTCGGGGGCCAATCTGCAACCGGGCAGCTTCCATGCGCTGACCGGCGACGCCTTGGCCACGCTTGTCACCAATATGACCCGCGCCATCGACGACCATCGCCCGCAAGTGGCGGAATACGAATGGTTTCCCCGCCCGATCCCCGCGCATCTGAAAGCGCGGCAACGGGCGGCGGGCTATGCGCTTTACCAGAGCCTCGGCATCGAACGCCGCGATATCGACGGACGCCGCAGCCAGTTCAAGGCCAATTACCGCTTCTTCGACGCGCCTCTCGGGATCGTGGTCGCCATCGACCGGCGTATGGGCGAAGGTGGCTATATGGATCTGGGCATGTCGATCATGGCGCTGATGCTGGCCGCGCAGGACAAGGGTCTGGGCACGGTAGGGATCGGGGCATTGGCCAATTATGCCGATGTCGTCCATGAGACGCTGGGCCTGCCCGAGGACGAGATGGTGCTTTGCGGCATCGCCATCGGCACCCCTGACGAGAGCGCTGTGATCAACAGCTTCCGCACCGAGCGCGAACCGCTGGAGAGCTACGCCACCCTTCGCGGCTTCGACTAATCCCGATGGAACAGCAAGGCGGTGCCGATACCGCCTGCTGCCGCAATGGCGGCCAGTCCGGTCTCGCCCCTGGCGAGGTCATGGAAAAGCCGCACCACCAGTATCGCCCCCGAAGCGCCGATCGGATGGCCCCGCGCCAAGGCACCGCCTTTCAGGTTGACACGATCCGGATCGATCCCCGCCTTGCGAAGGCAGGCCAGCGCCTGCACCGCATAGGCTTCCATGATCTCCACGCGATCCGCCCCTGCCCCGTCAATCGCCTCGATAGCGGCGACTGGCGCGAGACCCGGCAGATCGGGTGTGGCGCCCAGCGTGCGGCCCCGCCCAATGCGCACACCGCGCCCTTGCGCCTGCGCCCCGGCCATCAGCACGCAAAACGCCGCGCCGTCGGCGGCCACCGCCGCATTGCCCGCCGTCACATCGCCCGCAATCACCGGACTGCGCGCCATCAGCTTGGCACTGGCCTTGCGCGCGAAAGGATCACGGCGGATTTCATTAATTTCCACAATTTCAGGAAACTCAGAACAAACTGTTTTCAAATGGCTTTCAACAGCCCACGCATCGGCTTCCTGGCGTGATATCCCGCAGAGACGGCCAAGCTGGTCCGCCGCCTCAGCCATATCGGGATCGCGCTCCGGCCAAGGGGTAAACGGTGCTTGAGTATAGAACTCCGGCCCCTCCGCCCGTTGAAACGCCCGCAGCGGGCGGCGCGAATAACTCTCTACCCCACCGGCAATCACGACCCGTGCCTGACCGCTGGCAATCAGCGCCTGCCCGAGCATGATCGCATCAAGCCCGCCCGCGCATTGCCGGTCAAGGCTCAGCCCCGCCACGCGCTCGGGCAGCCCCGCGCCCAAGGCCACGACCCGCGCGACATTTCCCCCCGGACCGATCGCATTGGAACAGATCACCTCGTCCACATCCTCCGGTCCGATCCCCGCATCCGCCAGACAGGCGGCAATCACCGGCGCGGCGATCTCGTGCGGGTCGAGCCCGGCAAAGCCCCCCCCGCGCGGCACAACGGCCGAACGACGTGCGGAGATGATGCGCACCGTCATATCATCGCCTCGAGCCGTTGCAGATCGGGCTTGCCGCTGGGCAGCAGCGGCAACGGATCGACCCGTTGCCAGCCATGCGGGGCCGCAGTCGGACCGACCCTGTGACGGAAGGCCGCCAGCGCCTCCTCGACCTGCGCGCCCTGTGGCCCCTGCCCGACCATCGCCCAGAGACGCGCCCCGCGCAGAGCGTCACGCCGCGCCACCACCGCAACCGGACAGCCCAGCCTTTCCGACAAAAAGACCTCCGCCGGTTCGGGGCTCACAAGATGGTCCAGCACCTGCACCACCCGCCCCTTGCGCCCTTGCACATAGACATACCCGTCGGCATCGATCTGGCCGATCTCCCCCACGGACAGAAACCCATCATCGGACCAGCGCGTCTCTGGGCTCCCGCCGAGCCCGTAACCCTCGAAAAGATAAGGGCTCCTCACCCATAACTCCCCCGCCCCGTCGGTCCGGATCTCGACCTCCGGATAAGCGCGTCCGACCGAACCTTCAGGCGCATCCCCCGGATCCAGTGTAATGAAACTCGTCTCGGAGGCGCCGTAGAATTGCGCCACCCGCGCCTGTGGAAACCGATGTGCCAGACGCTGCCGCAGATCGGCCGACAAGCGACCGCCGCCGATAATCCATTGCCGCAGAGAGGGCGCGTTGCCCTCGCCCATCAGGATCATCTCGGCCTGCGCGGGCGTGGCATAGACATGACTGACCCCGTGCGCGACCAGCTGGCCAAGCTGCCGGTCCGCCCGCAACCCCGACAGATCGACAAGCCCTGCCCCCGCCCATGCCGCCTCGAGCGCAGCATAGAGCGTCAGCGATTGCGCCATCGTTCCGGGGAGCCCGATCACCGCATCCTGCAAGCCGAAGATCGCCCCGTTGCGGACAAAGCTGCGCGTCCAGCTCTCGAGACTCCGGCGGATGCGTTTGGGCGCCCCGCTACTGCCGGAGGTGGTGCATTCGATATGGCCCGCATCGATAGCGGTGATCCCGTCCGGCCCGACGCGCACGCCCTGTCCGGCGGCGACCATCCCGCGCAAATGGCCGAATGTGCCCCGAGGGTCGAAAAGGATCGGCCCCTGCCAATCGATACAGGCCACCATCACTCAGCCCAGAAGGCTCAGGATATGGCGGACGGCAAATTCGTAGCCCTCGATCCCGCAGCCGCAGATCACGCCATCCGCACGTCCCGAAACATAGGAATGATGGCGGAAGGCCTCGCGTTTGTGGATGTTCGAGATATGCACTTCGAGGACCGGCCCTTCATAGGCGTTGAGCGCGTCAAGGATGGCGACCGAGGTATGACTATAGGCGCCCGGATTGATCACGATCGCGCAGGCTTTCTCACGCGCCTCGTGGATCGTATCGATGATCACGCCCTCATGGTTGGACTGGAACAGCGCGACCTCGGCACCGCCCGCCTCGGCGACGGCACGGCAGTTTTTCTCGATATCATCCAGAGTATCGCGGCCGTAAATCTCCGGTTGGCGCTTGCCGAGAAGATTCAGGTTTGGTCCGTTCAGGATATAGATTAACTTAGACATTGGTGCATCCTTTGACTCCATGCCACCGATCTATCGTGACGCGGCATCTGCGTCAAAGGACAGGACCTGAAGGCGCCGCTTTTCTCATGGGTTTGAGGCATATAATCGATGTTATTACACTTCGTCGATTTTTATAGCCATGTATACTATTTACAGCGTATAGATCGGCTTAAGTTAATATGAGTCCCATCTTCAGGTTATCATGCGCAAAGCAACCCTCGTCTCTACGCTCTATGATGCGTTACTGGACCGTCTTCTGAGCAATCAGTTGAAGCCGGGCGAAAAGATCAATCTCGACCGGCTCCGCGCCGAACTCGGTGTTTCGATCAGCCCCTTGCGCGAGGCTGTATCCCGCCTGACCGGCACGCGCCTCATTCAGTTCGAGGACCAGCGCGGTTATACCGTGTCGGAGGTCTCGCTCGTTGATTTCCACGAGGTAATGGAGATCTGCCGCAATAGCGAATGCTTCGCGCTGACCTGCGCCATTGAACAGGGTGACCTGCAATGGGAAAGCGACATCACCGCGGCCCTTTACCGCCTGCGCAACACCGAGGCCAATCTGCGCTCCCCTGAATGGGAGATCGCTCATCGGGACTTCCATCGGACCCTCGTTTCGGCCTGCAAGATGCCGCGTATCCATGCCATCATCGAACAGATCGCCATTGCCCAGAGGCGCTACCGCGGGCTGATTGACGCCCATGCGCTGAGCGACCGATCTGCAGATCACATCCAGCTCGCCGAGGCAGCTCTTGCGCGGGATGCCGAGCGCGGCTGCGAGATCATGCGCCAGCACATCTCCAGCGTCGAGCAGGAGATGACACTGTTGCTCCATGGCTATTTCGAGCGTGAGCGCGCGGGAGATATCGCCGCGCAATAGAGCCTGCCTCTGACGACACTCCATATAAAAAAGCGGCGGGTTTCCCCGCCGCTTTTTCTTCCCCACGGGGAAGGTTTTCATGAAAGCCCGTCTAGAAGATCTTTCAGGGCACGTTCCAGACTGGTGCGATCCACAGTCGAGAAATCGCGATCAAGCCGGATCTCCAGCCGGCCATTCGAGGCCGTACATTTGGCGGCTCCGGTACGGGTCTGGACCTGGAACACGGTGCGCGCCTTACCGCTCCGCGGCTTGGCGGCGGGTTTCGGCACGAGAGCCGGGCGAGCGGTGTCCTCGCCGATCGCCTGCCGCAACACATCCAGTTCGTCACTGGCGGAATGGTTATCCCAGTCTTTCAGAGCCTCACGCACCTGCGCCACGATCTCGGGCCGGTCCTCCATTTCAGAGACGAATTTGAGCCCCAGCGAACGGGGCACATGCTGGATGAACTTCAGATCCTCGCCCAAACGGTCCACCAGCTTGATGAAGCTGCGGATATAGCTGCGTTTCTGGTAGCCCGCGCTTGCGAAGAGCTCGGCCACCGCCTTGTCGGGATCCATCTGCGCGGTGCCGGGATCCTTGGCATAGTTCAACGCGAGCCCGGCCATCTCTCCGAAGGAGATGTCCTTACGCACGAGGTTCTCGTCGACCATGCGGCGGTAAAGACCCTCAAGACCTTCCCCGCGGGGAAGAATGCCAGCGGGGATTGCCCCCCAACGCTCGGCATCACCGGTCTCCTCGAGCAGGGACTTATAGGCCGAAAGCCTCCTAAACCCTTGAATTAGCTCGAATTTCCCATCATCACGCGCTTCGACACGGATCGGATTGGACAGCCCCAATTCGCGAATGGACTTGATCAGCTCGGTGAGCTCGAAATCATCGTCCTTGGCACGGTCGCGGATCAGCTTCCACGTCTCGATCTGGTCGAGCGGGATCATGTCGACCATCAGGCCGAGCTTTTTCATCCGCACATGCTCTGCGGCCAGCGCGTCATTCTCGGCGCGGATCTTTGCCTCGAGAGCTGTCCGGTCGCGCAGGCTGGCCGCGTTCTCGCTGATGGCGGCGGCCATGGGCGAGCGGCGGTTCTGCGGCGCAGGGGCCTCGGGCTCGACCTTCCCCGCAGGGAAGGTGCCTGTTTCATCGTCCTCGGGAAGGTCGATGGCGAAGGTCCGGCGCTTCTTCATTCAATCTCCTCCAGTTTCTCCCATGCGTTCAGGAAGGTCGCACGGAACTCATCATAGGCGCGGTCAAAGGAGGCGCGCGCCCTGCGCCAGGTCTCTCGGGTCATCGTGCGGTAGTCTATCTCGTAAACAGATGACAGGAAACGCCCCGACTGCTCGACCGCCCGCGTCATCTCGATGGGGTTATCGGCCAAGCGTTCACCAAACACATTACGGAAGGCTTCGAACATCGCACGGTGCAGATCGTTGCCCGGCTCGAACCGCGTCATCAGGAAACGGATGTCGAGGAATTCCTTCGGCAGGGTCATATTCCCCGCGGGGAAGGTCCCCTCGAACCCGTGGGAGAGATCGCCCAGGGCTTCCGAAAGCTGTCCGATGAAAGAGGTGGTCGAGTCGTATTCCCAATAGCCCGGCCCCGAGGGAATATAGAGGACATCGGCCGCGAAGACCGCGTTCATCGACTGGTATCCAATGGCCGGCGGGCAATCGAACACGATGACATCATAGCTGTCATGGGGCACCGCATCGAGATAGCGGGCGACCGCGGCGAAGAATGACCAGTCAGGATTGAGATGGCGGTATTGCGCGGAGGCGAACTCGACGAAGGCCGCGTTGGCGCAGGAAGGGATCATGTCGATCGTAGGCCACGCGGTGGTGCGGATGAAATCGGTGATGCGCAGGCTGTCGAGCCCCAGATCAAGGATCGAGCCGGGAAGCCTGCGATGGGGCAGGGCCGTGCCGGATTCGGCTGCGCGGGGCGCATTGTTCATCCGCTCGGTCTCGCGGATGAGGTCGCGCGCGATGATCCCCCAGACGGTCAACTCCTCGGAGACATCGGTGAGGCCCATCGAATGGGTCAGCGTGGCCTGCGGGTCGAAATCGACGAGCAGGACGCGATAGCCATCGAGGGCCGCCGCATGCGCCATATGGAGTGCCACGGTCGATTTACCGGCGCCGCCCTTGAAGTTGGAGATGGCCACGCGGATCGCGCGCTTCTTATGCGGTCGCGGCGGCTGCAGGGAGCGGCGGTTGATCTTCATCTTGCGCCGCATCTCGTTGATCTCCGGAAGGGTGAACCAGCGCTGGCGGCCCTCCTCCTCGACTTCCCCGCCGGGAAGGTCAAGATCGGCGGCCAAGCGGCCACGGAAGGTCGATTGGTTGATCTTCAGGATCAGCTCGGAGACCTCCCAGCTGGAGAAGCGGCGCAATGTCTTCTCGTGCTCGGGCGAGAAGGTCTGCTTGCGGATGGCTGCCTGCATCTTGAGCGAGCGGGAATGCAGCTCCTCCAGACTTTCGTGAGTGAACATATCTGCCTCTTTCGGACGTTGATTATCTCTGAACCCAGAAATACGCCGGATTTGCCTTTGACGCAAAAAGAAAGTTATAAATATAGCGGAAAGTTCGAACAGCGTCCGGCGCCAATGAATTAAAGGGTCTCGAGACCGAATCGACCTGCCAGTGATTCTCCCATGTGGACCGAGTCGCGGGCGATTCCTTGAGGGGACAATATCGGGCCATTCCGGGCAATTAGGGTGACATTTCCACCCAATTAGGGTGACAGCCTATATGTCCCCCTTAACCTATGATTACCATTTTTTCTGATCAAAAGAGGATTGGAAGAAGGGTGAAAAACCCATCTGCTTGACAGAATCGAATTTCCGGACGCAAATGGCCAACATCGAGAGGAAAGCGTTGGCTTGATGTGGCTAACCGTGATACTCTCGGCAAATGAGGCGCGAAATGACGCCCGAACAATGAAGCGCTCAAATGCGCCGGAGCAGTGGCATGATGAAAAAGGCAGTGGGTCGCGGTGCGGCCGCGCGTAAATACGATTTGCTGTCCGTCCTTGGAAGCTATGCACTTTCACAGGACAAGTATATCCAGAAGCAGGCGCTCCGGCTGATCTGCCTGATAACAGCGCGATATAATTGGCAAAATGACGAGCTATCGATGGGGCAGGCCGAGATATCGAAGCTGTGGTCTGTCGATGTGCGCACGGTCAAGCGCGAGATGGCGGCGCTACGCCAACGTCGCTGGCTGATCGAAAAGCGTCCTGCGGCGCGGGGCAGGGTGGCCCTTTATGGTCTGAACGTGGCACAGATCCTCGAGGATACACGGGAGGGTTGGGCAAAGATCGGACCCGATCTGGTCGAGCGGCTCGCTCCGAGCGAACCTGCAGCGCCGGAAACGAATGTGGTGCCACTCAGGGCCGCCGATCTGCCGAGCAACGGGATCTGGCCGGACGTGGCGCGCCGTTTGCAGAGCCATCACCCGACCTTCTGGGGGGCGTGGTTCGCACAGCTGACAGTGGTCTCAGAAACCCGCGAGAGCCTCGTTCTGCGGGCGGGATCGGAATTTCAGGCCAGCTATATCGAGACGCATCTGCGCAGCACGCTCGAGGCGGTGATCCGCAGCGTGGCGCCCGAAATTACGCGCGTGCAGATTGTCGCGCATTAAAAAGCACCCCGCCGGAAGACCGGCAGGGCGTGTATCTGGTCAGTGCTGTGGCGCGCGGCGCTTTGCGGGCCCGGCATCGGCGGGACCCCGTTTGCCCGAGCCTTGCGGTTTGCGGCGGCGGTTCTGGCCATTCGGTTTGCCCTCACCCGCAGGTTTGAACGCCCGCACGGCGCCCGATTTCGGCGGGCCACCCCGACGACGGCCACGCGGGGCAGGGGAGACACCGGCAGGGCGCGAGCCCGCGGCCACGGGGATCTCGATCTTCATCAGCTTCTCGATCTGGTCGAGAAGCTCGACCTCTTCCTCGCAGCAGAAGGCGATGGCCTGACCCTCGCGGCCCGCACGCGCGGTCCGGCCGATGCGGTGTACATAGCTATCAGGCACTTCGGGGAGGTCGAAGTTGATCACATAGGCCACGCCCGGAATGTCGATACCGCGGGCGGCCACGTCGGTGGCGACCAGAATGGTGGTCGTGCCGGCACGGAAGCCCTCGATGGCGCGGTCGCGCTGGTTCTGGCTTTTGTTGCCGTGGATCGAGGCGGCGGGGAAGCCGTCTTTCTCGAGCGAGCGCATCAGTTTCTCGGCACCGTGCTTGGTGCGGCAGAAGACCAGAGTCAGCGCGCCCTCGTCCTGCGAGAGGATCTTGCGCAGTCGGTTGGGCTTTTCGGCCTTGTCCATGAACTGCACCGACTGGCTGACTTTATCGGCCGCTTTGCCGGGCGGGCTCACCTGAACGCGCTGGGGATTGTTGAGATAGGCCTTGGACAGCTCTTCCATCTGCTTGGGCATGGTCGCCGAGAACAGCATGGTCTGGCGCGGCGTGCCCAGACGCGGTGCGATCTTGCGCAGCGCGTGGATGAAGCCGAGATCGAGCATCTGGTCGGCCTCGTCGAGCACGAGATGCTTGGTCTGCGACAGATCGACCGAGCCGCGGTCCATCAGGTCGATGAGACGGCCAGGGGTGGCGACGAGGATATCGCAGCCCCGATGCAGCGCGCCGATCTGGCGGTTGATCGACTGGCCGCCGACGACGGTGATGATGTGGATCTTGGTGCCTTTGGTCAGCGTGCGCAGCCCGTCGGCGATCTGGTTCACCAGCTCACGGGTGGGTGCGAGGATGAGCGATTTGGCGGTTTTGGGCGCGGGTTTGGAGGGCGCCTGCAGCAGCTGGTCGATCAGCGGCAGGCCGAAGGCCAGCGTCTTGCCGGTGCCGGTCTGGGCAAGGCCCAGAATGTCATGGCCCTGCATGGCCAGCGGAATGGCCTTGTTCTGGATGGGGGTCGGTTCTTTGAACCCTTGCGCGCTCAGCGCGTCTTTAAGTGCGGGGGAAAGCCCCAGCATATCGAAATCGAACATGAATATCCTTTGTGCCCGTAACCATCATGGCTGGGCGCGACCGCGGGGAGGCGGCCTGAGGGGTGTGACGCCGCAACCTCGAAAGCCACGGGCGCATCCCGCAGGCCTTGGCCGGACGATACGAACCCTGCGTGATGGGGAACGGGTGGGTGTCATACTGCTGCGTCAAACGGGACGCGGCTTGCTCACGCGGCAGCGCAGTATTACTCTATATATGAGCCATATTTCTGCATTTGTCAATTCGGTCTATTCGCGTCTTCCCCGCAGGGAAGGTTCTGCGGAGAAGCGCCGGATTTGGGTCATGCTCATGATAACCAGACAGAGAAACCTCGGATTAACCTGTGCAGGCTAGGGTCGGGAAAGTGATATGATTCCGCCGGCTATGGAGCATCTATGTTCAATTCAAAAAAACTTCGCCAAGAGCTAGAAGACCTGCGTCGCGAAGTGAATGCATTCGAGAACTCCCATGCGGTCGCGCGGGTTAGTATTGACCGTAAATTCTTGTATATTAATGAAATATTCGCCACTATGTTCGGATTCAAGACGACAGATGTCCTAGGGCAGCCCTATGACAAACTGGTGCGTGATAAGGATCTGCATCAGGAGGATTTCAACGATATCTGGCGCATCCTGAAACTCGGGACACCCGTCAACCGGATCGTGCCGCGCCTGAATGCAAGGGGCGAGGAAATCTGGCTCGATACGACCTATTCGCCGATCAGCAGCAAGGACGGGGTCACCGAGCATGTGCTGATTGCCGCGCGCGAGATCACGACGATGCATCTGCGGCGCAGGGATAACCGCAGTCAAGTCGATGCGCTCAAACGTTCGATGGCGGTGATCGAATTCGACCTGAAGGGCAATATTCTTGATGCGAATGAACGGTTCCTGACCGCGACGGATTACAAGATCGACGAGATCCGAGGTAAGCCGCACCGGATCTTCATGCCGAAAGGTGAGGCCGATAGCCAGGAATATCGTGACTTCTGGCATAGGTTGGAACTGGGTTCCTCGGAAGCGGGCCGCGTGCGGCGGGTGAACAAACACGGAGAGATCCTCTGGCTCGAGGCGGCATACGAGACGCTGATCGATCCGGAGGGACGGCCGTTCAAGGTTGTGAAATATGCGTTCGATATCACGGATGCGCGCAATATGGCTGCGGATGCCGAGGGCCAGATTGCAGCGATCCAGAAGGTGCAGGCGGTGATCGAATTCGATCCGCAAGGCACGATCACGTCGGCCAATGACCTGTTCTGCAAAGCTATGGGTTACGAGCGTTCCGAGATCCTCAACAAACCCCATAGCATGTTCATGCCGGCCGATCAGGTGAATGGTGCGGAGTATAGCACCCACTGGAAGCGTCTGCGCGCGGGCGAGACGATCGAGGGCGATTTCATCCGCATTGGAAAGGGCGGGAAGGAAGTCCATATCCGCGCAAGCTACAACCCGATTCGCAATGCGGCGGGCAAGGTCGTGAAGGTCGTGAAATTCGCCGTTGATACGACCCCTTACATGCGTATGAACAATGCGATGGAGAGCTGTCTCGAGCGGCTGTCCGAGGGCGATCTGGGAACGCGGATCGATACCGATCTGGGCGAGTTCGACAATCTGCGCGTGCAGTTCAACGAGGCGGTCGGCCGGATCGAACAGGTGGTGGTCAGCGTCCTCGAACAGACCGCACAGATCGCGCAGGAAGCGGCCTCGATCACCGCGGGCACCACCGAATTGTCGCGCCGTTCCGAGCGGCAGGCGGCAACACTCGAGCAGAGTGCCGCAGCGCTTGAAGAGCTGACGACCTCGGTGCGGGGCGCCGCCGAGATGACGCTGACCGCGCGTTCCAAGGCCGAGAAGGCGAAGGAGCAATCCGACCGCTCGAGTGTAGTGGTGAATGATGCGGTGACCGCGATGAACGAGATCGCGGCCAGTTCGCAGTCGATTTCGCGGATCACCTCGGTGATTGACGATATCGCTTTCCAGACCAATCTTCTGGCGCTGAACGCGGGTGTCGAGGCCGCGCGGGCAGGCGATGCGGGACGCGGCTTCGCCGTCGTGGCCTCCGAGGTGCGCGGGCTGGCACAGCGCTCCTCGGATGCGGCGCGCGAGATTGCCAATCTGATCGAGGCCTCGACCCGTCAGGTCGGGCGCGGCGTCGAGCTTGTCGGTCAGGCGGGGGAGGCGCTGCAATCCATCGACGAATCGATCACCGGCATTCGCGATTCGATCCAGCAGATCGCGTCCTCGGCGCAGGAGCAGAGCAACGGCCTGAACGAAATGAATACCGCCGTCAGCGATCTTGACCGCGCGGTGCAGCAGAACGCAGCCATGGCCGAACAGAGCTCCGCAGCCGTACAGATGCTGCAGAAAGGGATCGACACGATGAGCGAGAATGTGGGGTATTTCCGTTGTGGCGAGGCTGTACCCACGGCATCCGAGGACCGGATGGCAAGCTGACAAGGCTTGCCCCCGCGCCGCCTTAGGGGCAATAACGAGCCCGTAAAAGCGGAGGTTGATCATGCCCACCATTCTCGTCACCGGCGCTGCCGGCTTTATCGGGTCCTTTGTCTGCCAGCGGTTCCTGTCGGAAGGCTGGCGGGTTGTCGGCCTTGACGGCATGACCGACTATTACGATGTGACGCTGAAAGAGGCGCGGCTCGACCAGCTCCGCCCTGACGGGAATTTCCGTGAAGTGACGGGTATGGTCGAGACGCCCGGTCTGCTGATGGGGCTGTTCGAGGAAGAGACGCCCGATGTGGTGATCCACCTCGCCGCTCAGGCCGGTGTGCGCTATTCGATCGACAACCCGCGCGCCTATCTCGAAGGCAATATCATCGGAACCTTCGAGTTGCTGGAGGCCGCGCGCGCCCATCCGCCAAAACATATGCTGCTGGCCTCCACCTCCTCGGCCTATGGTGCCAATACGCAGATGCCCTATCGCGAGACCGATCGGGCCGATCACCAGATGAGCTTCTATGCCGCCACCAAAAAATCGACCGAGTCTATGGCGCATTCCTATGCCCATCTCTTCGGTCTGCCGGTGACGATGTTCCGCTTCTTCACGGTCTATGGTCCGTGGGGCCGCCCCGATATGGCGCTGTTCAAATTCACCCGCGCGATTTTCGACAACAAGCCGATCGACGTGTATAATCATGGCGATATGAAACGCGACTTCACCTTTATCGAGGATCTCGTCGAGGGCATCCGGCTACTGGTGGATGCGGTTCCCGCGCGGCTGGACGCGGTCCCCGAGGGCGACAGCCTCTCGCCGGTTGCGCCGTTCCGCGTGGTGAATATCGGCAATAATGACGCCGTCCAGCTGACCGATTTCATTTCGGCAATCGAAGAAGCGACGGGGCGGATAGCGCAAAAAAACCTGATGCCGATGCAGGCGGGGGATGTGCCTGCGACATGGGCGGATGCGGGTTTGTTGAAATCCCTGACCGGTTATGCACCGAAAACCTCGGTGCGAGAGGGCGTAAAGGCCTTTGTGGACTGGTATCGCGGTTATTACAAGCTCTGAAATCCGCCAGAGCGTCTGCGATGCCTGCACGGAAAAGCGGCAGCGGCGCAAATTCGCACCATCGGCCCGCGCAACCATCTGGCGATCTCGTAGTCAAGCCGCTAGCCTTCGAGAAAATCGATTTCCAAGGAGGAGCAGGCCATGGCCCAGAAGACAGTCATCATCATCGGAGCAGGGATTGGTGGGCTGTGCGCGGGAATTGCGCTGCGCCGTCAGGGGTTTGACGTAAAGATCTTCGAGAAGGTGCGCGAGGTGCGCCCGGTCGGGGCGGGGCTTTCGCTTTGGCCCAACGGGATCCAGTGCCTCAACCATCTGGGGCTGGGCGAACAGATCGCCAAGCTTGGCGGGATGATGGAGGATATGGCCTATATCGACGGGCTGACCGGCGAGACGATGTGTGCCTTTCCGCTGACGCCGCTGTGGGAGAAATCCGGCCAGCGCGGCTATCCGGTGGCGCGGGCTGCCACGCAGGAGATGCTGATGGACGAATTCGGGCGCGAGGAGATCGCGCTCGGGATGCGGCTGGTGGGCGTCGAGGATCTGGGCGAGACGGTTGTCGCGCGGTTCGAAGATGGCACCGAGGTGGTGGGCGATTTTCTGATCGGGGCGGATGGGGCGCATAGCCTTGTGCGTGAGCATCTTCTGGGTCCGAAGGCGCGCCGCTATGCGGGCTATGTGAACTGGAACGGCATTGTCGAGGTCGATACGGCGATTGCGCCTGCCGACCGCTGGACGACCTTCGTGGCCGAGGGCAAACGCGCCTCTGTCATGCCGATCGGAGCGGGAGATGACGGCGAGGGGCGGTTCTATTTCTTCTTCGACCAGCCGATGCCGTCGGGCGTGGCCCCCGAGCGGGCCGAATACAGGGCGCTGTTGCAGGAGAGTTTTGCCGGTTGGGCCGAGCCTGTGCAAAAACTGATTGCGGCGGCCGATGGCGGGGCAATCAACCGCGTCGAGATCCATGATATCGATCCGTTCATGACATGGGCCAAGGGGCGGATCTGTATTCTGGGCGACAGCGCGCATAACACCACGCCCGATCTGGGGCAGGGGGCCTGCATGGCGATCGAGGATGCGGTTGTGCTGGAGGATATGCTGGCGGCGCATGCGGATATTCCCGCTGCGCTGCAGGCCTATCAGGCGGCACGGGCCGAGCGCTGCGCCGATCTGGTGCTGAGGGCGCGGGCGCGGTGTGATGTGACCCATGGTGTGGATATGGCGGTGACCGAGGCGTGGTATGCAGAGCTGCGGCAGGAAACCGGCGAGGCGATTTTGTCGGGAATTTCCAAGACAGTCGAAGGTTCGCCGGTTTATGCGGAATTCGCCTGACTAAGGTCAGGCATCACGCTGACACTGGGTCAGGCCGGTTTATAAGGATTTCTTTGGAACCAGCCAGCGCCCGACTCGTTGGGGGAGTTAGAGACCGCGGACCGGCAGCGCCGGTCGGCTTATCCAACCCCGACGGGAGTCACCATGCATACCGAATTGAAGGTCAACGGAACGACCCACAAGCTGGATCACGATCCTCGCCTGACACTACTCGACGCGCTGCGCGACCATCTGGAGCTGACCGGCTCCAAAAAGGGCTGCGATCATGGACAATGCGGAGCCTGCACGGTTCTGGTAAACGGGCGTCGGGTGAATGCCTGCCTGTCGCTGGTCGCGATGCATGATGGCGATCAGGTGACCACGATCGAGGGGCTGGGCAATCCCGAGAACCTGTCCGATCTGCAGGCAGCCTTTGTAAAGAAGGACGGCTATCAGTGCGGGTATTGCACGCCCGGTCAGATCATGTCGGCCACCGGGATGATGGAAGAGGCCAAGGCGGGGGCGCCGTCACATGTGTCGCCGGATCTGGCGGGCGAGGTCAGCCTCGACGACGCCGAGATCGCCGAGCGGATGAGCGGCAACCTGTGCCGGTGCTCGGCCTATCCCTTTATTCGTGAAGCAATCGCAATGGCGGCGGAGGTGAAGAAATGAGGGAGTTCACCTATAGCCGTGCCGAAGATCAGGCCGCCGCAATCGCGGCGATGGGCAATGGCGCGCGCGCCATTGCGGGCGGGACCAACCTGCTGGATCTGATGAAAATTCAGGTCGAAGTGCCTCAGGCGCTCGTGGATATTTCCCGCGTGGCAGGTCTGGACAAGGTCGAGCCGCAGGACGGGGGCGTGCGGATTGGCGCGCTGGTGACCAATGCCGATCTGGCCGCCGATCCGAAGATCCGCGCGCTTTATCCGGTCCTGTCTCGCGCCATTCTGGCAGGGGCCTCGGGCCAGATCCGCAATAAGGCCACCACGGGCGGCAATCTGCTGCAGCGCACGCGTTGCCCGTATTTCTATGATACCTCGATGGCCTGCAACAAGCGCGAGGCGGGCACCGGCTGTTCGGCGCAGGGCGGTGTCGGGCGTATGCTGGCGATTTTCGGCACCTCCGAGGACTGCATGGCGGCGCATCCGTCAGATATGGCCGTGGCGATGCGGGTGCTCGAGGCACAGATCGAGGTCACGGGCGAAAATGGCGCGCGTCTGGTTGCGATGGATGAGTTCTACACCCTTCCGGGGGATCGCCCGGATGTGGAGACGGTGCTCAAGCCGGGCGAGATGATCACGGCGGTGGTATTGCCCGCGCCGGTCAAAGGCTCGGTTCAGGCCTATCGCAAGGTGCGCGACCGCGCATCCTATGCTTTCGCTCTGGTGTCGGTGGCGGCAGTGATCACGCTGGAGAACGGCAAGATTGCGCAGGCCTCGCTGGCCTTTGGCGGTGTGGGCGTGCGCCCGTGGAAGAACGCCACCGTGGACGGGATGCTGGTGGGGCAGGAGCCAAGTGACGCGCTCTTCGCAAAGGTGGCCGAGGCGCTCTGCCGCGATGCCAATCCGCATTCCGAGACCGAGTTCAAACTTCCCCTTCTCAAACGCAGCCTGATGGCCGTGCTGCGGGAGGCCGCGGGCCTCGCACCGGCCTCGGCTGGCACCGATAAAACGAGGACTGCCGCATGAATGATGTCTTCCGTATGGACAAAGCCCAACCCCGCCTTCTCGACGAGATGCAGCAGGGGGTTTTGGGAAAACCGCTCGACCGGAGCGAGGGCGCGCTGAAGGTTTCGGGTCTTGCCACCTATGCCGCCGAGGTCAAACTGCCCGGTCGGGTCGATGGGGTCTTGGTGCGCGCCACGATCACCAAGGGGAAGGTGACAGGCATCGACGAGAGTTCGATTGCGCATCTTCCGGGGATTCTGGGCGTGTTCCACGGCCCGAAATTCCTGCGCAACCCCGCGCAGGGCATGGCGGACGAGGCTCCCTCGCAGCCCGATACGCGGGTCGATTACTACGGTCAGCCGGTAGCGCTGGTCGTGGCCGAGAGCTTCGAGCAGGCCCGTGACGGCGCGTTGAACCTGAAGATCAGCTATGAGGCCGAGGAGGTCTCGGTCGATCCGCTCGATGAGGCCTGTCATGCGCCCGACAATGACGGCGCGGTCATCAAGGGCGAGATCGACAAGGTGATGGCGGCGGCGGATGCTGCGGTCGATCTGACCTTCACCACGGCGGGCCATGTGGCGGCCGCGATGGAGCCCCATGCCGCCGTGGCCGAGTGGAAGGGCGAGCATGTGATCCTGCATGGTTCGCTGCAGATGCTGCGCTTCAACCGCAACGAGTTGGCGGATTCGCTTGGGATCGACCCGAAATATGTGCGGGTGCTCTCGCCCTATGTGGGCGGCGGGTTCGGGTCCAAGCTCGGCGTGGGCGCGGAGGCCGTGGCAGCCTGTCTGGCCGCCAAGGAGCTCGGGCGCCCCGTGCGGGTGGTGATGACGCGCCAGAACGTGTTTGACGCGGTGCTGCACCGGACCCAGACCGTCCAGCGGCTGCGCTTTGCCGCCGATAAATCGGGCAAGCTGTTGGCGATCGGTCATGACGATCTGGTGACGAACCTGTCGGATGAGGGCTTTGCCGAGCCGTGCTCGCAGGCGTCGCAATTCCTCTATGGTGCTGAAACACTGCATTTCCTGCAGACGGTGGCGCAGGTGCATCGCACGCCCACGGGCTCGGTGCGCGCACCGGGCGAGGCTGTGGGGATGGTGCCTTTTGAGGCCGCCTTTGACGAGCTGGCCGAGAAGCTGGACATGGATCCGGTGGAGTTGCGGCTGAAGAACATCCCCGATGCCGATCCGGTGGACGGGCTTGCCTACTCGGCGCGGTCGCTGGCCGAGAGCCTGCGTGAGGGGGCCAAGCAGTTCGGCTGGGACCAGCGTCAGGCACCGCGTTCGCGGATGGAGGGCGATTGGTATATCGGGATGGGCGTGGCCTCTGCCGCGCGCAAGAACCTGTTGGTGCCCTCGGCAGCGCGTGTCATCCTGCGCGGGGATGGTGCCGTGGTCGAGACCGATATGACCGATATCGGCACCGGTAGCTACACGATCCTGGGACAGATCGCGGCGGAGATGCTGGGTCTGCCGATGGAAAAGGTCGAGGTGCGTCTGGGTGATACCGACCTGCCGGGGGCCTCGGGCTCGGGCGGCTCTTTCGGGGCCAATTCGGCGGGTTCGGCGGTATTCCTCGCGGCCAAGAAACTGCGCGAGGAGGTTGCGGGCAAGCTTGGCTGCGATGTGGCGGATCTCACGCTGAAAGACGGGATCGCGCGGGGCGGCAATCTGGAGAAACCACTTTCCGAGCTGATCGAGAGCGAGATCTCGGCAGAGGGGGCCATCGAGGGCGGCAAGACCTCGGAAGAGTTCCTATCCTCGGGCTTCGGTGCGCATTTTGTCGAAGTCGCGGTGCATCGCTGGACCGGCGAGACCCGTGTGCGGCGGATGCTCGGGGTCTTCGGTATGGGGCGGATCCTCAACGAAAAGACCGCGCGCTCGCAGGCTGTGGGTGGCATGATCTGGGGCGTGGGCACGGCGCTCAACGAAGAGCTTGCCCATGATCCGCGCACCGGTCATCTGGTCTCGCGCGATCTTGCCAATTACCACGTCCCCTCCCATGCCGATATTCCGGGGAAGATGGATGTGGTCTTTTTGGAGGAGCGCGATGATCAGGCCAACCCGATCCAGACCAAGGGTATTGGCGAATTGGGGATTTCGGGTGCGGGGGCCGCAATCCTGAACGCCATTCACAACGCTTGCGGCGTGCGGGTCTATGATGTGCCAGCCACGCCCGACAAGATTGTGGCGGGGCTCGAAGCCCTCGAGGGCTAAGGACAGAAAAACGACAATAGGGGCGGCCTCAGGGCCGCCCTTATTCCATCAGATCTGCCAGAAAATCGATATCGCGCAGATGCGCGGCAGGCAGAATGACCCGCCTGAGATCGGGGCGGTGGCGCAGCAGGCGTCCTGCGCCCTGATCGCCTGTCACCTCCCTCAATGCGGCAATATCCTGCGGTGCGATCAGCACTGGCGGCATGATCGGGTCGTCCGAACCCGCGCAGGCACAGGCGGGGGCTGTGCCCTCTGCCACCCGCGCCAGATCCTTGCGGGTGAGGGCGGGCATATCGCCGAGCGTGATGAGGATATTGCGGGTGGGCGTCCCGAGCGCGGCCAGCCCTGCTTTCAGGCTCTCCGATTGAGGCTGGCCTGCGGCAATGCGGATGATCCGGTAGCCCGACGGGGCCAGAAGGTCCGCGACCCTCTCGTTGGAGGTTACGGCGATCGTGTCGCGGGTCAACTGGCGCAAGGCCCGCGCCATATGCAGCACCAGAGGCATACCGCGATACTCGGCCAGAAGCTTGTCCTCGGGCCCGAAGCGGCGCGAGGCGCCTGCGGCCAGAAGAAGTCCGGTGATCATGTGATCCGCGCCTCGGCCAGCACATCGGCCAGAACCGAGACCGCCAATGTGCGGGCGTCGCGCGCCGAAGGGATCAGCCCGAAGGGGCGGTCCATCCGCGCGATCTGTTCGGGGGGCACACCGGCATCTGCCAGCGTGGCGCATCGGGCCTCATGGGTGCGCAGGCTGCCCTGCGCCCCGATATAGAAGGCGTCGCTGGCCAGCGCGTGCGTAAGGATCGGGGGTTCCCAGTCGTGATCGTGGAAAAAGAGCGTGACGGCGGTATAGGGGTCGGTCTGCAGGCCTTCGGGCCAGCGCGCCGAAACGAGGTGGCGCGCGGGATGGCCCTCGGCCTTGCCAATGGTTTCTTCGCTGGGTGAGAAGAGTTCGGTCGGATAGCCTGCCAGATGGGTCAGCCCCGCAAAAATCCGTGCTTCGGGCCCCTTGCCGAAGACCAGAAACCGCAGATCTGGCGTGAGGGTCAGCGCGACCTCGCCCGAGGCATCAGGGAGGGGCAGCCGCAGTGCGGCGGGGCGGCGTGCGGCCAGCTGCGCTTGCGCGGCGATGAAGGGCGCGCGGGTTTCGGGCGTGGAGACCGGCATCAGGAGGATATCGAGCCCGCCGCCGCAGGGCAGGGCCAGATCGGGATAGGGCGAGCCGCGGCCATAACGGATCACGCGGGGCGTGCCGCTGGCGCGGATCGAGGCGGCATGGAGCACCACATCCTCCTCGATGCAGCCCGAGGAGAGCGACCCCGTCCGGCGACCTTCGGGCGTGATCGCCATGCCGGCGCCTTTGGGCCGGTAGGATGGGCCTTCGGTGTCAACGATGAGCGCCAGGACATCGGCCTGCCCGCTGGCGAGAGGTGCGAGCGGGAAGTCCGACTGGGCGAGGGAGAAGGACCGGCTCTGGGAGGCGGTGCGTTCGGTGGTGGTCATGGTCAGGTCCGGTTTTGTGTTGCTTCCCATGTAAATCGCGCGGCTGCGAATCCTAGCCCTGACCATTGCGCAATGTCTATTGCGGCCCGATAACGGTGTCGGGCCGCGCAGAAGGCGCAATCTTTGGGCGCTCAGCCCTCGCGATAGTAATAGCTGTAGCCGTTGAGCGCGGGCGCACCGCCCAGATGCGCATAGAGAACCTTCGAGCCTTCGGGGAAGAAGCCCTTTTTCGTCAGGTCGATCAGGCCTTGCATGGATTTGCCCTCATAGACCGGATCGGTGATCATGGCCTCGGTGCGGGCGGCAAGGCGGATCGCCTCGTTGGTTTCTTCCGAGGGGACACCATAGGCGGGATAGGCGTAATCCTCGTTGATGACGATCTCGTCCTCGCGGATCCCGCGCCCGAGTTCCACGAGCTTTGCGGCATTATCCGCGATCTCGCGCACCTGCGCGCGGGTCTGCTCGGGTGTGCCCGAGGCATCAATGCCGATCACCCGGTCGGCGCGGTCCTGCGCGGCAAAGCCCACGATCATCCCCGCCTGTGTCGAGCCGGTCACCACGCAAACAACGATATAGTCAAAGGTGAAGCCCAGCTCCTTCTCCTGCTCGGCCACTTCTTCGGCAAAACCGATATAGCCGAGCGCGCCATATTTATGGACCGAGGCTCCGGCGGGGATGGCATAAGGTTTCCCGCCACGATCCTTGACCGACTGGATCGCATCCTCCCAGCTCTTGCGGATGCCGATATCGAAGCCGTCCTCCACCAGCCGCGAGTCGGCGCCCATCAGGCGGGTCATCATGATATTGCCGACGCGGTCATAGACGGCGTCATAATGGGGCACCCATTTCTCCTGCACCACGACACAGCCCATGCCGAGCTTGGCGGCCGTGGCCGCGACCATGCGGGTGTGGTTCGATTGCACGCCGCCGATGGAGACCAGCGTATCGGCACCCGAGGCGATGGCGTCGGGGACAATATATTCCAGCTTGCGCAACTTGTTGCCACCCATCGCGAGGCCGGAATTGCAATCCTCCCGCTTGGCATAGATCTCGATGCCGCCGCCAAGCGCCTCGCTCAGGCGGGGCAGTTGCTCGATGGGGGTCTTGCCGAAGGTCAGCGGATAACGGGGGAATTTGTCGAGTAGGCTCATCTGGGTCTCCGTTTGGTGATGGAGACAGGCTAGCGAGAAGTCTGTGAAAGGTGCTCTCTAACTTGGCTTGCAGATTTGCAGGATCTCTCTCAAAATTCTCCTGTTGTCGTGAAACAGGAAGATAAAGGGTGATATTTTGGAAGATCCTTCCACAGTAGATCTGGACAGAATCGATCTGTCGATCCTGCGGCTATTGCAGTCCGACGGGCGGCTGAGCAATGCGGAGCTGGCGGCGCGGTGCAATATCTCGCCCGCCACCTGCCACAGGCGGACGCAGCGGCTGTTCGAGACGGGCGTCATCTCGGATGTGCGCGCGCGGATCGCGCCCGATTGTGTGGGGCTCGGGGCCTTGGTGATGGTGGGCGCGGTGCTCGACCGTTCGACGCCCGAGAGTTTTGCCGAATTCGAGGCGGCGGTGCAGAAGATGCCTGCGGTGCTCGACTGTATCCTCGTTGCAGGGGATTTCGATTATCTGATGAAGATCCGCGTGGGCGATATGCGCGATTTCAACCGCCTGCACGGGCGCGAGCTGATCACCCTGCCGGGGGTGCGCCAGATCCGGACCTTCTTTGCCATCAAGGAAGTGAAGGATGACGCGGCCCTGAAATTCTGAAAATGGGGCGGCTTGCGCGCCGCCCCGATGGATTACTTCTGCGAGATCGCCGTGGCGATCTGGTCCGCATTATAACGCATCAGATCCAGATAGGTTGGCGCCGGGCCGTCGGAGCCCGAGAGCGATTCCGGATAGAGTTCGCCGCCCGGCTGCGCGCCAGTGGCTTCTGCTATCTGTTTGACCAGACGCGGGTCGTTCGAGTTCTCGACGAAATAGGTCTTCACACCATCCGCCTTGATCTGGTCGATCATGCGGGCGACATCTGCGGCGGAGGCTTCGGTCTCGGTGGATACGCCCTGCGGCGCAAGGAAGGTCACGCCATAGGCCTCGCCGAAATAGCCGAAGGCGTCATGGCTCGTCAGGATCTGGCGTTTACCGGTGGGTGTCTCGCCGATCTCCTCGCGGATCTTGCCATCCAGCGCACGCAGCTGGTCCTTGTATCTCGCGGCATTGGCCTTGAAACCAGCGGCATCGGCAGGATCGGCCGATGTCAGAGCCATCTCGATATTATCGACCCAGATCATGACATTGGGGATCGAGTTCCAGACATGGGGGTCGGTGACCTGCTTGCCGTCCTCATCAAACATATGGGTTTTGATGCCCTCGGAGACGATGACCGGCTCCTTGTCGGTGCCCGAGGCCTTGGCCAGACGTTTGAACCATGTCTCGAGGCCCTCGCCGCTGAGGAAGGTCACGGGTGCCGCTTTGAGCGCCTTCGCATCCTCGGGGGTGGGGGAGTAGTCATGGGGGTCGCCATTGGCGGGCACGAGGTTGCGCACAGTCACATGCGCGCCGCCCACGTTTTTTACGACATCGCCCAGAACCGAGAAACTGGCGACGACATTGATCGTATCGGCATGGGCGGCCCCGATGGTGGCGACGGTGATGGCCAGCGCCGAAAGCGTGGGGCGGAAGAGATGTGTCATTGCGGTTATCCTTTGATTAGCCCGCGAGATGGGGGCGGTGAAGGGCTCGGGCCAGAAAGCCTTGCGGCGCGACCAGAAGGGAGATGGCGTAGAAACAGCTGGCGGTGAGGATGATCGTGGGGCCGGAGGCAAAGCCCAGATGGTAGGAGACCAGAAGCCCCAGAAAGCCCGAGACCATGGCGATGGCCGCCGAGACCGCGACCATTGCGGGCAGGGTGCGTGCCCAGAGCTGGGCACAGGCGGCGGGCAGCATCATCAGCCCCACGGCCATCAGCGTGCCGAGTGCCTGAAAGCCCGCCACGAGGTTGATGACCAGCAGAAAGAGGAAGATCAGATGATAGAGGCTGCCACGCCCGCCGACCGAGCGCAGGAAGTTCGGGTCGAAACATTCCATCACCAGCGGGCGATAGACCAGCGTCAGCACGATCAGCGTGAAGCTGGTGATCCCGCCCACCATGTAGAGCGCCTTGGCATCGACCGACAGGATCGTTCCGAAAAGCACATGGAGAAGGTCGATATTGGAGCCTTTAAGCGAGACGATCAGCACGCCAAGCGCCAGCGAGGTGAGATAGAAGGTGGCAAAGCTCGCATCTTCCTTGATCTGGGTGCCGCGGGTGACCAGCCCTGCCAGCACGGCGACGCTCAGCCCCGCGACCGCGCCGCCGACCCCCATCGCGAGCTGCGATAGCCCGCCCGCCAGCAGGAAGCCGATCGCGGCGCCGGGCAGGACCGCATGGCTCATCGCATCGCCCACAAGGCTCATCCGGCGCAGCATCAGCAACACGCCTACCGGCCCCGAACCCAGCCCGAGGGCGATGGAGGCCACAAGGGCGCGGCGCATGAAGCCATAATCGACAAAGGGCTGGAGGACCGCGGAATAGAGGCTCATCTTGTGGCATCTTTCGGTTCGCAGGGGCCGGCATCGGGCATCCATGCGGTGGTGGTATTACGGGCGATGCGCAGATTGTCCTCGGTCAGCACCTGTGGCGTTGAGCCCCAGCCGATCATCCTGCGCGCGATCAGAAGCGTCTCGGGGAAGGCCGCGCGCACCTGTTGGATGTCATGCAGGACGGCAATCACCGTCCGGCCCTCGCCATGCCAGCGGGCGATGATGTCGAGCAGGTCGCGGGTTGTCGCCTCGTCGATGGCGGTGAAAGGCTCGTCGAGCAGGATCACCTGCGCATCCTGCACGATCAGCCGCGCAAAAAGCGTGCGCTGCATCTGCCCGCCCGAAAGCGACGAGATCATGCGGCTCTCGAACCCGCTCATTCCGACCGCCTCGAGCGCCGCGGCCACCTTCTGCGCAAAGCCCTTGCCGATGCTGCGGAAAGCCCCGATCCGGCGCCATGCGCCCATGACCACCACATCCGAGACGGTCATCGGGAAGCCGCGCTCGATCTCGGCCAGCTGAGGCAGATAGCCGAAATCATTGGGGCTGAGGCCGCCGAAATCGATCCGGCCCTCGACGCCCAGACGCTGACGCATCAGCGCCTTCATCAGGGTGGATTTGCCCGCGCCATTGGGGCCGACGATGGCGGTCTTGCTGCCTTGCGCGAAACGGCCAGACAGATGGTGGACTGCCGGACGCCGGTCATAGCTGAGCGTGACATTGTCGAATGTGATGGGCGTGGTCATGGCAGGGTGACGGCCCAGGCGATCAGGCCCCAGAGGAGAGCGATCACGATCACGGCGTAGACCATACGTCTGGCCGCGCTGATCGACAGGGTCGAGGCGCGCAATTCTATAGGGGCATTTCGGGGCATCGGAACTCGGGCTTACGTTGATATGTTATACTATAACTTATTTGTAAGACGCCTATGATGCAAAATCTCTCGGGAAGAAAATCACGTCCGCTTGAGGTGGGATCTTTCTGGTGGGACTATCCGGTGGAAGAGGTCCGCGATGTTCGGTCGGGTCGCGATGCTAGCCAGAGGTTGCGCTTGCAAAAACGGTCGCGACCAACCGCGTGACGACCTGCTCGTCGAGCGGATCGCCATTGAGCACCCGATACCAGAACGCGCCATGGATCATGTCCGACAGGATCTGCAGGTCGCTTCCCCCCCCGATTTCCCCGCGGGTCCGCGCGTGGCGCAGGATCTCGAGCATCAGCTCTTCGCGGGGCTTCACGAAGCTCTGCACGAAATGGGCGCGGAACTGCAGATCCGTCTGGGCGGCGGCAATCAGCGCGGTCAGGGCGCTGCCCATATCCGCGAGATTGTGGAAGATCTGGGTCAGGAACAGCTCCAGCGTCTCGCGCCCCGAGCAATGCGGATCGAGCGGAGGCAGGGGGGCCGACATCGCATGGAAACTGTCAAGGACAAGATCGGCCTTGGTCGGCCAGCGCCGGTAGAGGCTCTGGCGGGAGACGCCTGCCTCCTCGATGATCTGCGAGATCGACACCGCCTCATAGCCGTGCTGCGCGACGAGCCTGTGGGCCGCGGCCAGAAGGGCGGGGCCGGTATCGCGGTTGCGTGGCCGTCCGGCGGGGGGAGGCGTTTGAGTCATATCTGCCCTGCATCGTTTAAGAGACGCGAGTTTCGTATTGATACGAGACCCAAGTCTCCTAATATCGGTTCCAAACCCGCCGATCAAATGGAATCGGTCCCTCCCCTTTGGCGCACCGCCCGTTGGTGGCGCCTTCCGACTGGATAGATCATGTCAGACCGCCATCCCCCCTATTGGGTCTTTGTCACCGTGCTTGCCCTTCTCACCATCTTCCCGCCGCTTGCGACGGATATGTATCTCTCGGCGATGCACGAGCTGGAGGGAGTGTTGAACGCCTCTGCAGCCGGGGTCGAGATGTCGCTCTCGCTCTTCTTTCTCGGGCTATGCGCGGGGCAGCTGATGATGGGACCGCTGATCGAGGGATATGGCCGCAAGGTGCCGCTGATCTGCGGGGCGGCGCTGTTCACCGTGAGCTCGCTGGCGCTTCTGTTCACGCGCGATATTACGGTATTCAACAGCCTGCGCTTCGTTCAGGCGGTGGGTGCCTGTGCGGGGATGGTGGTCGGTCGGGCGATGGTCTCCGATCTCTTCACCGGTCGGCAGATGGCCAAGACGCTGACGGTTCTTGTGATGCTGATGACGGTCGGGCCGATTGCGGCGCCGTTTCTGGGCTCGGTGCTCTATACCTATCTCGGCTGGCAGGCGATTTTCGTCGCGATGATCGTGATCGGCTGTGTTGCGGCGATACTGGCGCAGATCACATTGCCCGAGACCCTGCCAGCCGCGAAACGCCAGCCCAAGGCCTTTCGCGGGGCCTTCCGCAGTTATGGCACGCTTATCGCGCGACCGGCCTTTGTGGTGGCAACCCTTTCGGCGGCCCTGATCCAGGGGGCGATGTTTGCCTTCATCACGGGCTCGGCAGGGGTGTTCAAGACCGGCTTCGGCCTCGGTAATATGCAATACGGGCTGATCTTCGGGCTGGTGGCTGCGGCCCTGATGCTGTCATCGCAGCTCAACACGAAGCTGCTCGACAGGGTCTCGCCCGAGGCGCTGATCGGGCGCGGTCTGCCTGTCATCGTGATGTTGGCTCTCGGGTTGGTTATGCTGTCGGGCACCACGAATTTATGGGTCTATGTCGTGCCCCTATGGCTGGTGATGGGCATGGTCGGGCTTCTGACGGCCAATATGATGGCGGTCGCTATGGGGGCTGCGCGGGCAATGGCGGGTGTCGGCTCGGCGCTGGTCGGCGCGATCCAGTTCGCGATTGCGTTCCTGTGTTCGTCCTCGGTCGCGCTGATCCCTGTCTCTGACGGTCTGGCCATGGCCGTGGGGATTGCGGCTCCGGCGACGCTCTCCGCGGTGATCTGGTTTGCTGGCCGTGCCTTGGGGGCCTTCGTGGGCCTTGAGCCGGACGAACAGGCGCTCGTCCAGGAGCCGCTATAGGTCGCTGGCCTGACCGGGCCTCTGGAGGGCATTGTCTTAGGTGGTGATTCCGGTTTGGCGGTGTGGCGGGTGTGTCAGGATGGTGGCTGTGTCATAAAACTGATCGAAATAAATACATATATTTCAGCATGTTATTTGAATTTTTGTATGAATTTATGATTTTCGTTGAAAAAGGGGTTGCGGTGTTTGGG
>NZ_JAYWLC010000013.1:0-102559 GCF_040297545.1 Thioclava kandeliae
AACCGCCCCGCAGCCTACCAACGCTACCTCGAAAATACCGCCAAACAACGGCTCGTGAACTAACCACCGGCGCGGCAGGCGGACCCGATGGGGACGCCTGCGCCGCGCGAGGGGGTTCGATGCCCCCGAGCGCGGCCCCTACCCATAAGGAGATCCCCATGATCAAATTCGGCACCAACCCCATCGCCTGGGCCAATGATGACGACCAGTCCATCGGCGCGGATATCCCCACCGCGCGCATCCTCGAGGAGGCGGGCCGCCTCATCGGCTTCGACGGTATCGAGAACGGCCACCGCTGGCCACAGGACGACGCGGAGGCCCTGCGCGCCCTGCTGGCCGGATATGGCCTCGCCTTCATCTCCGGCTGGTATTCGACCGAACTCCTGACCCGCTCGGTCGAGGCGGAGATCGAGGCCGTCCAGCCCCATCTGGCCAAGCTCAAACATAATGGCTGCAAGGTCTGCATCGTCTGCGAATGCTCCAACACCGTCCATGGGCGCCCCGATGTGCCGGTCAATGACCGCCCCAAACTCAGCGCCGCCGAGATGAGCGCGTTCGGCGCCAAGATGGAAGCCTTCGCCGCCTATCTCGCAACCCAGGGCATCCGGCTTGCCTATCACCACCATATGGGGACCGTGGTCGAGAGCCCCGCCGAGATCGACGCCTTCATGGCCGCGACGGGCCCCGCCACGCATCTTCTCTTCGATGCGGGCCATTGCACCTTCGGCGGCGGCAATCCCGAGGAAGTGCTTGCCCGCCATATCACGCGCGTCGCCCATTTCCACGCCAAGAATATCCGCCCCGAGATCACCGCGAAGGTTCGTGCCGAGAACCTGTCCTTCCTGCAGGGCGTGCTGGCCGGCGCCTTCACCGTGCCCGGCGATCAGGAGGGTGCTGTCGACTTCACGCCGCTTCTCACGATCCTCGCGCAGAACGGCTATGACGGATGGATCGTCATCGAGGCAGAGCAGGACCCCCATATCCGAAACCCGCTCCTCTACCAGACCCTCGGCCTCCACACCCTCAAACGCATCGCAAACGAGGTCGGCCTGACAAACACTCAAAAACAACCGGTCGAGGCCTGAGGGGTGCTCGATCTCGAACGTCTCTTTGCCTTTGATCACCCGATCTATCGACCGCTCTGGATGCGCCTTGGTCTGGTGGCGCTCTGCCTCGGCTGGGCGGTGTTCGAGGCGCTGAC
Organism: Thioclava kandeliae; assembly: GCF_040297545.1. NCBI lineage: Bacteria > Pseudomonadati > Pseudomonadota > Alphaproteobacteria > Rhodobacterales > Paracoccaceae > Thioclava > Thioclava kandeliae. The sequence goes on from NZ_JAYWLC010000013.1 coordinate 1,202, forward strand.
CGGAAGCGCGGGCTGGGCCATCCTTTTTGGGGCCTGTGGTGCCTATCTGGGGTGGCGGCTGTTGCTGCGCCACAGTTCAGGGAAAGACCGGCAGACCTGACAGAGGGGGGGAGCCGGAGCCGGTTCCCCCGCCGCTACAGATGTTCACGCAGATAGATGCGCAGCGGCGTTTCCATCTCGAGGCCTCCCGGCTCGCTGCGCCCGAAAATAATCGCGATCTGGCGTAGCGCGGTTTCGACCTCGACCGCCGGCTCCTGATCGATCAACGCATCGATTATCCCCTCCGCTAGCAGTCTGCGCCGCTCGGGGGTCAATTCATGCGCGATTACCACGGGCCGGGCCGCGCCTCGAGAGTGGAGGGCGAGCGCCTGCGCAATTTCCTTCACGGCGGCCGAGGCACAGTAGATTGCCGCGATATCGGGCTCGGCACGCAGGGCCGCATGCAGGAAATGCGCGGCCCGCTCGACCCCGTCTCCCATCTCGACAATATCGAGGAGCTGGGCGCGCGGATAATGCTCTGCCAGCGCGTCGCGGATGCCCTCACAGCGCTCGGTCTGACCGATCATTGACAGATGCCCCGCCATCACCAGCACCTTTCCCCCGTGCCGCCCCAGAAACCGTCCCGTCAACTCGCCCGCGATACGCCCCGCGCGGTAGTTATCGGGGCCGATATAGATGGCATGTGGCGCACCGACATCGCTGGCCAGCGTGATCACGGGCTGGCCCGAGGCGGCACGGGCTTCCAGAAAGGCAGCAATGGAGGGGGTGTCGGGCAGGCAGGTGATCAGCGCCTCATGGCTGGCCGAGGCCTTACGAAGCGCCTTGAGCGTGCTGGTCGCATCGCGCGGATCGGCATGGTGGATACGGCTTTGCAGGTTGAACGGATTGGGCCCATGGTTCTGGGCGCGGAAAGCCGCTGCCAGACTGGCATGGAATGGGTTTGTGCCCGGTTGCAGGAACACGGCGACCCGCAGGGTGCGCGCGGCCCGCAGATCAAGTGCGCGATCCAGTTTCAGCCGCCTTGCGGCCTCCAATACGCGCCGCTCCTTATCCTCGCCCACGCCCCCACGATTGTTGAGCACACGGTCCACGGTTGCTGCCGAGACGCCGGCGTCTCGGGCAACATCGGCGGCAGTGGCCTTGCGGGTCATGAGCAACTCGATCTGATGAAATCTCATCAAAATCTGGTCTATGTGGCAGCTTCGTGCAAGCCTAATCTTTGCCCAAGGCCGGGAGGGCCTGAGGGAGAAAGACCATGAGCAGACTTGCCTGTTTCGGGGCAGGGCGCATCGGACAGATCCATGCGCTGAACGCTGCGCGCTTGCCGGATGTCTCGCTTGTAGCGATTGCCGATCCGATCGACAGCCCCGCGCGTGCACAGCTTTGTGCGGCGACAGGGGCACAATTGCGCGCCACACAGGACATCTTCGATGATCCTGACATTGATGGCGTGATCATCGCCAGTTCCACCGACAGCCACGTCGACCTGCTGCGGCTTGCGGCCCAGACCGGCAAGGCGGTCTTCTGCGAGAAGCCGATCAGTCTGGATTTCGCGCTGTCCGAGCAGGTGACACAGGCGGTCGAGGCGTCGGGGATCAGGTGCATGATGGGGTTCCAGCGCCGCTATGATGCCAGCTTCCGGGCCCTGCGCGAGCGGATCGCGTCGGGCGAGGCGGGGCGGCTCGAACAGCTGAGCATGTGGTCGCGAGATCCCGCGCCGCCGCCGCGCGCCTATGTGGAACGCTCGGGCGGCATGTTCCGCGACAGCTCGATCCATGATGCCGATATGGTGCGCTATATGATGGGCGAGGAGATCGCCACCGTCTATGCGGTAGGCGCCTGCCTGATCTCCGAGGAGATCGGGGCAGCGGGCGATATAGATAGCCTGATGATTACGATGACCACCGTTTCGGGGCGACAGGCCCAGATCACCGGGTGCCGCCGTGGTCCGATGGGCTTCGACCAGAGGCTCGAGGCGCTCTGCTCACATGAGGTACTTTCGATCGCCAACCAGCCGCAGCACCATATGGTCGTGTCGACCCGTTCGGGCGCGTTGAGCGCGCCGCCAGAAGCCTATTTCCTCGAGCGTTTCGCGCAGGCCTATCGCGACGAGATGGTGGATTTCGTGGCAATGATCCGCGACGCCCATGTGCCGCTGGCCGGTATCCGCGACGGGTTCGAGGCGCAGCGTCTGGTCGAGGCTGCAATACGTTCGATGTGCGAAGGTCGTGCGGTCGATCTGCGCCAACCCCAGCTGGAGGAGGTCTGAGATGGGGCTTCCACAAGGTGTCAAACTGGGTGTGAGCCCCCTGAGCTGGGCCAATGACGTGCTCGAAGATCTGGGCGCGGATATCCCGCTCTCGACCTGCCTGAACGATGCCGCGGAGACGGGGTATCAGGGCATCGAGCTTGGCCGCAAATTTCCGCGTGATGCGGCAGTTCTCGGCCCGCTTCTGGCGGATTACGGGCTCGATCTGGCCTCGGGCTGGTATTCGGGCGAGCTGGCCCTGCGGGGCGTGGACGAGGAACTGGCGGCAGTCGGGCCACATGCGCGGCTTTTGCAGGCGATGGGGGCCCGGGTGATGGTCTATGGCGAGGTCGCGATGATGGCCGAACCTGACGCGCTCGATCAGCCGATGTCGCGGCGCGTGCTGATGTCGACATCCGATCGGCGTGCCTATGCCGAGCGCCTGACGCGGTTCGCGGACGCCTTGCAGACGCGTTACGGGCTGCGGCTGGCCTATCACCACCACCTGATGATGGTCGCCGAGACCTATGAGGAAGTGGCCGAGATTTTTGCCCAGTCCGGCCCAGAACTGGGGCTATTGCTTGATACCGGCCATGCGGCGGGGGCGGGATATGCGTATGGTCGCCTGATCGCCGACTTCGGTCAGAGGATATGCCATATCCATCTCAAGGACATGCGCCCCGAAGCGATGGCCCGTGTGCGGCGTGGCGACCTCAGCTTCAATGCGGGCGTGCGCGCGGGCATGTTTACCGTGCCGGGGGATGGCTGCATCGATTTCGGGCCGCTTGCACGCTTTGTCCGCGAGAGCGGCTATCAGGGTTGGCTGGTGGTCGAGGCAGAGCAGGATCCCGCCAAGGTGCCGCCGCGACCCGCGGTCACGGCGGCCCGTGAATATATTCTTTCCCAGTTCGTTCCGGCATGAGGAGGCCGCAATGACCAAGACACTCAAAATCGGGTTGATCGGTTCGGGGTTCATGGGCCAGGCCCATGCCGATGCTTTCCGCCGTGCGGCGATGCTCTATCCCGATCTGCCCGCCCAGCCCGAACTCTATATGCTCGCCGATGCCACAGAGACACTTGCGGCCAAGGCCGCGGCACGGTTCGGATTTGCCCGTTCGACGGGTGACTGGCGTCAGCTGGTGTCCGATCCCGAGGTCGATATCGTCGATATTACCTCGCCCAATGCGCTCCATCACGAGATGGCATTGGCCGCTATTGCCGCAGGAAAACATGTCTATTGCGAAAAGCCCCTGTCGGTGACGGTGGCAGAGGCCGAGGAGATGGAGGACGCCGCGCGCCGCGCGGGGGTAAAGACAATGGTGGCCTTCAACAATATCAAGACGCCGGCCGCGATGCTGGCCAAGCAGTTGATCGAGGCGGGAGAGATAGGCCAGCCGATGCGCTTTCGAGGCTGGTTCGATCAGGGCTTCTTCAACGACCCCGATCTGCCCTTTTCGTGGCGCTGCACACGGCGCGAGGCGGGCACCGGTGCGCTTGGCGATCTGGGCAGTCATGTGATTTCGGTGGCGCAATATCTGATGGGGCCTGTGGCCGAGACCATCGCACAGGCACAGACCTATTTCCCGACACGCCCCGAGCCGCAGGGCGCGGGCGGCTATTCGGCCCGTGCGGGCGCGGACGCCCCGCGCCGCGAGGTGGAGAACGAGGACCAGATCCAGACCATGATCCGCTTCGCCTCTGGCGCGGGCGGCACGATCGAGGCCAGCCGTGTGAGCGCGGGCAAGGTCTTTGGGGTCTATTGGGAAATCTCGGGCACCAAAGGCACGATCCTGATGGATGGTGAACGGTTCAACGAACTCAAGGTCGCACGCTTCGATGACCCCAAACCTGATCGCGGCTTCAAGACGCTTCTGGCAGGATCGCAGGTGCCGCAATTCTCGGCTTTCTTCCCCTTCGATTTTGCAGGCGGGGGGCTGGGCTATTTCGATGTGAAGGTGATCGAGGTCCGCGATCTGATCGACGGGATCTGCGGGCAGGCCTGCTATCCCGATTTTGCCTTCGGACTGGAAAACCAGCGGATCGTCGATGCGATGGACCGGTCCCTGACAAGCCGTAAATGGGAGACACTCTGATGATCGATTTTCCGCAGACGCTCCCCGCGTCCCGTATCCCCGATCCGATGGCGGCGCCCGCGCTTCGATGGGGGGTGCTCGGCACCGGCTGGATCGCCGAGCAGTTCATTGCCTCGACCCGTGCCCATACGCGCCAGATCTTTGCGGCCGTGGGCTCGCGCAGCCTCGATAAGGCGCAGGATTTTGCAAGCAGATGGGAGATCGAGACGGCGCATGGTTCCTATACCTCGCTGGTCAATGATCCGAGCCTTGATGTGATCTATGTGGCCAGTCCGCATAACCTGCATTTCGAGCATGTGATGCTGGCGCTCGGGGCCGGTAAGCATGTGCTGGTGGAAAAGCCGATGGCGATGTCCCAGAGCCAGGGCCGGCAGATGGCGGAACTGGCGCAACGCAAGGGGCTGTTTCTGGCCGAGGCTCTCTGGACCTATTTCCTGCCGAAATTCGATGTGATCGACCAGCTTCTGGCGGCGGGAACCCTGGGCGAGATCAAGTCGGTCCAGACCGATTATGGCGAGTATTTCACCCGTGACCACCGCATTTTCAACCCGGCGCTCGCAGGCGGCCCGCTGATGGATCTGGGCACCTACCCGCTGTCGCTGATCACGCGTCTGATGGGGGCGCCCGCGACGTTGGTGGGGCAGAAACAGATGGACGAGAGCGGGGTCCATGGGCAGCTCTCGCTGATGATGGCCGATCACGCGGGCAATCAGGCGACGCTTTCCACCACGCTTTACGGCTTCACGCCCACGAATGCGGTGATCGTGGGAACCAAAGCCACGCTGCGCTTCGGGTCCGAATTCAACCTGCCGGGGCCGTTCACGCTGGCTTCCGCCGATGGCGCATCTGTGTTGACATGGGACGAGCCGCGGGGGCGCCATTTCGAGGGGCTGTTCTATGAGGCCGCCGAGGTTGCGCGCTGTATCGCGGCGGGTCAGGGCGAAACACCCAGACGTCCGCTCGAGGCCTCGCTCGTGATGCTGGGCGCGATGGATCGGGTGATCGGGACATTGGGGCTCGACTATCTCGCCCCTGTCGAAGAGGTGATGTCCTGACGGATCCGGCATCGCGATGAATGGAGAGGGGGCTGCCTTGCGGCCCCCTTTCGCTTTTCACGATCCACTTTTCAGGCACCGCTCCTGACGCGAAGGGAGCGCCTTACTTTAGGTTCCATCATTTTTTATGGACCTGATCGTGATCGGCTGCGTTCCGCCATCTGTATGTCAAATTGACATGCCGGACTATTTTGGCGGAGGAGGACGTGATGGGTAGCGCATATTCATCGGAACGCCCGCGCACGATCGGGATCGTGGCAGGCGGGCTTGGCGGGGCCGTTGTGGCCGTCTGGAATTTCATGACACCGTTGACAGGGGTGACCGGAACCTTCGGGGCAGGGCTGGTGATCGCCAGTTCGATCCTGATCGTGCTCGCAGGTCTCTGGATCCAGATCACCCGCCCGGGCGGGCTTCGGCTGGTGCTGCGCATTCTGGTGGCGCTCGGCGCGCTGGGAACGGCGGCGGCCGCGTATTTCCTGCATGAATGGTGGCTGATGGTGGCGATGGCTATCGTCCTTCTCGGCCTGATCTATGATCTGCGCGCGGGCCGCTCGCTGCGCAAAAGCGAGGTGATGGCATGATGCGTGCAACACAGACCGCAACACTGGCCCTGCTGGCGCTGACCCTGCCATGGGCGGCTATGGCGCAGGACACGCAAACGCCCGCAGCATCCTCCGGTGCGACGCCTGCACAGGAGGCCGCGCCTCAGGCGGATACGGGCGAAGGCGATACGGGCCAAGGCGATACGGGCCAAGCGGAAATGGGCCAAGCGGAAACGGGCCAAGCGGAAACGGGCCAGAGCGCCGATCCGGGGGGCGATGAGGACAGTCCCCAAGCGCCTGTCCAGGCCACTCAGGACCGTTATCCGGGCGTGGCGGACCCGCTGCTGGCCACAGGGACACCCCGCACGGGCAACGGCACGCCCCTTGTGCCCGAAACCGCCGGTTGGGACAGCTTCCACGGGCAGTTGAACGCCCAGAAATACTCTCCCCTGACCCAGATCACGCCCGAGAATGTGGGCAAGCTGGAAAAGGTCTGGGATCTGCATACGGGTGATGTCTCGGACGGCTCGGGAGACCAGCCCGCCACTGTCTGGTCGGCCACGCCGATCTTTGCCAATGACACGCTCTATATCGGCACGCCCTTTTACCGTATCCTCGCCCTCGATCCGGCGACGGGCGAGCAGAAATGGGCCTTTGACACCAAATCCAGGCTCGAGGCGCTTACCCAGCCCGCACTGAAGAACCGCGGCGTGGCCTATTGGCAGGCGGCAAACCCTGTCGAAGGCAAGATCTGCCAGAAGATCGTCTATATCGGGACGATGGATGCGCAGCTTTTCGCGGTCGATGCCGATAGCGGCAAATCCTGCCCCGATTTCGGCAAGGATGGCGTGCTGGATGTGAACCAGTGGAACACGGTCAATGACCGCTTCCCCTTCTCGGTGCTGCAGCCGCCAACGGTTGCGGGCGATCATGTGATCCTCGGCTGGGCGGGCAAGGACTGGGAATATGCCGAAGCCCCTCCGGGCGCGGTCTTCTCGGTCAATGCGCAGACCGGCAAGCTGGAATGGGCCTTCGAGACGCTGCCCGAGGATATCCGCCGCCAGACCGGCACCGCCAATGTCTGGACCGCCATGTCGGTCGATCTGGGGCTGAATATGGTCTATCTGCCGGTGGCCTCGCCCTCGCCCAATTACTGGGGCGGAAACCGCACGCAGGAGATCCCCTATGCGACCTCCACCACCGCGCTCGATCTCGATACCGGTAAGGTGGTCTGGTCGCGCCAGTGGGTGCATCACGATATCTGGGATTATGACATCAACTCCGCCCCCACGCTGATGGATATCACGGTGGACGGCAAGGAGATCCCCGCGCTGATGCAGGCCACCAAGATGGGCTTCCTCTTTACCGTCAACCGTGCCACGGGCGAGGATGTCTGGCCCATCGAGGAGCGGCCCGTGCCGCAGGGCGATGGCTCGGTCGAGGGCGAATATTATGCGCCCACGCAACCTTTCCCCACCAAACCCGCGCCGCTTCTCGACCAGTCGGAAAAGCCCGAGGTCTGGGGGATCGCGGATCTTGTGTCGGGGGGCCAATGCTCAAAGCTCTTCGACAATCTCGATTATCGCGGGATGTATACGCCGCCCACCACCAAGGGCGAGGGGGTGCTGACCTATCCCGATAGCGCCGGTGGCGTGCAATGGGGCGGCGTGGCCTTCGACCCCGAAAGCCAGATCGCGGTCGTGAATACCTCGCATATCGTGCAGTATATCAAGCTCTATGACCGCGAGACCTATGATAAGGTCGCTGGTGGCTCGGGCAACGAGAACGGCTATTATCCGCAGCAGGGCGCGCCCTATGGGATGAGCCTGATGACGGCGCTGAACTGGCTCGGGATGCCCTGCTGGAAGCCGCCCTTTGGCGAGCTGGTGGCAATCGATATGCATACGGGCGATGTGAAATGGCGCAAGCCTCTGGGCAGCTCGCAGAAATACGGCTTCTTCATGCCCGAGAGCATGGGCTCGCCCACCATCGGCGGTCCTGCGGTGACCAAATCGGGGCTCGTATTTATCGGAGCCACGATGGATGCCAAGGCACGCGCCTTCGATCTGAACACGGGAGAGGAACTCTGGTCCTCGCAATTGCAGGCACCCGTGGTGGCCAACCCCGCGATCTACGAATATCAGGGGCGGCAATATGTGGCCTTCATCTCTGGCGGCAATTCGATCCTGAAACCCGCCGTGGGTGACCAGATCGCGGTCTATGCGCTGCCGCAGTAGCCCTGCATTGCACAGCTGAACACCGAAAGGGCCGCCCTCCGTGCCGGAGGGCGGCCCTTTCCCTATACTGCGGGGGCGCCTCACCCCTGCGGTTCCGCCGTCAGGCGATGATCTCGACCTGCTCGCCCACCTGTATCAGGGTATTGGCATGGTCGAGAAAGGTCGTCTCGTCGGGGAAGACGCTGCTCTTGTAGGTGTCGGAGCCGAGCACTGCCTGCATCCCCTCGGGGCTGTCGAACCAGATCTCTGCAGTGCCATCGAAATCGGCCGTCTCCACCGTGCCTTCGGGAGCGCTGATCGGATGGGTCTGGATATAGCGCAGCACATGGCGCTCGGCTTCGGGGATGGACCGGAAGAGCGGCCCGTGTGTGTGGATATGGTGTTCGACGAACTCGCTACGGGTCAGGGAAGGGAGACGTTTGAGAAACATCGTCATCTTGATCATGGGGCTTTCCTTTCGGTTGCAGGGTTATGGATGGGGCGTCCAGCGCGGCAGCGGCGGGGTGGCGCTATTGCCTGAAGGATAGGTCAGCAGTTCCACCAGCATCCCCCAAGGCGTGGTGCCATAGATGCCCGCATTGCCCGCGCCATCCTCGACACCCGAGAGTGGATGCGGTCCCGCCATCAGCGAACCGCCCGCCTGCGCGAAGCGCTCTGCGGCGGTGTCGATATCCTCGACATAGAGCCCGATATGGGTGATCCCGCGATCCTGCAGCCGCGCGGGTGCACGGCTTTCGCCATCGGCGATACAGAACATCTCGAGGCAGGGGCCATTTCCGATCCGCATGAGGCGCATATGGGTGACCTTGGTGCCTTCGGTCAGGCCCAGCTGTGCCTCTGGGTCCTTGCCTGCCATCGGGGGGGCATCGGCGGGCTGCACATCATAAAGCGTGACCGCGCCGAAAGCTTGGGTAAAGAAGCGCGTGGCCTCGGCCATATCCGGCACAGTTAGCCCGATATGATCGGTGCCGCGGATATCGGGATGGGCGGCCTCCTCCTTGGCAAAGCCTGTAAGCTCGGTCACCTCCGAGCCGCCATTCTCGACGATCTCTTCAAGAGCCGCGTTGAACTGCTGTGTGTGGGGCTGGGCAAGGTGATGCTCGAAGGCCTGATCGTCACGGTATTCCTCGATCATCACCACGGCGCCATCGCGCTCATGGCTGGCCTCGAAGCGCAGGTTGCCGGCTTCGGCGCGGACATTGCGGGCCAACTCTGCCACGAGGGCCCTCAGGCGGTCCTCCTGCCCTGCAAGTGGCACGGCGCGGGCGGTCATCAATCTGGTCATCAGGGAGCTCCTTCCGTCGGGGTTGTATGTGTATTTCTACATTCACCCAACCCCGAAATAGAGACGGAGTTCCATATAAAATATATTAAAAACAATAACTTAAAAATGTTTACGTCACGCCGAAAGGCCCGCCGGACTGAATCCGGCAGGCCCGATTTCCGTTTAGGGTAAGGGCTATCAGCCCGCCGAAAGATCCTCGCGGATGGCTTGGGCCGCCCGCAGCGACAGTGCCGCCATGGTCAGCGTCGCGTTCACCGTGCCCGCCGCAGCCATCGTCCCGCCGGTGGCAAGGAAGAGGTTCTGGTGGTCATGGGTCCGGCACCAGCTATCGGTCACGCTATCGCGCGGGTCATGGCCCATGATCGTGCCGCCGCAGATGTGGTTATTGGGCGTGAAATGGTCCGACATCTCGATCTCGGTCGCGCCGAAGGCCTCGGCGATGGTGTGCAGATGCTCGCGCGAGGTCACGGCCGCGCGGCGCACATACTCGCCCACATCGTAATAGACATCGGGCATCGGCAGGCCGAGGCTGTCCTTGCGGTCCTTCGAGAGCGTCAGGCGGTTATCGGGATCCGCCAGCGTCTCGTGATTGACATAGATATCGACCCCGCAGGCCGAGCGGCGGCGGATCTCCTCGTCGAGCGCGCGACCCACCTTGCCGGTGGCCAGCGCCTTCATGCCCGCTTTTGATGTCTGGGCCGTGTTGTTATAGCCGATCTGGATGGCCGAATGCTCGCCCCGCCAGTCGCCATCACGGAAATTGGTGATCGAGGACATCTGCACCGAGCCCTGCCCCGCCCAGACGGGTTCGGCGGCCACAAACGACATCGAGATGCCCGGATGGTCCATCATGTTACGTCCCACCTGATCGGAGGAGTTGGCGATGCCGTTGGGGTTCTTGTCATTGGCCGCGATCAGGAGAAGCTTCGGTGTCTCGATCCCGTTGGCCGCGATCACGAAGCGCTTGGCTGTGACCTTGGTCGAGTTCTTGTCGGGATCGTAGAAATGGAAGGCGGTGATGTCGTTCTTGGCATCGGTATCGATGCGGTAGACCACCGCATTGGGGATTACCTTCGCGCCGAGCGCTTCGGCCTTCTCGATCGAATAGATGCCGTTATACATCGCCCCGATCGGGCAGATCGGCATACAGTTGTTATTGCCGCAGCATTGCGGGCGCCCGTCATAGGGCTCCGAATTGCGGCCTTGCGGAACGGGAGTATTGTCGTAACCCAGAGGCGCTACGACCTCGGTGAACCGGCGGTCGCCATAGCCATAGGGCATAGAGGTCATGGGCCAGGGCTGGGCGCGCGGGGCGGAAGGGGTGATCTCCTGGCCGTTCGGGCCCATCACGCCCATCTCGACCTCGGCCTTGTAGTAATAGGGTTCGATCTCGTCATAGCTCAGCGCGAAATCACGGCCCACGCCGTAACGGCTCTGCATCTCGAAATCCGACGGCAAATAGCGCCAGGACGAGGCCGCCCAGTGCCATGTCGTGCCACCCACGCCCTTGATGATGCCCTGCTTGTAGGCGGTGGCATCAGGGCCGGTGGTCTTGAGATAGTTGTTATCGGGGAAGAAATTGGTGTGCGGCGCCCATGGGACGGTCGGATAGGGGGTGGCGTAATCGAAGCCTGCCTTGTTGGCGGGGGGCATGTAGCGCCAGTTCTGCACGATCTGGTCGCGGTCATAGCGCGGGCCTGCATCGAGCACGATGACCGAGAGACCGGCGCGGGTCAGATCAAGGGCGAGAAGCCCGCCACAGATACCTGCACCTGCGATGACGACATCGGCGCTGAGAGTGTCTTGCGACATGGGAGGTCCTTTCGGAACGGCGCCGCGCGGAGCGGCGCATGGAAGGGGGGCTGGCGGAGCACGCGGTCCCCGCCAGAAGAGGTCAGCGGCGGCGGCGGATCAGCCACACCACCAGCAGGACCAGCACGAGAAGCACAACGAGGGCCACGCCGATCATGATCTGGGGGGCTGCGAGCCGCACGAGCGGTGCGACGGGGCCACCGGTGCGCAGGGTTTTCACCTCATCGGCGGTCACGGTCTGGCCGGTATCGCCGAAGGTCATGCTGGCATAGCTGGCAAGCCGCGCGATCTGCGCATCGTCAAGCTTTTGCACCAGACTGTCCGGCCCGAAGCCCGGCATCAGAGTGTGTTTGCCCTCTGTCTCGCGGGTCACGCCATGCAGGATCGTGGAGACCAGATTGGCGCTCTGGCCGTTTTCCAGCGTCACATTGCCCTTGAGCGCGGGATATGTCCCGTCTTTCGAGCCGTCGCCCGACAGCCCGTGGCAGGAGGCGCAGGCGGTCTCGTAAAGCTCGGCGCCGCCGGCATCCTTGGCCAGACGGTGCCCTGTGCGATTGGCGCTATGCTCCCACGGCGCGAAGGCGGCATCGGTGGCCTGGCCTGCCGCGGGGGACAGATCGCTGTCGCGCGCCGGCAGGCTGCGAAGATAGGTGACCATCGCGTCGATATCGGTATCGCTCAGATGCTGGAGGCTGTATTCCACCGCTTCCGCCATCGGGCCGGAGGCGCGACCATGGGTGGCGATCCCCGTCTTGAGATAGCGTGCCAGATCGGCATCGGACCAGTCCGACAGCCCGCCCTTGCCCGGCGTCAGATTGGGCGCATACCACGCGCCCACATCACCGCCCGCCATCAGATCGGCGGTTTTCGACCCCATCAGCAGGTTGCGCGGCGTGTGGCAGGTGCCGCAATGCGCAGGCCCCTGCACCAGATAGCGCCCGCGGTTCCATGCCTCGGACTGGTCGGGATCGGAGGTGATCGGCGCACCGCCTGCAAAGAGCGCGTTCCAGCCGATCATCGCCCAGCGTTGGGAGAAGGGGAAGGGCAGGTCGGTCTCGGGGGCGGCTGTCTCGACGGGCGCGACATCCTGCATGAAATAGTCATAGAGCGCGGCGATATCGGCATCGCTCATATGGGCATAGGCCGGATAGGGCATCGCCGGATAGAGATGCGCGCCATCGCGACGGATGCCTTTGCGCACCGCGTCCGAGAATTCCTCGAGCGTGTAGCTCCCGATCCCGAACTCTTTCGAGGGGGTGATGTTGGAGGAGGTGATCACCCCCATCGGCGAGTTGATCGCATAGCCGCCCGCAAAGGGTTTGCCACCCTTGGCGGTATGGCAGGCCGCGCAATCGGCCGTGGTCGCGATATAGGCGCCGCTGGCAGGGTCGGGGGTCTGCGCGGCAAGCGGGCTCGCCAGAAGGCCGAAGCCCATAAGCGCCCGCGCCATGCGGGTCAGAGGAAAACGGGTCATAGCGGCTCCCCGAAAGCAGGCATGTCGGATAGGGCAGGCGGTGCGACAACCCACCAGTTGGGACCGTCGAGCGCATAGGTCGGGATCGGCACGGCATCGCGAGCGGGCTGGTACATCAGCGCCGTATCGAAGGCATAGACGGTTGCATCACTGCCGGTGGTCGTCACGCCGGAATACCACGCAGCGACGATGGCAAGGAGCGTATCGTGGAGCGGATCACCTTCAAGGCTCTGGGCGAGGGTCTCGACATCGGGAGCGTTTGTGGCGGAGATTTTCGTCTCCAGCGCGCGGGCCTTGGTGTCGAAATCCTCCTGCGCGGCGGAAAGACCGTCGAGGAGCCCCTGTCCGGTGCGGGGATCAAGCGCCCCGTGGCCGGTCACGAACTGTGACAGCGACATGAATCGGGTCAGACGCGCGGTGTTCTGGGCAAGAAGCTGCTGCGGTAGGGCTGTGAGGAACAGTCCCACGGCCGAGCTTCCCAAGAAGCCGCGGCGCGTCAGAGAGAGTTTGGGTGGCATTGTGCAGTCCTGACTCTATCGGTTTCGGAAACGGTTAGCGCTAATATGCGCGTCATCTGTCACAATCGGTAACCGAGGCAAGTCGATTTCTAATCGACTGAATATCGACGGTTTTTTCAGCCTATAGCGAAACTGGCCCGTCAATTGCCGAGGCTGTCCACCATAAGTTAAGAAAATAAATGGATTAATTAGCGGTCTAATCTTATGAGGCGTCTGCCTCAAAATGATGTAAAACCACATGAAGCATGCGTCATTTGCATGACGGATAGACCTCAAACGCCGTGCCTTTCCATCTGTTTTGTCAATTCGATTGTTTAAAAACGCCCGAATCTCTTCGGGCGTTCGATGGAGGTTCTGAGGATCTTGGGGAAGAGCGGACTCAGTGGTGCCGCCGCTCGGAGGTCAGGTCAAAGAGCGCATAGGCGCTCACCACAGCGAAGCAGAGAGCGGGGACGAGATAGGAGAGCGCCGGCCCGAACCGGTCCAGCATGGCAGCCTGCACCATCGGCATGACCGCCCCGCCAGCAATCGCCATGACAAGGCCCGCAGCCCCGAATTTGGTATCCTCTCCAAGCCCTTCGAGCGCGATCCCATAGATCGTGGGGAACATGAGCGAGAGACAGGCCGAGAGCCCCGTCACCGCCCAGACCCCCGCCAGACCGGGCAGGCCCGCCGCAAAGAGGCACAGGCCCGTCCCGAGGAGGGCCATAGCACAAAGAAGCCGTGCGGGCCGGATGACGGTCATCAGACCTACCATGACAAAGCGCGCCAGCAGGAAAACCAGAAGGCTCGCCTGCAGCACCCATCCGGCCTCGGCCTCGCTGCCGCCGATTGCGCCCAAGACATATTGGATGGTGAAGGTCCATGTGCATGTCTGTGCCGCGACATTGAAGAATTGCGCAACAACACCAAAGGCATAGTGGCGGTTGCGCAGGAGCCGTCGCAGGGCTGCGTTAAAGTTGTGGGCCGGTGCGTCGCGCCGTTTTGCGGTGCGCTCGGGCAAGCGTTTGAGCGCGATTGCCAGCCAGATCGACAGCAGCACGAAGGCCAGTGCCACATAGGGCCCCATCACCGCGGCCAATTCGTTCTGCCGGATCGCGTCAAGCTGCGCGGGCGCCATTGCAGCGCGTTCGGCATCTGTGGCGGGGTTGAGATTGGGCAGGATCAGTGTGGCCGAGAGCAGGACGCCGATATTCGTGCCCACGGGGTTGAACGCCTGTGCGAGGTTGAGGCGGCGGGTGGCGGTGGCTTCGGGACCCAGCGAGATGACAAAGGGATTGGCAGAGGTCTCGAGAATCGAGAGCCCGCCCGCCAGACAGAAAAGCGCGGCCAGAAAAAAGCCATAAGTCATCATCAGGCTTGCAGGATAGAACAGGAAGGCGCCGATGGTCGCAAGCCCGAGCCCCGTCAGCATGCCTGTCTTGTAACTGAAGCGGCGGTTGATGAAGGCGGCAGGCAGCGCCAGCAGAAAATAGGCCCCGTAATAGGAGAACTGCACGAGCGAGGCCTGTAGTGAACTCATCGAGAAGATCCGCGAGAAGACCTGCACCAGCGGGTCGGTCAGGTTGGCGGCCACCCCCCAGACGGTAAAACAGATGATCAGCAGCAGGAAAGGCAAGCGCATTCCCTGCCCGACGAAGGGGAGACGTTCATTCATCGGAATTCTCATGATTATGGGCCGTTGGCGCGCTTATTGCAGGAAATAGCGGTCGAAGACGGGGCCACAGGCCGCGCCCAATGTGCGGGCATTGGAGCCGGTCTGGGCCAGTTGCGGGGCGGGCGGGATCAGACCGCGCGTGTCGAGCTGGGCCAGAGCGGCGGTGGTGCGGGTCACGATCCGGGCGCGCACCTCCTCTGGCATGGCGCCGCCGATCAGCACGGCCTCGAAATCCATGACCGCGCCGATGGAGCGGATGGCATGGGCGAGCGCGCGGGCGGTGGTGTCGATCCATGGTCCGAGCTGGCGCTCGAACCCGCTCCAGTCCTGCGGGCGGGTCCAGAGCGCGGAGGTATCGAGCCCCTCACGCGCGATCGCGTTCTCAAGGAGATAGAGGGAGGCGGCGTCCAGAAGCTGCACCTCTGCGCCATCCGGACCGGGCACGCGCAACGAGCCGAAGGCCCCCGCATTGCCCTTGCCGCCCACAACGACTTTTGAGTCGAGCACCACGCCGCCGCCGATGAAGGAGCCTATGAAGAAATAGGCGTAATCGCCGAATTCCCGCCCGCGCCCGAAGACATGTTCGGCGCGGCAGGCGGCGGTGCCGTCATTCTGCGTAATCAGCGGCAGATCGGTAATCCGCGCGACTTCGGCCTGGATGTCGGTCTCACGCCAGATCGAGAAACCGGCGGGAGCGTCGAGCGCCTCGGTCCAGCTCCAGATTTCGGCGGGCGCCGCGATTCCAAGCCCGCAGATGCGTTCTTTCTGCAGCGGGCTCAGCCCCTGCGTCAGCCGCTCCATCCCCGATTCGAGATAGGCGAAGAGCGCATCGGGCATCGGGTAGCGATAGGTGGTCTGCTCCTCGGCCAGCACCTCTCCGGCAAGGTTCATAACCATGAGATCCGCCGACCGCCGCCCGATCTTGAACCCGAAAGACAGCGCGCCATCGGGATTGATCGCCATCGGTGTCGAGGGTTTCCCGATCCGCCCGCGCTTGGGTGTTCCGCGCAAGAGAAACCCGTCATTTTCCAGTTTTTTCAAAATATTGGAGACGGTTTGCGGGGTCAGCCCCGTCAGCTTGGCGATATCCATGCCCGGCAATTCGCCATGGCGCTGGATTGTCGACAGGATCAGCCGCTCGTTATGCGCGCGCGCACCGATATGATTGACACCCCCTCCGAGGGCGCGGATCTCGCTTCCATCCATGTCTCATCCTCCACGTTCGATTAAGCTAAAGGGAAAAATATATAAATCAATTGGAATTATTTATTGACGCGTTTTGCGCGGAATGCCACCGTGAGACAGACCGGTATCGTCCGGTTGCCGTGCTTTGAGGAGGGCACGGGAGACTTCTAGGGAGGAAGATCCGATGAAAACACTGATTTCGGTCAGCGTGCTGACGCTTGCTGTCTCGGCGGCAGGGGCATGGGCGGCAGATACAAGCGCCTGCCTGATCACAAAGACAGATACCAATCCATTCTTCGTCAAGATGCGTGAAGGTGCCGAGGCCAAGGCGAAAGAGCTGGGCATCACGCTCAACAGCTATGCCGGCAAGGTCGATGGCGATAACGAGACGCAGGTGAACGCCGTTGAGACCTGTATCGCCAACGGCGCCAAGGGGATCCTTATCACCGCATCAAGCACCTCGGCCATCGTGCCGTCGATCGAGGCTGCGCGGGCGGCGGGGCTCTTGGTGATCGCGCTCGACACGCCGCTCGATCCGATCGATGCCGCCGATATGACCTTTGCCACCGACAATTTCCATGCGGGCGAGCTGATCGGCCAATGGGCCAAGGCCAAGCTGGGGGATAAGGCACAGGATGCCCGGATCGCCTTCCTCGATCTCGATGTCAGCCAGCCCACCGTGGGCGTGATGCGCGATCAGGGCTTCATGCAGGGCTTCGGCATTGATCTGGCCGATCCCAACCAGTGGGGCGACGAGAGCGATCCGCGCATCGTCGGCCATGATGTGACGCAGGGCAACGAGGAAGGCGGCCGCAAGGCGATGGAGAATCTCCTTGCGAAAGATCCGATGGTCGATGTGGTCTACACGATCAACGAGCCTGCCGCCGCGGGTGCCTATGAGGCGCTCAAGTCCATGGGGCGCGAGAAGGATGTGCTGATCGTGTCGGTCGATGGTGGCTGCCCGGGTGTGCAGAATATCGCCGATGGTGTGATCGGGGCGACTGCGCAGCAATATCCGCTCCTGATGGCGTCCAAGGGGATCGAAGCGATTGCGGCTTTCGCCAAGGATGGCACCAAGCCCGAGGCGACCGATGGCAAGACCTTCTTCGATACCGGTGTGGCGCTTGTGACCGACCAGCCTGTCGAGGGGGTCGAGTCGATCTCGGTGGCCGAAGGTCAGGATATGTGCTGGGGCTGAGTGCCAGCATGATCGCATCCAACCCGTCCCGAGGGCGGGTTGGGAACACGGACGGAGCGCTGCGCTCCTGCACTCATGGGGGGAAACATGAGCAGCTCGGATCAATATGAAGATGTGGTCAAGAAACGCGAGGCCGAGCGGTTTGCCGAATTCGAGCCAGCGCGAAAAGGGTTTGCGGGTCGCGCTCATGAGGCGCTCCATACCAATCCGGCGTTGGTGCCGCTGATCGTGCTTGTGGGCGCGCTTGTCGTGTTCGGGCTGGTGCTGGGGAGCAAGTTCTTCTCGCCCTTCGCGCTGACGCTGGTGCTCCAGCAGGTGCAGATCGTGGGCATTCTGGCCGCCGCTCAGGCGCTGATCATCCTGACGGCGGGGATCGACCTCTCGGTAGGGGCGCTGGCGGTGCTCTGCTCGGTCATCATGGGCCAGTTTACCTTCCGCTACGGCATTCCCGCGGAGCTGTCGGTGGTGATCGGGCTGGTCTGCGGCACGCTGATCGGCGGGATCAATGGCTGGCTCGTGAGCCGCGTGAAGCTTCCGCCTTTCATCGTGACGCTCGGCATGTGGCAGATCGTGCTGGCGGTGAACTATCTCTATTCGCGCAACGAGACCATCCGCGCCCGCGATATCGAGACCGAGGCGCCTTTCCTGCAGATCCTCGGCACCAAATTCGCGCTTGGCGGCGCGGTGCTGACCGTGGGCGTCGTGGTGATGCTGGGCGTTGTGCTGGTGCTGGCCTATGCGCTGCGCTCGACCGCTTGGGGGCGCCATGTCTATGCGGTGGGCGATGACCCCGAGGCGGCCGAGTTGGCCGGTGTCAGCCGCCACAAGACATTGATGTCGGTCTATATGCTGGTGGGCTTCATCTGCGGGCTGGCGGGTTGGGTGATGATCGGCCGTTTCGGCTCGGTCTCGCCTTCGGCCACCACGGGCGTCATCGGCAATATCCAGGCGATCACCGCGGTGGTGATCGGGGGGATCTCGCTCTTTGGCGGGCGCGGCTCGATCATAGGTGCATTGTTCGGCGCGCTGATCGTGGGCGTGTTCGAGCTGGGCTTGCGCATGGCAGGGGCCGACCCGCAATGGACCTATCTGCTGATCGGTGTGCTGATCATTGCCGCTGTAACCATCGACCAATCCATCCGGAAGGTGACCCAATGACCCAAGCTGTTCTTCAGGCGCGCGGCCTCGTGAAGCGCTATGGCCGCGTCACTGCCCTCGATCATTGCGATTTCGATCTGATGCCGGGCGAGATCCTCGCGGTGATCGGCGATAATGGCGCGGGGAAATCCTCGCTGATCAAGGCGCTTTCGGGCGCGATCAAGCCCAATGCCGGCGAGATCCTCCTTGATGGCACACCCGTCCAGTTCGCCTCGCCCAATGATGCGCGGGCCGCAGGGATCGAGACGGTCTACCAGACGCTCGCCATGTCGCCCGCCCTCTCGATTGCCGATAATATGTTCATGGGTCGAGAGCGGCGTGTGCCGGGGATCATGGGCACGCTGTTCCGCAAGCTCGACAAGCGCGGGATGGAGGATTTCGCCCGCCAGAAGCTGGCCGAGCTGGGTCTGATGACCATCCAGAATATCTCCCAACCCGTCGAGACGCTCTCGGGCGGCCAGCGGCAGGGGGTGGCGGTGGCCCGGGCTGCGGCTTTCGGCTCGCGCGTGGTGATCCTCGACGAGCCCACCGCCGCACTCGGGGTCAAGGAAAGCCGCCGCGTGCTCGACCTTATCCAGGAGGTGCGCGCGCGCGGTATTCCGATTATCCTGATCTCGCATAACATGCCGCATGTGTTCGAGATCGCCGACCGTATCCATGTCCACCGACTGGGAAAGCGGCTCTGCGTGATCGACCCCAAGGCGCATAGCATGTCGGATGCGGTGGCCTATATGACCGGCGCCGCCGTCCCCGAAGGCGTGGCGGAACCGGCCTGAGGCCAAGCGGCCCCCGATCCGGCCCCTGATCCGGCCCGCAGATTTCGTGGGGGCTTGCGCATCATCACCGGTGTGCCAGCCCCTAAGGCAAATGCCGCGCTGCGGATCGCACAGTCTATGGCGATGGGCCTCGAAGGTCCCGATGCCATTGCCGCAGTCCGGCAGGCGCCTGCCAACAGGGCCCGATTTGGCCACTGGAGGGCTGCGCGGCTGATGGGGCTGGCAGCAGACCCCCGAGCATTCCCTGGGGGCGGGTGTTTGCAGAGGCCCCGTTTGTAACAAAAAAGGTGAATGGTCCTCTTTCCATTGTCGGGGAATTTGCCGACAAGGCAGCATGACCGATACGCTCCTTCCCCCCGCCAGAGGCCTGCCACCCCATTTGCGCCGGTTGTTTGCAGGGCTCATCCTGTCGATGATCCTTGCCTCGCTCGACCAGAGCATCGTCAACACCGCCCTGCCACGCATGGCCGGCGATCTGGGCGGGCTTGCGCATCTGAGCTGGGTGGTGACGGCCTTCATGCTGGCCTCGACCTCGGCCACGCCGATCTTCGGCAAGCTGTCGGATATGTTCGGGCGCAGGGCCTTCCTGATCGGGGCGATCAGCCTATTTCTGGTGATGTCGATGCTTTGCGGTCTGGCGCAATCCATGCCGCAGCTCATTGCCTTCCGCTTTCTGCAAGGGGTGGGGGCCGGGGGGATCATGACGCTGACCCAGACGGTGATCAGCGATGTGGTTACCCCGCGCGAGCGGGTGCGCTATCAGGGGTTCTTCTCTGCGGCCTTCGCCTTCTCGAGCCTTGCAGGGCCGCTGCTGGGGGGCGGGCTGACGACCGCGCTCTCGTGGCGCTGGGTGTTCTATATCAACCTGCCGATCGGTCTTCTGGCGTTGGCGCTTCTGTGGCGCGCGCTGCCGCCACCGCCGCCGCGCAAACCGCACCGGATCGATTACGAGGGGGCCGCACTTCTGGTGACGGGCGCCTCGTCGCTCCTGCTGCTCTTCAGCCTCGGTGGTTCGCTCTTTGCATGGGGATCTGTGGCGTCCTTCGCTCTTGGCGGGCTCGGCCTGCTGGCGATTGCGCTTTTCCTTTGGGTCGAGACGCGGGCCAGAGAGCCCGTGATCACGCTTCCGCTTTTCCGGATCGGGGCCTTCTCGACGGGGGTTCTGACCATGGCCTGTATGGGCTTTGCCATGATGAGCGCGATGGTCTTTCTGCCGCTCTATTTCCAGCTTGTTCTGGGGCTCAACCCGGCGCAGGCGGGCGCGATGATGCTGCCGCAGATCCTTGCGATGGTCCTGACATCGATCTTTGGCGGCAGGCTATCCGCGCGGCTGGGGCGGCCCAAGGTCTTCATGGTCACGGGGGTCGGGCTCGAGGCGCTGGGGCTTGGCACATTGGCGGTGCTGGCCACCTATGCGGCGCCTGTGCCCGCCTTCTGGGGGGCGCTGGCCATGCTGGGCTTCGGGATGGGCATCGCCATGCCCAATGCCACGGCCATCGTCCAGAACGCGGTGCCCAAGGCCAGTATCGGCAGCGCCACCGCCACGATGTCCTTCCTGCGCTCGCTGGGCGGGGCGTCGGGCGTGGCGGTCTCGGGCGGGGTGATGGCGCAGGGCCTCTCGCAGGGCTTGCGCCATCTGGGGGGCGATGTCGATATCGGCGCCATCGTGAATGGCGGGATGGAGGCGGTGGCACAGCTCCCCGCAGCCATGCGCCCCGAGATCGAGGCAGCCTTCCGCCATGCGATCACCGGCTCCTTCGAGATCGGGGGCGCGGTGATGAGTGTGGCCTTCATCGTGGCGCTGACGCTGCGCAATACTGGCTTTGCACCTGCAGATATGCCCCACGAGGGAAGGAAGCCGGCAACAGACCGCAACGTCTAGTCCTGCGACATTTGGACCATCAAACCCGGCCCGCCCGCGGCTGGATCAGTGCACATCCCGTCGCGGCGCATTGCAAGACGCTCTTCGGCCAGGATCACGCCGGGGTGGGTATGGATATGCCCGACAAGTTCTGTGCGCCGGAAAAGCCGAGCGCTACATTTGGCCGGTTGTTCCGAGACGTCGATCCCGAAGAGGCCTACTGGGGTAGCCCGCTCGGGCAGGCATCCGATACCCTTTCTTTCCCAGACGGGGGGCATTTATAGGGTCGAGTTCCGGACGTCGCGGGGAGGTTCCAGAATAATAAGATGCCAAAACCAGAATCTCTCCGAGGGTAGGGGCAAAAAGGATATACGCCGGAGGTTTAGCCTTTGCCGGTATATCTCCAGATACGGATACGGTCGGTGGCGGGTCTTGATCAAGATCTACAGGCCAAGGCAATGCGCCGTGCGCCCCTGCACATCCCGGATTCGGAAGGTCGAAATCACGCTGAGCGGTTCGCCCCCGGCTTTTCAGGCGGGACGGGATCGCAAACGAGGTAATATCACATTGCCTATATTTTATCACAATCGGTGAAATATTAATCACAACAATCCTGCCCGATTGGAGGCTATGCAAGGATTTTATGTCAGGCTAGCCGAAGTTTCCAATATTAATCGATATTTTCCAAATGGATAGCGGGTTTCTGATCCGGTCCAGACACATGCGTGTCTCTATATATAAGCAGATCAAATATGATAAGTTAAAACATAATCCAGTTCTATATTGGAATCCGGTGCGGATGCTGGCGAATATTGCGGGGTAGGGACGCGACCCAACAAGTGTCCCCCTCCCGATCCGGCAACAGGAACCCATTATGACCCGCACCCTCCTTCTTACGACTGCCGCCCTTCTCGGGCTTGCAACCTCCGCTCTGGCCGAGCCCGCGGCCATCAAATCCGATGGATATAAAGTGGCGCTCGACGGCACTTTCGCCCCCCATGCCATGCCCACGATGTCGGGCGAGGTCGAGGGCTTCAATATCGATCTGGCCAAGGCGATCGGCGAGAAGCTGGGTGTGCCGGTCGATGTGACCGCAGCGCAATTCTCGGGTCTGATCCCCGCGCTGCAGGCCGGCACCTATGATTTCCTCGTGGCCCCCGTGACCGTGACCGAAGAGCGTGCCTCGAACCTGCTCTTCTCGGAAGGGTTCATGGATACCAATTTCAGCTTCGTCGTGCCCAAAGGCTCCGATCTGTCCGGTGCGGCAGGGCTCGATGCGTTCAAGGGCAAGACCATCGCTGTCAACAAGGGCTCGGTCTATGAATCCTTCCTGAGCGAGCACGCGGCGGACTATGGCTGGACGGTCGTGACTTTCGGCACCACGAGCGACGCCATCCAGGCCGTCACCTCGGGACGTGCGGATGCCTCGCTCGGCGGCTCGACCAGCGCTGCATGGGCGGTCAAGAAGAACCCTGCGGTCGCGCTGTCCTACGAATACCCGACGGGTCTCGTCTGGGCCTTCCCCTTCCGCAAGGATGACGCGCCCACCCGCGATCTGATCGATAGCGTTCTGGAATGTCTCAAGACCGATGGCACTATGGCATCGCTCTCCGAGAAATGGTTCGGCGTCGAGCCGACCAAAGGCACCACTATCGTCACCCCCACGCCGGGTTATGGCACGCCGGGCTTTGATGGCTATGACCCGACCGAGCACGACGTCACCTGCACGTTCTGATCCATCGGAACGGATGTGACGTCACAGGCGAGCCCGTCGTCCTCCCCCGGACGGGCTCGCCCCTTTGGGCCCCGCGGGCCCGCAAGACCCAAGTTCCCGAAGAGGCACCCGATGACCCAGCCCCGCACCATGCTCGAGATCCACGCGCTCGAGAAACGCTTCGACCAGACCGAGGTGTTGAAGAATATCGACCTCAAGGTGCGCGAGGGCGAGCTGGTATTCGTGATCGGTCCGTCGGGGTCGGGAAAATCCACCATGCTGCGCTGCTGTAACCGGCTCGAGGAGCCGACCTCGGGCGCGATCATGATCGATGGAGAGCGCATCACCGACATTCCCCGCCGCGATCTGGACAAGATGCGCCTCAAGGTGGGTATGGTGTTTCAGGGCTTCCATCTCTACCCGCATATGTCGGTGCTGAAAAACGTGATGCTGGCGCAGGTCAAGGCATTGGGGCGCTCCAAGCCCGAGGCGGAGGCCCGCGCGCTCGAGATGCTCGATCAGGTCGGGCTCAAGCACAAGGCCCATGCAAAACCCTCCGAGCTGTCGGGCGGCCAGCAGCAGCGTGTGGCCATCGCCCGCGCGGTGGCGCTCGATCCCAAGGTGATGCTGTTTGACGAGCCGACCTCTGCGCTCGACCCCGAACTGGTTGGCTCGGTGCTCAAGGTGATGAAGGAGCTGCGCGAAAAGGGCATGACCATGCTGGTGGTCAGCCACGAGATGGCCTTCGCCCGTGAGGCCGCTGACCGGGTGGTGTTCATGGATGGGGGCTATGTCATCGAACAGGGCCCGCCGGAGGAGATCTTCGGCAATCCGCAATCGGAGCGCCTGAAGACGTTCCTGTCGCGTGTTTCGGGGCATGAGGCGGCCTGATGCGGTTTCTCGATACGTTTTTCAACCCCGCCGTGATCGACAAATACCTGCCGCAGGTCGTGGCGGCGATGGGCGTCACGCTCTATCTCGCGATGGCCACGATCGTGACCGGCGTCGTGCTGGGCGGGCTGCTGGCCTGCCTCAGGGCGGCCAATCTGAAAGTGGTGAACTTCTTCATCATCGTCTTCGCCGATATCATGCGCGCGTTGCCGCCGCTGGTGCTGATCCTGATCTTCTATTTCGGGATGCCCTCGGTGGGGCTGAACCTCTCGGCCGAGGTGGTGATCTGGCTGGTGCTCTCGGCGGTGCTGACAGCCTTTGCCGAAGAGATCTTCTGGGGCGGTCTGACCTCTGTCTCCGCAGGCCAATGGGAGGCCGGACGTGCCACGGGCCTCTCGAAGTTGCAGACGCTGGCCTATATCGCCTTCCCGCAAGCGCTGCGCATGGGCATTCCGCCGCTCGTCAACCGCGTGCTGGCCACCACCAAACTCACCGCGCTCGGCTCGGTGATCGGGGTGAAGGAGATCCTCTCGGTCTCCTCCTCGGCACAGAGCTTTTCGGGATCGGCCACGCCGCTGACCATGGCCGCGCTTGCCTATCTGGTGATTTTCATCCCCGCCGTTATTGCGTCCCACTGGGTGGAACGCCGCTTCACCTACCGGACGTAAGGGGCGCCCCATGGATATGTTCCTGACCACATTCTTCAATATCGACATCATGATGCAGGCGCTGCCCCTGCTTCTCAAAGGCGCCGTCACCACGCTGGAACTCTGCGCCGTGGTGATCGTCTGCGGTCTCTTTGGCGGGCTGATGCTGGCGCTCGGCGCGCTCAGCCCGCGGGGCTGGCTGCGTTGGAGCGCGGTGGTGTATATCGACCTCTTCCGCGCCATCCCGCCGCTTGTGCTGCTGATCTTCGTCTATTCGGGGCTGCCATTTGCGGGGATCGAGCTGTCGCCCTTCGTGGCGGTGGTGATCGCCTTTTTCATGAACAACTCGGCCTATTTCGCCGAAGTGTTCCGCGCAGGCATCAATGCCGTTCCCAAGGGCCAGACCGAGGCTGCACGGGCCACGGGTCTCTCATCCACACAGACCATGGTCTCGGTGGTGCTGCCGCAGGCTGTGCGCAACGTGTTGCCCGATCTTTTGTCGAACACGGTGGAGGTGGTGAAGCTGACCTCGCTGGCCTCCGTCGTGTCGCTATCCGAGCTGCTCTACTCGGCCAATATGGCCCGCTCGGTGACCTATAACGCCTCGCCCCTTGTTCTGGCGGCGCTTCTCTATCTAGCCGTGTTGTGGCCGCTGGTGCGGGTGATCTCGCGCTTCCAGCGTGGCTTGGCCGTGAAATAACCCGAAAGGAAGACTGAAAATGACCAAGATGATTATCGGCGGCGCCCAGATCGGCGGCATCCAGAAAGCGGAGACCCGCGAAGAGGTTGTCGCGCGGATG
The DNA here is from genome assembly GCF_040297545.1 of Thioclava kandeliae. NCBI lineage: Bacteria > Pseudomonadati > Pseudomonadota > Alphaproteobacteria > Rhodobacterales > Paracoccaceae > Thioclava > Thioclava kandeliae. The sequence goes on from NZ_JAYWLC010000013.1 coordinate 26,353, forward strand.
ATGGCGCTGATGGATCAGGCGCATGAGAAGGGCGTCGAATTCCTGACCTATCCGGAGATGACGCTCACAACATTCTTCCCGCGCTTCTATGTCGAGGATCGCGCCGAGTTCGACCACTGGTTCGAGACCGAGATGCCGAACCACGCCACCGCGCCGCTCTTTGCCAAAGCCAAGGGCTACGGTATGGGCTTCTCCTTCGGTTATTGCGAACTGACGCCCGAAGGCGAGCATTTCAACACCTCGATCATCGTGTCCCCCGAAGGCGAGATCGTGCTGAAATACCGCAAGACCCACTTGCCGGGCCATGCCGAATACGAGCCCGAGCGCAGCCACCAGCACCTTGAAAAGCGTTACTTCCTTGCGGGCGATACCGGCTTCAATGTGGTGCGCAATCAGGGTGTGATCATGGGTCTGGCAATCTGCAATGACCGCCGCTGGCCGGAAAGCTGGCGCGTGATGGGGCTGCAGGGCGTACAGCTCGTGACCATCGGCTATAACACCCCTTCGCAGAACAATCTCTCGAAGGACGAGGGCATCGAGCGCCGCGTCTATCACCATGAGCTGTCGGTCTGTGCAGGCGCCTACCAGAACTCGACCTATGCGGTGGCCGTGGCCAAATGCGGCATGGAAGACGGCAACCATATGTTCGCAGGCTCGATCATCGTCGATCCCGACGGGTTCGTGATTGCGCGTGCGACAGGCGAGGGCGACGAGCTGATCGTGGCCGAGGCCGATTTCGACAAATGCGCCTTCGGCAAATCGACGGTGTTCAATTTCGAGGCCCATCGCCGCACCGAGCATTACGGTCTGATCGTGTCGCAAACCGGCGTGAAAGAACCCGCGCAATGACATTCGATACCGTGATCCATGGAGGGACCGTGGTCACCGCCGACGGCCTGTTCAAAGGGGATCTCGGTATCAGGGACGGCCGCATTGCGGCCGTCTGCGAAACACTGCAGGGAGGCGCGCGCCGGATCGATGCCGGCGGACGTCTCGTGATGCCCGGCGGGATCGAGACCCATGCCCATATCGCACAGGAAAGCTCCTCGGGCGTGATGAGCGCCGATGACTATCTCTCCGGCTCGATCTCGGCGGCCTTCGGCGGCAATTCCTCTTTCATCCCCTTTGCCGCACAGCATCGCGGGCAATCTGTGGATGAGGTGATCGCGACCTATGATGCGCGGGGTTCGCGCTCGGTCATCGACTATAGCTATCACCTGATCATTTCCGACCCGACCGAAACCGTGCTGCGCGAGGAACTCCCCCGCGCATTCGCCCGTGGCATCACGTCCTTCAAGGTCTTCATGACCTATGATCTGATGAATCTGGGCGATGGCGGGATGCTCGACATCCTGAGCGTGGCGCGCGCGCATGGCGCGATCACCATGGTCCATGCCGAGAATAACGACATGGTCAGTTGGATGAATGGGCGTCTGGCGGCCAAGGGGCTGACCGCCCCCAAATATCATGCCATTTCCCGTCCCGAGCTGGCCGAGGAAGAGGCGATCAACCGCGCGATCCAGCTGGCCAAGCTCGTCGATGCGCCCCTGTTTATCGTCCATGTCTCCACCGCGGGCGGCGCCGAGATCGTGCGGCGCGAGCAGTGGAATGGCGCGAAACTCTATGCCGAGACCTGCCCGCACTATCTGGCGCTGTCCCGCGATGATCTCGACCGTCCCGGTATGGAGGGGGCGAAGTTCATGTGCTCGCCGCCGCTGCGCGATGCGGCCACGCAAGAGGCGCTCTGGAAACATATCCGCATGGGCACCTTTGTGGGGGTCCATTCCGATCACGCGCCCTACCGCTATGACGAGACGGGGAAATTCCTGAACGGAGCCGATGCTCCCTATCCCAAGATAGCCAATGGCATGCCCGGCATTGCCGCGCGTCTTCCCTATCTCTTCTCCGAAGGGGTGGTAAAGGGCCGGATCACGCCCGAACAGTTCGTGGCGCTCTCGGCCACCAATACAGCCAAAGTCTTCGGCTGCACCACCAAGGGGCGCATCGCACCGGGGTGGGATGCCGATATCGCGATCTGGGACCCCGAGGAAACCCGCACGGTCCGGCTGGCCGACCAGCATGACAATATGGATTACACGCCCTTCGAGGGGATGGCGCTGACCGGTGTGCCGAAACTGGTGATGACCCGTGGTCAGGTGATCGTTGAGGAGGACAAACTGGTGGCGCGCGAGGGGCAGGGCCGGTTCTTCGGTCGGGCGCCGGCGGATCTGCGCGCGACCTCCGGTTATATGGCCAAGGAATTCGATCCAAGGCAGAATTTCGGAACGGAGTTACGTTGATGGGTAAGATCCTGATCATCAATCCCAATAGCGCGCAGGCGGTGACCGAGGGCATTGCCCGCGCGGTGGCGCCTCTGGGCCCGCATTTCGAGGCGGTGGGCATTGCCCATGGCCCCGCGACGATTGCCAGTGACGAGGATGTGGCTCGCGGCGGTCTCGATGTGCTGGAAATGGCGCGCTCGCGCCCCGATGCGCGTGCCTATATCACCGCCTGTTTTTCCGATCCTGGGCTGGATCTCCTGCGCGCCGAAGGGACAAAACCCGCGATCGGCTGTCAGGAGGCCGCGATCCTGACGGCGCTGGCACGAGCCGACCGGTTCGGGATCATCGCGCTTTCCGAGCGGTCGATCCCGCGCCATCTGCGCAAGATCCGCCAGATGGGGGTCGAGGCGCGGCTTGCGGGCGAGCTGGCGCTGCCTGGTGTCTCTGCCGAAGCCTCGGGGCGCGATGAGGCCGTCTACGGTCTTGTCTGCGCGCGGGCGCGCGAACTGGGGGATGCGGGTGCGGGGGCCATCGTGCTGGGATGTGCCGGCATGGCGCCGATCAGGGCACGGCTCGAGCGCGATACGGGACTTGCGATTATTGATCCGGTTTTGGCAGCGGCGGCAATCGCACTCGGAACGATCCTGGGGTAACATGCCTCAAAAAGGATCGACCAACATGGAAAAAATCGAGGGCCTGCCGGATATCTCCTTGCGATTGCTGGAGATATTTGCGGCCATGATGCGGTGCTCGACCACCGTGGAAACGGCGGAATTTCTGGGCATCTCACAGCCTGCGGTCTCGGCGGGGTTGCGCCAGCTGGAAAGCCAGCTGGCGTTGACGCTATTTGACCGCACAGGGCGGCGTCTGCAGCCTACCGCAGAGGCGCGTGACCTCTTCGAGGAAATCCGCCCGCTTTTCGGGCTCTTGCGGTCGTTCTCGACGCGGGCGCGGGATATGCGCAGCGGGCGGGTCGGACGTTTGCGGGTGATCGCGACGCCGCCTCTGGGGTATTCGCTGGGCCCCAAGGCCCTGCGCGCCTTTCTGGCAAGCCGCCCCGAGGTCACCATTTCCTATGATGTGCGGCGTCTGGCGAATGTGCTGGAGGCGGTCGAGACGGGGCAGGTCGATATCGGGCTCGTGCTCAATGCCGAGCGGCTGGAGACGGTGAATTCCGAGCTGATCGAGCGCAGCCAGATGGTCGTTCTGGTGCCCGAGGAGGATCCGCTGGCGCAGGAGGTGCAGATCTCGGCACAGCAACTGGTGGGCAGTCCGCTGGTGGGCATCGATCAGGCCTCGCATCTGGGGCGGCTTGTGGCCAAGAGCTTTGCCACCGACAATGCGGCCTTCCGGCCCCAGATCGAGGTGCGCTACTGCCAGACTGCGGCGGCGCTTGCGGCGGGTGGTATGGGGGTAACGATCGTCGATCCCTATTCCGCCGAGCCCTATCTGCAAAAGGGTCTGGTGGCGCGGCCCTTCGTGCCGGCCTGCGAGATCCGCGCCTCGATCCTGACACGGAAGGGCGTTCCGCATTCGAGCCTTCTCATGGGCTTCGTCGAGGCTCTGCGCGGGAGCCTCGAGAGCTGAGTCAGGCCCAGTAGATCAGGCTCTGTAGAGCGGCGAGACGGGACGGAAGCTTCCGGCTTGGGCGATGTGCACCCGCAGCCTGAGGCTTTCTGCGCGTGCGCGGCCCTCGGGCGGCACGATCATCGTGGTGCCCTGACCCACCACCTTGCCACGTTCGAGGATCGCACGGCCCTCGCCATAGCTCAGTACCGGTTTGCGCGCGGCCAGATCGATCACCGTCACATCCGCATCCGCGCCGATGCCCAGATGCCCCTTGCTACCCGACAGGCCCATCATCCGCGCCGGAGCGACCGAGGTTTTGTGCACGAACTCCGCCAGCCTCAGCGCGCCGAGATGGACAAGTGCCAGCCCGCGCTCGCACAGGTCGTTGCGCGGCAGCCCCCCGCCATCGGTGGCCAGCGCATCGATGGCGAAACTGCCATCGTCGCGTTTGAGAATGGCCAGCGACAGGCTGGTTTCGGGCGGATTGACGAAGAAACTCATACCGATATCGGTCATCGCCTCTCGCCAGGCCTGCACGGCAACTGGGCCGGTTTCCAGATGCGTGACACCATCCTCGTAGAGATGGATCCACGCCCAGCCCTCGGCAATCGCCTTGGCCATACCGTCGAGATCGGGGGTGTAGCCGCCCGCGATCAGGTTGCGCTGGGTTGCGACGCTTTCGGGGATGCCATTGGAACATTTGGCCGAATTGCCATTGATAGGGGCCAGATAGCTTTCGGACCAGATATTGGGATGGGCGCTCAGGATCCGGGTCGCCTCCCATGCCTCGAGATGGGCGGAGGCCTCGAAGCCGCGCGCATAGGCATTCACATGCGGCAGATGCAGCGGATGCCCCGCCGCCAGATCGCAGGCCTCGCGCATCCCGTGCAGGTTCTGCGGAGTTTCGAGCGTGCCTGCATGGAAGGCCACATGCGCACCCTCGCGGGCGCAAAGCTCGATCACGCGGCCAGAGGCAGTGGCCGAGAGCGGAAAATGCCCGCCAAGGATCTTGAGCCCGACCGCCCCCGCCTGGCGGGCTCTGGCCAGTGCCGCCTCGAGTTCGGGCATGTCGGGATCCGTGCCCTCGACCGTATGGCCGGGGCGGATATAGTCGATACAGGCCAGCGTCAGGCCGGTGCCGGTGCGGGCCGCGATCTCCATCACGCTGTCAATGGGGCCGGCCATGTCGAGGGCTGTGGTCACCCCCGCAAGCGCCAGCATCCGGTGGCCTGCGGCGCCGCCCATCCAGTTCGAGACATGGACATGGGAATCGATGATGCCGGGTAGGACATGCAGCCCCGTCACATCCTCGACCCTGCGCGCGGGCGCGGTGATCTCGGGGGCGACCTTGGAGATTTTACCGGCCTCGAAGGCGATGTCGAACCGCCCTTCGCGAGCGGAGACGGGGTCGCACAGGACCCCGCCGCGAAGGATCAGATCATACATGGATCACTCCTCGATCGCGTCGCTATCTGCGGGCGGGCGGTCCCCCATATGGCGCGCAACCAGATGGACGAACACCATGAGGATCATCAGGGGCACCGCGATCGCCACCCAGAAGGTGGTGAAGGGCAGCGCCTCGGCCATGGTCTTGGAATGGCGCAGCAGGAAGCCGCGGGCGAGGTTGAGGTTCGGCCCGACAAAGCAGTAGAGCAGGATCGGTCCGAGATAGATAATGACCACGATCGAGCGCAGGAGTTCCGCCCCCGTCTGCAGCCAGAGCGGGCCGCCCTTCACGCTGTTCATCAGCGCCGGATCGAAGCGGCGCTTGAAGGCCATGCTGGCGCCGATGAGGCCGGCCCAGATCATGGCGTAGCGTGCCGCCTCCTCGGTCCAGCTTGGCGGCTGGTCGAAGAGATAGCGCGCCACGACCTGCAGGAGCACGATCCCCACAAGGAGGACCAGCGCGATACAGGTGACCACGCTGGCGAGACGATCGAGAACCGCACTGGTCCTCAGGATAACGGTTCTGATCGGTCCCATGTCCCGCTCCTTACTTGCTGTCAGCTGCCGCTTTGGCATCCTGCCATGTTTTCAGCTCGTCCGCGGTCAGGGTCGTGGCCCAGAGCGGCTTGGCCAGCGCTTCCATCTTGTCACGCTCGCCTGTGGCCAGCGGGGTGATCGTCACGCCCGCTTCTTCGAGCTTGCCATCCACTTTCGAGGACCAGTCCGCAATCCACTCGCGATTGGCCTTGAAACCGGCGGCAAGCGCCGCGTCGATCTGGGTCTTCTCCTCGTCCGAGAGGCCCTGATACCAGTCATCCGAGATCATGACCGCGCGGGTCGAGGGGAAAAGATCGGCGGGGGTGTAATATTTCAGGAAGCTCGTATGGCCGGTGCGCAGCGAGGAGGAGGGCGGATTGAAATAGCCATCGGTCACGCCGGTCTGGATGGCGTTGGCCACCTCGGCCCAGGCGATCACGGTGCCATGGGTGCCGAGCGCTTCCATCAGCGAGAGCTGCTCGCCATTGAGCGCGCGGAAGCGCAGATCCGACAGGTCCTCGACGGTGGATACGGGGTGCTTGGAGTTGTGGATACCCATCGGCGTGCCGATGATGTTGAGACCCTCGAAGCGCACACCGGTTTCGAGCATGGGGGCGTTGAAGGCTTCCATCATCGCGGGCTCGCTGGTGATCTTGTCCATCTCCGCGTCATCGCTGAAGAAGAAAGGCAGGGTCGCGCCCTTGAGCAACGGCGAGAGCGAATAGGCGGTGGAGATCGCGCCCAGATCGATCTCGAGAAGGCCGGTCGAGACCTGGTCGAGGCGTTCCTTTTCCTTGCCCAACGTATCGGAGGGGAAGAGCGAGACGGTGAAATCGGTGCCTTTGAGCGCATCGCGGAAGCCATGGGCGAAGGCGGCCTCGCCATTGATCTCGGCATCATCGACATTGTTGAAGCCGATCTTGATCTCGGAGGCCTGCAGCGCGGTGGTGCCGAGAAGGAGGGCCGCAGTGGCCATGAGGGGAGCAAAACGGGTCATAGGGAAGATCCTTTGGGTGGGAGGGTCAGTGCAGGCCAAGCGCATGGGGAAGCGCCAGGGTCAGGGAAGGGACATAGGTCAGCACGAAAAGCAGCGCGATTTCGGCCACGAGGAAGGGCAGGGTCACGCGGATGAGCGTCCAGTATTCGAGCTTCACCACGGTCGACAGGATCAGCAGGACCGACCCCAGCGGCGGCGACAGCAGACCCACGGTGATATTGAAGCAGATCACGATCGCCAGATGCACAGGGTCGATGCCCATTGCCAGTGCCGCAGGCACGAAGATCGGGGCGAAGAGGGCCACAGCCGCTTTTACATCCATCACCATACCGGCGCCGAGGAAGATCGCGTTGATGAGCATCAGATAACCGATCGGGCCCAGGCCCCATCCCTGCACGAGATGCTGGATTGCCTGCGGCCATTCCTCGAGGGCGGCGATATAGGAGAAGGTGGAGATGGCGCAGAGCAGGATGAAGAGCCCACCCAGCATGACGGCGGTGCGCATCAGGCTATCGAGGATGCCGCGGAAGGTCAGATGGCCGTAGCCCATCCCGACGACAATGGCGGCAAGCACGGCCACGGCAGCGGCCTCGGCAGGCGTCATGATGCCGAAAAGCGTGCCGCCAAGAATGATCGCGGGCAACATCAGGGCCGGGATGGCGCGCAGGAGCGACGGCCAGAATCGGGGAAGATCCAGATCCTTGCCGCCCGGATGGTCGTCGCGATGGGCAAAATAGGCGTTCATTGCCATCAGCATGACTGCGAGCAGGAGGCCCGGAACGATACCAGCAGCGAAAAGCGCGGTCACATTGGTGCCCATCAGCGCGCCGTAGAAGATCATGATCGAGGAGGGCGGAATGATCGGCCCGATGATCGATGAGGCGCCGGTGATGGCCGAGGCATATTCCCGCGTATAGCCGCGGCGTTCCATTTCGGGCACAAGCGAGTTGCCGAGGGCCGCCGCATCTGCCGTGGCCGAGCCCGACACGCCGGCAAAGAAGACGGACGTTACCACATTCACATGCCCGAGCCCGCCTTTGAGGCGGCCAAAGACCGCCATCGAGAATTCGATCAGCGCATTGGCGACGCCGCCGCGGTTCATCAGGTCCCCTGCCAGAATGAAGAGCGGCATTGCGAGGAAGGCGAAGCTGTCGAGCTGGCTGAAGAGGCGTTGGGGAAGCACGGCGAGAAACTGGTCCTTGCCGACGGCCAGGAAGGTCAGGACCGCAGAGGCTCCGATCAGGTAGGCGATGGCCGAGCCCGCCACAAGCGAGATGGAAACAAAGACGATGATGAAGAGTGCGGGCAAAGCCAAGTCCAATCACAGGTAAGTTTTCTGCGACACAGTCAGTATCGCCGCTGGATGGAAAGAGGGAGGAGCTTTTAGAAGTATAGTCCAGGTTTATATTAACAACATTAATATAACTTAATTTCCCTATTTTCAGCGTTTTACCGCTTGGTCTTCCGCCGGTGGTTTTGCAAGTGGATTCAAAGCCTATCTGCTTGATTGGGTGTTTTTTAAGCGGAATGACTGTAAATCGTGCAGCCCTGTAAGCCGCGGCGCGCCGGAGAGTAACCATAAAGAGCGGTGACCGGTCGTTGGTTGGATCTTGCGGACATCATCCGTGCGGGATTTCAGGCGGTCAGGGCAGCGGAGGGATGTTCAGCGATCCACGCGCCGGATATCTCGTCTTTCGTCGCGGCCTGGTGCCGTAAGCCGATCATGCGTCATTTATTTTGCACATATGTGCAAATTGTCACTTCCCTGTCATGCGCTGCTCCTAGAACAGCCCCGACAACAGGACGGGTGGGCAATGATCGGGTTCGATACAACAGCAGGCAAAGCGGCGCGGTTGCGCCACCGGTTCGCCGTCGCACGGCAGGATCCGACACTCGCGATCGGGCTCGTGCTGCTGGCGGTCTTCTGCGCGCTGATCGTGGCGCCCGTGTGCACCATCCTGTCGGATATCTTCGTCACGCAGGCCGGTGATACGGCGCGCACAGGCGGAGAGGCCGGCAGCTGGACGGGCTATTATCTCGGACGTGCGCTGTTCTCGCGCATGTCGCAGATCCTCTTCTGGACGCCATTATGGAACACGCTCGCCGTGGCAGGCCTCTCGACCGCGCTGGCGCTGGGGATCGGCACGGGGCTCGCATGGCTTCTGGTGCGCTCGGATCTCCGGGGCAGGCGCTGGCTCTCCACCGCACTCATCGTGCCCTTCATGCTGCCGGCATGGACCTTCGCCCTCGCATGGACTGTGCTCTTCAAGAACGCCACCACCGGTGGCCAGCCCGGCTGGTTCGAGGCGATGGGGCTGCAGCTGCCCGACTGGATCTCCTATGGCGCGGTTCCGACCATCGTGATCATGGTGCTCAACTATATCCCCTTCGTCATCCTGCTGGTGGGCAATGCGCTCAAACGCATGGACAGCCAGCTCGAGGAGGCGGGGCGGATGCTGGGTGCGGGTCGGGGCACCATCGCGCTGCGGATCGTGGTGCCGCTGATGCGGCCTGCGGTGATGTCGGCCTGCCTTCTGATGTTTGCCGATGCGGTGGGCGAGTTCTCCGTGCCCTATGTTCTGGGCCTGCCCGTACATTTCGAGACGCTGGCAACATCGCTCTACCGTGCCATCGGCACCCAGCAGACCGGCATGGCGGCGGTTTTTGCGGGGGTGATCATGCTGGTGGGGATGGTGACGCTGGGCATCGATACATGGATGATGCGCGAGGCCAGACGTTTTGCCACGATCGGAGGCAAGGGCGCGATGGAACGCCGCCGCATTCTGGGGCGCTGGCATCTTCCGGCATTCGGGCTCGTCCTTGGGGTGGTGCTGGTGTCGGTGGTTGTGCCATTGGGGGTGCTCGCACTCTCGACGGTGATGATCCTGCCGGGCCGCTTCAATGCCGCCAATTTCACGCTGGCCTACTGGATCGGCACCGGGCTCGACACGGTCGCGCTCAAGACCGGCATCCTGCGCGCGCCCGAATTCTGGGCGGCGGTCTGGAATTCGGTTCGCATTGTGGGCGCGGCCTCGCTGATAGCGGGCCTCGCGGGGCTGCTGGTGGGCTATGTGGTCACCCGCGTGCCGGTGCGGGCGGTGGGTGTGGCGCTGCGGCAGGTGACCTTCTTCCCCTATCTGGTGCCGGGTATCGCCTTTGCCGCGGCCTTCCTGTCGCTGTTTGCCGTCCCCCACGGGCCGATCCCGGCGCTTTATGGCACGCCCTATATCCTGCTTCTGGCATTGGTGGCCGACCAGATGCCCTTTGCCTCGCGCGCAGGGATTGCGGCGATGACGCAGCTGGGGCGCGAGGTCGAGGAAAGCGCGCGGATCGCGGGGGCGGGCTGGTTGCACCGCATGCGCGCCATCATCGTGCCGATCCAGAAAGGCGCGCTGGTGAGTGCCGTGCTCATGCCTTTCATCTCGGGGATTAAGGGGGTCAGTCTCTTCATCATCCTCGCCGTGCCCGCGACCGATGTGCTGACCACCTATTCCCTACGCTTGATCGATTACAACTACACCCAGGCCGCCAATGCCGTGGTGCTGATGATCGCGCTGATCGCCCTTGCTGGCACGATCGTGATCAACCGGCTCACCCGCAACGGACTGGCCCAAGGTCTGGAGAGCTGACCGATGCCGATGATCCAACTCGACCATCTCGAGAAACGCTATGCCAAAGGCGCGGCCCCCGCGGTCGATGACCTCACGCTCAGCATCGAGCATGGCTCCTTCACCTGTATCCTCGGCCCCTCGGGCTGCGGGAAATCGACCACGCTCAGGATGATCTGCGGGCTCGAGGCCACGACGGGGGGCGAGATCCGCATCGGCGAGCAAGTGCTCGACAGCACCGCCAAAGGCGTCTTCGTGCCGCCCGAGAAGCGCGGGCTGGGGCTCGTGTTCCAGTCCTATGCGCTCTGGCCGCATATGACGGTGGCCGAGAATATCGCCTTCGGTCTGAAGGTCGCCCGAATGCCCAAACCTGCGCGCAAGATCCGCGTGGCCGAGATGGTGCGGACCCTGCGTATCGAGGGGCTGGAGAACCGCTATCCCGCCCAGCTGTCGGGCGGGCAGCAGCAGCGGGTGGCGCTCGCGCGCACTCTGGCGGTCTCGCCCGGGGTGCTTCTACTCGACGAGCCGCTGTCCAATCTCGATGCGGCGCTGCGGCTCTCGATGCGGGCTGAACTGGCGCGGCTGCATCGCGATTTCGGCACCACCATCGTCTTTGTGACCCATGACCAATGGGAGGCGATGACGCTTGCCACCCATATCGCGGTGATGGCCGGGGGACGCCTGCAGCAATTCGGGCGCCCCGACGAGATCTATGGTCAACCTGCCAACTGCTTCGTGGCCGAGTTCATCGGCAACCCGCCGATCAATCTGATCCCCGCACGCAGTCATACCGCCCGTGCGCTGATGCAGGGCGCGCATCCGCAGGGCGAGATGCTTGGTCTCCGTCCGGAGGGGATCTCGCTCGGACACGAGAGCGGCCTTCCGGCGGTGATCGAGGAGATCCTGCCCACGGGCGGGGCGTGGATCATCACCCTCCGCCTTGCCGACGAGGCGGGACCGCTGACGCTGACCCATACCACGCAGCTGCCGCCACGCTGGCAATTGGGGGCACCCGTCTATCTGCGGGCGCGTCCCGAGGCGCTGCATCTTTTCTGTGCGCAGGGCCATGCCCTCGCGCCCCTTGCCTCGCGGATGACCGCAGGGCCTTCCCACTCCCGCGCACTGGCGGGGCTGGCCTGACCCTTTGTCTAGGAGAGACAGATGAAATCCCTTCCTTATATCGCGGCGCTGACCACCGCGCTTACGTCCCCAGCCTTTGCCGACGGTTTCGACGAGGCGGGGCTTCTGGCCCGTGCCAAGACCGAGCCCGCGCTGACGGTCTATGACAGCACCGGCAAGATCCGCGAACAGGCGGCGGCCTTTGCCAAAGCCTACGGGCTCCAGGCGACCGGCACCAAGGCCAAGGCCCCGCAGATCATCAAGATCGTCTCGGGCGAGGCCAAGGCGGGCAATGTGCAGGCCGATGTGGTGATCCTCTCGGATCTTCCGGCGGCCACCGCGCAGCTCATCAAGCCGGGCTATGTGACAAGCTATGTCCCCGAGGATATGGTGGGCAAGATCGATGCGCGCTATCAGAGCCCGCTCGTGGTCTCGAACGCGCCCGTGGTCTGGGCCTATAATACCGGGCTCAACCAGAGCTGTCCTGTCGATAATATCTGGGCACTGACCGACCCCGAATGGAAGGGGCATGTTTCCATGCCCGACCCTCAGGCCAAGGCGATGTATACCGACTGGTTCAACCAGCTTGCCATGCATTACGATGCACAGGTGGCCGCCGCCTATGAGGCACATTACGGCAAGCCCCTGAAGACCGGTTTTGCTTCCGCGACCGAGGCCTTCGTGGCCGCACTGGCGGCCAATCAGCCGCTCCTGACCAATTCCGATAGTGACGTGGCCGCAGCCGTGGGCGCCCCCGATACCACTGAGAATTTCATCGGGATCATGTCCACCGCCAAGTTCCGCGAGAACGAGAACGGGATGAAGCTCGGCATCTGTGCCTCGATGTCGCCGATGGTGGGGCTGTTCTATCCGAGCTTCATGCTTACCATGACCCGGACCGACAGCCCTGCCGCCGCCAAGCTGTTCACCCATTACATGCTGACCGAAGCGGGCTGGGCACCACAGGCGGTTGATGGCAAGATGTCCACCAATCGCGAGAATGCGGTGCCGGCCGACGAACCCTCTGGTGTGGCCGGTTATGCCGACAAGATGCTGAACTATGACACTGCCACCTCGGGCGATGACTGGGTGGCGCGGCAGGACTGGCAGGATCTCTGGGCGCTGGCGCGTGCAGGCCAGCTGGGCCAGTAACCGACGACCCGTTGATCGGGTCCGGTATGCGCCGGACCCCTTTACAGAAAGACCGACCTTGACCCAGATCCCAGACCTCGACGCCCGCGAAGCCTTCCTGTCCGACATGATGGCGCGTGCCACGGCCCTCGCGCTGAATGGCTTCCGCACCCGTAATGCGGGCGATTTCTCCCTCAAGGGGGCTCAGGATTTCCTGACCGAGACCGACCTCGCCGTGGAGGCGCTGATCCGCGCGGAGATCGCGGAACGCTTCCCGCAGGATGCCATCCTGGGCGAGGAGGGCGGCGGCACGCCCGCCCATGCCACATGGGTGATCGACCCGATCGACGGCACCGCCAATTTCGCGCGTGGCGTGCCGCATTTCTGCGTGATCGTGGCCTTCTGCCTTGCGGGCGAGGCCGTGCTGGCCGCGATCCACCAGCCGGTAACGGGCGAGCGCTGGCAGGCGCGGCGCGGGCATGGCTGCAGTCTGAACGGTGCGCCCGTCCGCGTGACGCGGACCCCCGATATGGGCACGGCCTGTCTCGAGATGGGCTGGTCGCGCCGTCATCCGCTGGCGCCCTATCTGCAGGCGCAGGAGGCGGTGATCACCGCGGGCGCGAATATCCGGCGCTCGGGCTCGGGCGGGCTTGCGCTGGCCTATGTGGCCTCTGGCCGCTCCGACGGCTATCTGGAGATCTCGATGAACAGCTGGGATTGCGTGGCGGGCCTGTTGATGGTGCGCGAGGCCGGCGGGGTGGTGGCGAAGGTGCCGGAGGGCCTCTCACTCCTCGACACGCGCCCCGTGCTGGCCGCCACCCCCGCGATCGCGGCGCAAATGGCGGGGATATCGGGGCTCGATCTGGCCCTGATCTTCCCCGCAGAAGAGGGAGATCGCGATGAATGATCTTGACACGAGCGCGTTACAGGAGGCCTTCCGCAAGGCCGATATCGGGCGCGCGCCACTGCACAGGGTCCATACCGATCCGGCGGGGATCGACCTTTATATCGGCAACAAACACGCAGCCTCCGATCCGGCATTGCTGGCGGCGCACGGAATCGGCACGGTGCTCAATTGTGCCGTGAACCTCGATATCAATATGGTCACCCGTCCCGATCCCGAGGCGCAGGCGCTGCCCTTCGGCTGGGGACCCGTGCGCTATTACAAGCTCGGCATCATCGATGGTGCGGGCAATCCCGCGCCGATGCTGCTGGCGGGCTATTACCAGCTGAAGGGGCTGATCGGTCAGACCCTTCCCGACAAGCCCAGCTATCCGTGGCAGGGGACCGGCAATATCCTCGTGAACTGCCGTGGCGGTCGCTCGCGATCGGTGACACTGGTGGCGCTGTTTTTGCATCTCGAATGCCCCGACACCTATCCCACGCTGCAGGCGGCGATCGACCATATCCGTGTGGCGCGCGCGCTGCACCCTTCGGAATGGCCGCAGGCGCCCAAGCAGGTTCTGGTGGACGCGGCCCTCTGGTCGGCCAGAATGGCACGGATGATCACGCCGTATCTGCCAGAGGGCTAGACATGTCCGACCCCGCCCCGCGCCCTGCCTCCGCCGCCGAAGTGGCGGCCCTTGCGGGGGTCTCGCGCTCCGCTGTATCACGCACCTTCACCGATGGGGCGAGCGTCTCGGCGCGCACGCGGGCCAAGGTGATGGCGGCGGCCGAGGCGCTGAACTATCACGTCAACCATCTGGCGCGGGGATTGTCGAAAGATGCGAGCCGCCCCGTCTGCCTGCTCGCCTCGAACCTGACCCGCCCCTATCACGGGCTGTTGCTCGACGCGCTGACGCGCCGGTTGCAGGCCGCGGGCCGGATGGCGATGGTCATCAATGTCAGCACCGACCCGCAAAGCGCCGGTGCGGCGCTCGCGCAGGCGCTGAGCTACCGCGCCTCGGCGGTGGTCGTGATGTCGGGCACGCCTCCCGCAGATATGGTGACCGCCTGTATCGATGCGGGCCAGAAGGTGATCGCGATCAATCGCGGCGAGGAGTGGCCGGGAGTGCATCATATCCGCATCGATTACCGGCGTGCGATGCAGGAGGCTGTCACGGCGCTACGGGCGGCGGGCTGCGGACGGATAGCGCTTGCGGGCTCGCGCAAGGGCACACCGAGCCTTGCTGCGCGCGAGGCGTTCTTTATCGAGGCCTGCCATGCGCAGGGGATCGATCCGGTGGTCTGGCGCGGTGATGGGTCGGGCTATGCGGAGGGGCAGGAAGCGGCGCAGGCGCTGCTGCAGGGGCAGGCGCCTCCCGAGGGCATCTTCTGCCTGACGGATCTGATGGCCTGTGGGCTGATGGATATGGCCCGCGACACACTGGCACTTGCCATTCCCCGCGATCTTTGCGTGATCGGTTTCGACGATATCCCGCAGGCGGGATGGGCGGGCTATGGGCTGACCAGTTTCGGCCAACCTTATGACCGCATAGCGGCACGGGTCGAGGAGATCCTTCTGGGCGAGGAGCCTGCAAGCCGGTTGGAGACTCCGCTCATCTGGCGGCAAAGCGTGCGGTCGGCGAAGGAACCACCACGGGGCTGAGGTCAAACGGGTCCAGCTTTCGGGGTAGTTTGATCCGTATGGTGGAGGACGCCCTGAATGGCAGGCAAAGGCGCGAAGCTGGCTAATTTGGTCGTCAGATCGGCGTGACCCGCGCCTGACTTCCTTCCATGAGCGGCATAAGGGGATGCCATGCGGGAAGCGAAAGATGGCCTCCGGAGAGATGCCCGACGCGTTGGCAGCTCTCGTTCTCCTCCGAGGTCCGCCCGAGTTCATAGGGGCCGCGTTGCCCATCATGGTGCTATCGGCCAGCAGCACTCGAAAGTGTCATGCTTACAGACCGGCGGCCTAAAACGCTCAAACGGCAGGCTATGCACTGGCTGAGGTTCAATGGGTTCGATCCGAATCCGATACGGACACTTTTGATCCTCTCGAAACAGCATTCGGTCACCGGGGCCATGTTGGTTATAATTGTGAGCTATGTGCGGCCAAAGGTGATCGGGGCCATTACGCTGCCCGCGCCATTCGTGGTGATCGCCTAAATCGTCCAGCGCAGTCCCCTGATCGCGATCTCTGCGGCCTGCGTCGGGCAGGCGCTGCTGTATGCGGGCGAGCTCGAGGTGCTGCCGCTGACCTTCGGGGGGGCCGCGGACCGACATCCATCCCCTTCGCCAGAGCGATGCTGTTCTGGCGGGCAGCCGCCGCCGACAGAGGATGAGCCAATAGGAAAAGGATGCGGAGTTTGCTTGAAAATGGCGCATATTTACGTGATGGTATCTTTAAGAAAAGATAATTTATTGGAAATCCAGATGGCCTATTCTGTCGATGAGGAACGTGACTTTGTAGACGAGGCGATCTCGCTCTGGACGGAGGAGGTCCCCTATCTGGATACCTCTGGCAAGCAGATCACCGGGCGGATCCTGCGGTTGGCCGAAGCCGTCAACGACCGGATGAACGGCGTGCTGCATGGGCATGGGATCAAATATGGCACCTATGCCATTCTAGCGACCCTGCGCGCGAGCGGTGCCCCCTATGCGATGACACCGAAGTCGTTACAGGCGACCTTGGTGGTCACGTCTGGCGGGCTCTCCAACCAGATCGCCCGGCTCGAAGCCAAGGGGCTGGTGACACGCGAGGTCGACCCTAGCGATGGGCGCGGTGTGCTGGTGAAACTGACGCCCGAAGGGTGTGCATTGGCCGACAGGACCATGCCACCGCAGGCACAGGCCGAGCGCGATTTCGTGCGGATGCTCTCGCCGGAGGAGCGTCAGCAACTCGAGAACCTTCTGCGGCGTGTGCTGCTCCTTAACGCGCATTCCTGAGGGCATAATGTGTAAATAACAGGCAGGTCCACTCTACTTGCCTTTTGTTTATCTTTCACAAAAGATAAATCTAGACAGAACGATCTCCTCGTCGCAGGTTTGACCCATAAAAACCGACAACAGGGATCAAGATGAAACAGTTTGCAGTTTTCGGCGCGATTCTCGCAGCCGTTGCCACGCCGGCTCTGGCGGAGGATGTTGTGGTGGGCACGTTCGGGGGCTCGTTTGGCGAGGCGGTGGCGCAATGCCATATTGCGCCCTTCGAGAAAGCCACGGGTGATGAGGTCATCACGCAGGAAGGCAGTTCCTCACAATTCGCCTCGATGGTGCGCGCGACCGGTGGTCACAGCGATTTCGACGTTCTTTACATCGACAATTCCTTTGCCACGCAGCTGGGCTCGGAAGGGCTGGTCGAGCCGCTCGATCATGCGAAACTGTCCAATTCGGCTAAGCTCGATCCCAAGGTCTGGGGGCCTGCGGACAGCTTCGTGCAGTTCATGTGGGCCGCGACCGCTATCGCTTATAACCCCAAACTGGTGAAAACCCCGCCCACCAGCTGGAGCGCGATCTTTGATCCGGCCTATAAGGGAAAAATCGCTCTACCGGATATTTCGGGCACCTCGGGCGTGCATTTCCTGATCGCGGCGGCGCGGATGAATGGCGGCAGCATTGATAATCTTGATCCCGGATTTGAGGCAATCGCCAAGCTCGCGCCGGATGTACAAGCCTATTACACGCAGGCAGATCAGCTGATCGGCATGTTCGAGCGTGGCGAGATCGCAATGGCGCCGTGGTATAGCGACCGCACCGCCTCTGCTGCAGCCAGCGGCGTTCCGGTGAAGATCGCCTATCCCGAAGAAGGCGGGATCGGGATCAATGTGACGCTGGTGATCCCTAAAGGCGCTGCCAATCCCGAGGGCGCCTACAAGTTCATCAACGAGATACTCTCGCCCGAGGCGCAATCCTGTCTGGCCGAGAAGATGTATGAAGGCCCCGTGAACCCCGACACCAAACTCGAGGGGGCAGCCGCCGAAGCGGTGCCTACCGCAGTTTATCCGACGCTCTATTTCCCCGATCCCGAGAAGGTCGCGGCAAATGTCGGCGACTGGCGGGCGCGCTGGCAGCGCGAGATCACCCGCTAAGCCAACTTTTTTACCTTGTTTACCTTATCCCCCTGCCCGCAATCGGGCGGGCAGGGGGCGCATGACCTGAAGCCCTACGGAGACCGCCGTGTCCTCACTTTCAATCAAGAACCTCACCAAACGATATGACGATCTGACCGTCGTGAATTCGGTTTCTCTGGAGGTCGGACAAGGGGAGTTTGTTTCTCTTCTCGGGCCGTCGGGCTGCGGTAAGACGACGATTCTGCGCATGATCGCGGGGCTTCTGGACCCGAGCGGGGGGCAGATTCTGTTCGGCGATCAGGACGTGACCCGCCTGCCGCCTAACAAACGCAATATCGGGCTGGTCTTCCAGAGCTATGCGCTGTTTCCGCATCTGACGGTGCATGAGAATGTCGCTTTCGGGTTGCGCCGCCAGAAGGTCAGCGGGCGCGAGCTGGACATGCGGGTGGGAGAGGCCCTCGAGCGGGTCCGTCTGGGCCAGCATGGCGCGCGCTATCCGCGCCAGTTGTCGGGTGGTCAGCAGCAGCGCGTGGCGCTGGCCCGGTCCATCGCACCGCGCCCCTCGATCCTGCTGTTCGACGAACCGCTCTCCAATCTGGATGCACAGCTGCGCGAGGAGATGCAGATCGAGATCAAGCGCCTGCAGGCCGAGCTGAAGATCACCTCGCTCTTTGTCACCCATGACCAGCATGAGGCCATGAGCCTTTCCGACCGGATCTGCCTGATGTCGGGCGGCGATATCCAGCAATTCGCGAGCCCCGAGGATGTCTATTTCCGCCCGGCCAACGGATTTGTCTCGGGCTTTGTCGGCAGTCCCAACAAGTTGTCGGGGCAGGTGCGCGGCGGCCGTGTCGCGCTTGCCCATGGGGTAGAACTGGATCTGGACCGGCCCCTGACCGAGGGCATGGCGGTATCGGTCACCCTGCGGCAGGAGGATATCCATCTCGTGCCGGGGGCCGAGGGGCCGCTTGCGGGCACGATCAGCCTGCGTATCTTCGAGGGCGCGCATGTGCAATATGTGATCGCGCTGGGGCAGGGGATCGAGGTGCTGGCACGGGTCAATTCGCGCGGACCGTTGGCCAATCTGGTGCCTGGCACGCAGGTGGCGCTCGATATCGCCCCCGACCGGATCTTCGTGGCGCAGGCGGAGGGTGTGGCATGACGTCCTCGCGTTGGCTGGGTGCGGGGCTGGTTCTGCCCGTGACCGCGCTTCTATTGCTGTTCTTTCTGGCTCCGACCCTGTTGATGGGGTTGATGAGCCTGCGCAATTATACGGCAGGCAGCGGCATCGGTGCCGACTGGACGCTCGGCAATTATTTCTCGGTCCTGAGCGACGGCTTCTATATCGAGATCATGCTGCGGACGCTGTTTCTGGGGCTGGTGGTGACGCTGGCAACGCTGGTGCTGGGCTTCCCGCTGGCGCTGTTCATCCTGCGCGCCCGTCCTGCGGTTCAAACGGTGACGATCCTGCTGGTGATATTCCCGCTGCTTTGCAATATCGTCGTGCGCTCCTTTGGCTGGATGGTGCTGCTCTCGCCC
The DNA here is from genome assembly GCF_040297545.1 of Thioclava kandeliae. Classification (NCBI taxonomy): domain Bacteria; kingdom Pseudomonadati; phylum Pseudomonadota; class Alphaproteobacteria; order Rhodobacterales; family Paracoccaceae; genus Thioclava; species Thioclava kandeliae. The sequence continues at coordinate 45,533 of NZ_JAYWLC010000013.1, forward strand.
AATGGGGTCGTCAACGAGACACTCGAATCCTTCGGGCTGATCTCCGGTCCGCTCGATCTGATGTATAACCTGCTGGGTGTGGTGATCGGGCTGACGCAAATCTATCTGCCGTTCATGGTGCTGCTTCTGGTGCCGGCGCTACAGAACATTCCCGCCGATGTCGAAGCAGCGGCCCTCGGGCTCAAGGCGTCACGGGGGCGGGCGTTCTTCACCATTATCGTGCCGCTGGCCTTGCCCGGTATCATCACCGGCTCGATCCTCGTCTTCGTTCTCAGCATTTCGGCGCTGGTGACCCCGCGCATGCTGGGCGGCCCGACCTACAAGGTCATGGCGACCCAGATCTATGACGAGTTCATGACCAATCTGAACTGGCCTGCAGGGGCGGCGCTTGCCTTCATCCTGACGGCGATCACGCTCGGGCTCATCTGGGGCGCAAACCGTCTGGCGGCCCGCTATACGAAAGGATTACAGGCATGATCCCGCGTAAATCCTCGCTTTTGCTCACGCTTTTCGCCCTTCTCGTGCTGGTGTTCATGAATGCGCCCACTGTCGTGGTGGTGCTGGCCTCCTTTACCAAGACGAGCTACCTCACGGTGCCACCGCAGGGCTGGACGCTCGATTGGTTTGCCGAAGTGCTGACCGATCGTGGCTATCAGCGCGCGATCTCCACCAGTCTTACACTGGCGGCAGGGGCCACGGCGCTGTCGATCCTGCTGGGGACCGCGGCGAGTTATGCGCTCCATCACCGGCTGGTGCGCGGGCGCGATCTGATCCTGTCACTTGTAATGGCGCCGCTGGTCTTTCCCGCGGTGGTGATCGGGGTGGCGCTGCTGCAGTTCATTTTCCTGATGGGGCTGCGCGGACAGTTCTGGGTCCTGATGCTCGCGCATGTTCTGATCACGCTGCCCTATGTGGTGCGCTCGGCCATGTCCTCGCTCACCGGCCTCAATCCGCAGCTCGAGGAAGCGGCTATGGTGCTCGGCTCGGACCGCTTCACCGCCTTCCGGCTGGTGACGCTGCCGCTTCTGAAACCGGGTCTGGTGGCAGGCGGGATCTTTTCCTTTGTCACCTCGCTCGACAATGTGCCGGTCACCATCTTCCTGCTGACCCCGCGCGAGACGACGCTGCCGACCAAGATTTTCGCCTCCGTCGAGCATGGCGTTGATCCCTCGATCGCGGCGGCCTCGACGCTTCTGGTGCTGGGCACCGCCATCGTTCTTGTTCTGGCCCAGAAATGGGTCTCCTTCACCCGCTTTTTCTGAATTGGAGAGATTATGAGCTTTACCTCCAAAGGCTTCCCGATGATGCTGACCTTCGATCTCGACTGCGAGACGATGTGGACCGCCCGCGACCCCGACGCCCATAAACGCCCGATCCTGATGTCGCAGGGCGCCTATGGCTGGAAACGCGGGGTCTGGCGGGTGATGGACGTGCTCAAACGCCACGAGATCACCTCCACCTTCTTCGTGCCCGGGCAGGTCGTGGAGGCGCATCCCGAAGTGATCGAGGCGCTGCTGAAAGACGGTCACGAGATTGCCCATCACAGTCATACCCACCGCTGGATCGTGACGCTGACCCCCGAGGAAGAGCGCGAGGAGATGGAACTGGCGCAACAGGCGATCATCAAGGCCACGGGCGAGGCGCCGCGCGGCTGGCGCAGCCCGGCCGCCGAAGTGACCGATGTGACCATGGATCTGATCAAGGAATACGGGTTCTCCTACTCGTCGAATTTCTTTGATGACGATGCGCCTTATTTCCTTAAGGTGCGCGGCGCGCCCATCGATTGTGTGGAGCTGCCCTTCCGCTACATCAATACCGACAGCCCCTATTTCCAGTTCGCCAAGATCCTGCCGGGCCGCACGATCACCTCGCCGCCCCAGGTGGTGGACACATGGAGCTGGGAGTTTGACACGCTTTATGCCGAAGACCGGATGATGGTCACTGCCATGCATCCCGAATTCATCGGCCAGCCCTCGGGGGCCATCGTGCTCGACCGTTTCATCCAGCATATCCGCAAACACGATAATGTCTGGATCGACCGCTGTGACCGGATCTCCGCCGATATGGCGGCGCAGATGAAGGCTGATGCATGAGCATGTTTGCCGGATATCGCGCGGTCATCGTGGGTGGATCGGCCGGCATCGGCCGGGCGACGGCCCTGATGCTGGAGGGGCGCGGCGCGCAGGTATTTATCATTGACCGGAATGACGCCGCGCCTTTCGCCTGTGCGAGGGCCGATCTCGCCGACGCAAGCGCGGTGGAGGCCGCTATGGAGAGCGCCGCGCGCGCGCTTGGCGGGATCGATATCCTTGTCAATTCGGCAGGGATCGACCTCGAGACCCCGAGCGAGGCGGGAAATGACGACGACTGGTCGCATCTTCTTTCGGTCAATCTCTCGGGGCCTATGCGGACCGCGCGTGCGGCCTTCCCCTATCTGGCGGCGTCCGGTCATGGTGCGATTGTCAATGTGTCTTCGGGGGCGGGGCTCAAGCCCATCCCCGATCGCGCGGCCTATTGTGCGTCCAAAGCGGGTCTCGTGATGCTGTCGAAATCCTTGGCGCTGGATTGGGCCGAGGAGGGTATCCGCGTAAACACCGTCTGCCCGGGCGCGGTCCATAGCGATCTGTTCGACCAGTCATGGGCCAACGCTCCCGATCCGCAGACGAAGCTCTCGGAGATCCGCGACCGCTATGCGCTGCGCCGGATCGCGCAGCCCGAGGAGTTGGCCGAAGCGATCGTCTTTCTTGCCGGTCCCGCCGCCTGTCATATCACCGGCTCCACGCTGGCGGTAGATGGCGGACGCACCTTCTATTGAGGCACTTTAATGCAGCGTTTCCACAACAAGACCGTGCTTGTCACCGGCGGTGCCGGTGGCATTGGCGGAGCGACAGCGCGGCGCTTTGCCGCCGAGGGCGCACGGGTGGCCGTATTCGACCTCCACCCCGCCGAAGCGCCTGCAGAGGCGCATAAGGGTTGGCTGTCGCTGGCCTTCGATGGCACTGACGGAGCGGCGCTGGCGGAAGCCGTGGCACAGGTCGAGGCCGAGTTCGGCCCGGTCGATATCCTGTTCAACAATCTCGGTCAATCAGGGCGCGAGCGCTCTGCGCTCTTTTGCGAAAGCGAGGAGGAGGTCTGGCGCTTTGTCATGGAGATCAACCTGCTCTCCACCATGCGGGCCTGCCGTCTTATCGGGCCGCAGATGAAGATACGGGGCGCGGGGCGGATCATAAATATGTCCAGCGATGCGGCGCTCTCTGGCGATCTGCGTCTGTCGGATTACGCGGCGGCCAAGATGGGCATCGTGGGCTTTACCCGCGCGCTCGCACAGGAGCTGGCCCCGCATGGTGTGACAGTCAATGCCGTCTGTCCCGGGGCCATCGCGACCGAGGCGCATAACCGCATCCCGCGCGCGACGCTCGATGCGTTGGTGGCTGCCACGCCTGCAGGCTTCATCGCGCAGCCCGAGGAGGTTGCTGGGCTTGTGGCCTATCTCGCCTCCGCCGAGGCGCGTTTCATTACCGGACAGACGATCGCCATCAACGGCGGTCGCAACATGCTCTAGAACCGAGGACCTGATGACAGATATTGCCGATCTGAGCGCCGTGGCGCAGGCACGCGCCATTGCCGCGCGCGAGATCTCGCCGGTAGAGGCCGTGCAGGCGGCGTTCGACCGGATCGAGGCGCGCGCCGAGCTGAACGCCTTTGTGACGCTCTGCCCCGAGCGCGCGCTTGCAGAGGCCCGTGCGGCGGAGGCCCGTATCGCGAAAGGCGCGGCCCGACCTCTCGAAGGCGTGCCTTTCTCGGTCAAGGACCTGATCGCAACCGAGGGTGTGCGCACCACGCAGGGCTCGAAGATCTTTTCACAGAATGTGCCCAAGGAAGATGGCGTGTCGGTTGCGCGCGCGCGCGGGGCAGGGGGCATCCTGATCGGCAAGACCACGACTCCCGAATTCGGACATAAACCCGAAGCGACATCGCCGCTTTCGGGGCGCACGCTCCATCCGACCCATCCCGACCGCACACCGGGGGCCTCCTCTTCGGGCTCGGCGGTGGCCGTGGCGGCCGGGATGGGCCCGCTCTCCATCGGCTCCGATGGCGGGGGCTCGATCCGTATTCCGGCGGCCTGTTGCGGCATTGTCGGGCTCAAGCCCACGCTGGGTATGATCCCGCATCTGTCGCTGCCCGATCTGTTCGGCGCCAATTCCTATGTCGGGCCTATGGCGCGCGACGTGGAAGATACGGCGCTCTTCTTCGAGACGATGGCGGGTTTCGATCCGCGCGATCCCTGGGGGCAGGGGGCGCTGCCCGTGGTCAAGCCCTTCGCGGGGTTCAAGGGGCTGCGGGTCGGCTGGCTCCCCAATGGCGGTGCGCAGGTCGAGCCCGAAACCGCGGCGGCCACCCGTGCCGCCATCGACGCCATGGCGCGGGAAGGTGCCGAGATCGAGGAGATCGAGATCGATCTGCGTGCGGTGGAGCCCGCTTTCCTGACTGTGCTGCGGTCGGGGCTGTCCGCGCGGATGGGCGCGCATGTTGCGCGCCATGGTAATGATATGGATCCGAGCCTTCTGGTGCGCATCATCGAGGGGCGCGATCTTTCAGCCTTTGATATGTCGCAGGCAAGCTTCGAGCGCACCAGAACCTTTAACGCGCTGCAGGAGGTTCTGGCGCGATGCGATGTCATCGTCTCGCCCGTGCTGACCGCACCAGCCATCCCGATCACGGTCGACAGTTCGGGCGATGTGGAGATTGCGGGCAATCGCGGGCCGATCCGTGGTGCGTGGTATCCCTTCACCTATCCGCTCAACCTCACGGGCCATCCGGCGATCTCCATGCCCTGTGGCCGGACCGCGTCGGGTCTGCCCATCGGCTTGCAGATCATGGGCCCATGGTATCAGGACCGTTTCCTGTTGCAGCTCGCGGCGCAGGTCGAGACGCTTCTGGCGGTCAGTCGCGTCTGAGACGCTTTTCCCTGGGGCGCGCGCAGGCCCGCTCGAGCGCCTCTCCGGCCGTTTCTACTGCAGAGCGTTCTGCCGTGTCGGCGCGGCCCGTCTATGGCTGGACGGCATGCCTCCGGCGAGCCCGTGGCGTTTTGCACCTGTTTCTGCGGCAAAGGCGTCCTCACCGGTGGCTGCCATAGCAACGCCTGCACCCCGGGTGACCCGTTACAGCGGTGATCGGCGAGTGCGCGGGGCGCGGCCCGTGGCGCATGGTGCCTGCAAGGCAGAGCGTTCTCTGCGTATCGGTCGCGCCGTAGGTCATGCCAAGCGTTTCAGACTACCGGCGCAGCCGCCTCTCCGCCAGCATCAGCCCGTCATGGATAAGAAGCGCCAATAGGCCTGTGATCACGCCACCCTGCACGACGAATGCGGTGTTATTGGTCAGAAGTCCCGCGATGATCACTTCTCCCAGCGTGCGCGCGGCCACCGTCGAGCCGATCGTGGCGGTGCCGAGCGCGATCACCACCGACAAGCGCACCCCTGTCAGGATGACCGGTGCCGCAAGGGGGAGTTCGACCGAGATCAGGCGCTGGCGAGGCGACAGCCCGATACCGCGTGCGGCCTCCATCGTGACGGAGGGCAGGTTTTGTAGTCCCGTCACCGCGTTATCGAAAATCGGCAGAAGCCCGTAGAGGAAAAGCGCCACCAGTGTCGGCCCCGCGCCAAAGCCCATGGCAGGCACGGCGAGCGCCAATACGGCCACCGGCGGGAAGGTTTGGCCGATATTGGCCAGCATTCTCGAAAGCGGCAGAAACCCTGCGCCCGCCTTACGCGTGACAAAGATAGCAAGTCCCACCGCGACCACCGTGGCACATCCCGAGGCCAGCGCCACGAGCCCCAGCTGGCTGAGGGTCAGCGACAGAAGCGATGCACGTTCGTAAATCACTGGCCCACCCTGCGGGGCAAGCGGCGCCAGAAGCGGCGCGAACCACGCGGGCCGGAGCACCATCGCCAGCAAGAGCGCGTAGAGCGCGGGGCGCAGGACCCATCCGGCCTTCATGCGGGGGCCTCGGCGCGCGCGCGGATCGCCGCGAGCGTGACGACGCCTCCGCCGGTCACGGGCAGCGCCTCGCGCCCCGACCAGAGGCAGAGCGACAGCGCCTCGCGCAGGGAGGCCTCGGGGCTAACGGCTGGCCCCGCCGCCTCGCCCGCCTGCACGATCTCGGCGACCCGCATCAGGGACAGACGGCGCAGCGGACGGTCCAGATCGCCCAGCATATCGGCCACAAAAGCGCTTGCGGGATGGGCGATAATCTCGGCGGGCGGCGCATACTGGATCAACCTGCCGCCATCCATCACCGCCACCCGGTCCCCCAGCCGGATCGCCTCGTCCATATCATGGGTGACGAGAATGATCGTGGATCCCAGCTGGCGCTGGATGCGGGCCAGATCCTCCTGCGCGCGCTGGCGGATGATCGGGTCGAGCGCGCCGAATGGCTCGTCCATCAGTAGAAGATCGGGGCGCGAGGCCAGCGCACGGGCCACACCCACGCGCTGCTGCTGCCCGCCCGACAGCTCGGCCGGATAGCGGTCACGGAAGGTCTCGGGTGGCAGCGAGAAGAGATCCAGCAGCTCGTCCACCCGCGCGCGGATCTTGACATTGGGCCAGCCCAGGAGCCGCGGCACCGCGCCGATATTGCGCGCGACCGTGTGATGCGGGAACAGGCCGTGGCCCTGAATGGCATAGCCGATCCGGCGGCGCAGCAGATGCGGTTTCATCCTGTGGGTCGGGTCGCCATTGAGGCGGACCTCGCCGGAGCTGGGTTCCTCGAGGCGGTTGATCATGCGCAAAAGCGTGCTCTTGCCCGAGCCGGAGGTGCCCACGATGGTGGTGATCGTGCCGGTCTCGACCACCATCGAGACGGCATCCACCGCAAGATCGGGGCCGAAGCGTTTGGTCAGATTGGTGATCTCGATCATTGTTCAGCCTTCTGCCGGTCGGGTGGCGGAGCGCGGGCTGGCCAGCTCGACGGCGATATCCATGACAATTGCGGCCACCAGCGCCAGCGCCACCGTGGGCAGCGCGCCCAGCAAGATCAGGTCTGTAGCGGTCTGGTTGAGGCCCTGGAACACGAACCCGCCAAAGCCCCCGCCGCCGATCAGCCCCGCAATCACCGCCAAGCCGATATTCTGCACCATGACGATACGGAGACCGGCCAGCAGCACCGGCAATCCTAGAGGCAGCTCGACCTGCCACAGGCGTTGGCGCGCGGAAAGCCCGATACCGCGTGCGGCCTCGGCCGTAGCAGGTGGCACCGCTTCGAGCCCCGCGACGGTATTGCCCACCACCGGCAGGAGCGCATAGAGCACCAACGCCACAAAGGCAGGCGCAAAGCCGATGCCCGCGATCCCCAGCCCCGCCAGAACGGGCGCGGCAGTGGCAAGCCCCGCCAGAAGCGGGATCATGATCCCGAACATCGCAAGCGAGGGGATGGTCTGCAAAAACCCTAGCATCGGCAGAAGGAGCCGCCGGAGCCCCGCATGGCGATGGCACAGGAGCCCCAACGGGAAGCCGAGAGAGCTGGCCACCACAAGCGAGCCGAGCGCCAGTTGCAGATGGCGCAGGAGCGCCTGCCAGAATGCGGCAGATCTTGCGCTATATTCCTGCGCGATGGACAGACCCGCAAGCCAGCCAGAGGAGAGCACCGTGGCCACCGCCACGCCGCCCGCAACGAGCAGGAGCGCGCGCATCAGGGCGCGCGGACGCATTGCGTTGAGCGCATCGACCATCAGGAGGGCAAAGACCGCCAGTAATCCCCAGACCCCCGCGGCAGGCCCGCTGCGCGCATAATCACCGGCATCGGCCAGCAGATCGGCGCTGCCTTGCGAGACTGCCCAGACAAGGCACCCAAGCCCCAGCGCCCCGCCTGCAAGCCGCAGGGCAGGGCGCGGTGACAGCCCCGCAACAAGCGCCAGAGCCATCCCGGATGTTGCCCCCCAGAGCCCTAGCGTCCAGAGGCGCACGCCCTCACCCGCCACGATACGATTGGCCGCGATGGTCATGAAGGGCAGACAGAGCAGCCCGCCACCGGCAAGCGCGAAGACCAGACCGGCGGGAGAGACCCGCGCCATGGCCTTAGCCCAGCACACCCGTCTGGGTCAGATAGTCGCGCGCCACGGCCTCGGCCGGCTCGCCCCCCACCTGAATGCGGCCGTTGAGCTTTTGCAGCGTTGTCATGTCCAGCTTGTCGAAGATCGGGTTCAGGATCGCGGGGATCGAGGGATAGTCGTCGAGCACCTCGGTGCGGAGGATCGGGGTGGGCTCGTAGACGGGCTGCACGCCCTTGTCATCCGCCATCACCACAAGCCCCGTGGCCCCCACGCCGCCATCGGTGCCATAGACCATGGCCGCATTGACGCCCGAGGTGCCGCGGGCCGCCGCCTGAATGGTCGCCGCCGTATCACCGCCCGACAGGATTACCGTCTGGTCGGGCGTCAGGGTGAAGCCATAGGTCCTCTGCATCGCGGGCAACACGCCGGGCGAGGAGACGAATTCGGTCGAGGCGGCCAGTTTGACCTCGCCGCCATCCGCGACCCATGCCCCGAAATCGCTCATGCTCGCCAGATCGTTGGCTTGCGCCACAGGGCCCGTGACCGCGATGGCCCATGTGTTGTTGGCGGGCGCGCTGTCGAGCCAGGTGATGCCATCGGGCGCATCAAGCTCGGCGGCACGGTCATGGGCCGAAGCCGGATCCTTCCAGACATCGCTGCCCGCCTCGTTATGGAAGAAGGCCGCATTGCCGGTATATTCGGGATAAATATCGATCTGGCCGGCCTTGATCGCCTCGCGCACGATCTGGGTGCCGCCCAGTTGCAGGCGCCGCTCGACGGGCAATCCCGCATTCTCGAGCGCGAGCGCGATGATATTGCCCAAGAGCCCGCCCTCGGTGTCGATCTTCGAGGAGACCGTGATATCGGCCTGCGCGGTGGAGGTGAAGCCTGCCACAAGCGCGGCGGCAACGAGGAATTTGGACGTCATGAGTGGCTCCTGCGCCTGAGGTCGATGGGGCGGTGGGTCAGGGCATATCGCACCCGGCTCACAGGTAATTGTAGGAACGATGCGCGGTTTTCCAAGCGATCTGTCGGAAAAAAAGCCTCACCGCCGTGGCGGTAGGGGCGTAGGCGTTGCAGGAAAAGGCACCGTTAGCGGCCCTGCGCGTCAGATCTGGCACACATAGCGATCAGCGCCATGGCGATGATGACCACGCCATAGCCGATGGTGGTCGTGGTCAGCCCGAATGTGCTGACGAGGGCACCGGCGATGACCACGGGCACGCCGAAGGCCAGATAGCTGAGCGTGAAGATGGCCGCGAAAAGCTCACCCCGCTCATGGGGTTCGGCCAGCGGTGCCAGCGAGCGGACCGCGCCATAAAAACAGGTGCCGAACCCGATCCCCGCAAAGGGCAGCGCCACGAGATAAGCCCAGAGACTGCCCTGTTGTACCGCAATCAGCGTCAGGAGTGTGCCCGAAGCCAGTGCCACGATCCCCAGACGCAGGGTCGCGGAGGCCGAGATATGCCGTGCAAAGAAGCAGGCTGCGGCGCCGGTTCCGGCCAGCGCGGTGACGACGGCCCCCTGTTCCAGCCCGTGGGTCAGGCCGAAGACATGGCTCGAGATCGATACGCCGAGCGAGAGGTAGAACCCGCCCGTGGCCCATGTGGCAAAAAGGGCAGGGGCCACGCGCCAGAAGACGGGCCGCGCGTTGTCCGGTATCCGCACACGCGGGCGCAGCGCGGAGACAAGGCCTTCATGGCGTGGCGAGGTTTCGGGCCAGAGCCAGACGCCTGCGGCAAAGAGCACGCTGATCAGCGAAAGCCCGATGAAGAACGGATGCAGCGCCAGCGAGGACATATCGATCGCCCCTCCTGCCAGCAGCGCGCCAAGTGCAAGCCCCGCAAGCGGCAGCGTCGAATTGCAGATCGCGGCAAGGCCGGGCCTGTCGGTGGGTTCCAGATCGACGATGGCCGCAGAGAGGGTCGAAAGAAGCAATCCGCCCGCCACCCCCTGCAGGGCACGGGCCAGTACGAGCCCGCCCACGCTATGGGCCTGCGAGAAGATCAGCGCGAAGACCGCCAGAAGCAGGAAGCCCAACGAGAGCATCGGTCTGCGGCCGAGATGGTCGGAGGCCGAGCCGAAGGTCAACAGGGTCGCCAGAAGCGTGATCGCATAGATGGCGAAAATACCGGTGAGAACCACAGGCGAGAACCCGATCTGGGCCTGAAGTTGGGGGTAGAATGGCGAGGGAGCACTGGCGCTGGCCATAACGAGCGCGCTGCCGAGTGCCGCGAGGGTAAAGCTTGCCGGTCTGGCAAGGGGCTGGCGGATGGCAAACATGGGGGCTCCTTGGTTCGAATCTCTTCGAACCTTACCTAGGTTGCATCCTTCGATGGTTCAACTATATTCGAACCATGAGTGAGACACCGACAGATCTACCCCATCCCGCCAAGGACGAGCTGCGCCTCGAGACCGTTCTGTTCGCGCTGAGCGATCCGGCACGTCTCGATATCGTGCGGCAACTGGCCGATGGTCCGCTCGAGATGGCGCGGTGTCATCTGACGGACCCCGATATCCCCAAATCGACCAAATCGCATCTGATGAAGGTGCTGCGCGAGGCGGGCATCATTCTCAACCTGCCCAAAGGGCGCGGGCGCGTCCTGTCGATCCGGCGCGAGGAGCTTGACGAACGCTTCCCCGGCTTGCTCGACGCGGTGTTGAACGCGCCCTGAGGCGGCCTATTCCAGCGGCAGCCCCACATAGTTCTCGGCAATCGAGCGCGAAGCGGCCTCGGAGCCCGCGATATAGTGGAAATCGGCCTGCTGCATGCGCTTCTCGAAGGGGCTGCCTTCGGGGAACTGGTGCATCAGCGTGGAGAGTTGCCACGAGAAGCGCTCGCATTTCCAGACGCGGTCGAGCGCCTTTGCCGAATAGGCCTCAAGCCGCGTGTCATCGCCCTCGTAATGCGCAACGAAGGCCCGCGACAGCAGCCGTACATCCGCCACGGCGGCATTGAGCCCCTTGGCGCCGGTGGGCGGCACGATATGGGCCGCATCGCCGGCAAGAAAGAGCGCGCCATACCGCATCGGTTCGGCGACGAAGGAACGCAGGGGGGCGATGGATTTTTCAAAAGACGGGCCGGTGCGCAGCCCGTCGGCCGCAGGCCCCAGACGGTTGGAGAATTCCTCCCAGAACCGGTCATCGGACCAGTCCTCCACCCGATCCGACAGATCGCATTGCACATAATAGCGCGAGCGCGTCTGCGAGCGCATGGAGGCCAGCGCGAAGCCGCGCGCATGGTTGGCATAGATCAGTTCATGCGCGACGGGGGGCTGATCGACCAGGATCCCCAGCCAGCCGAACGGGTAGACACGCTCGTAGGTCTTGAGAATATCGGCCGGGATCGCCTGCCGCGAGACACCATGATAGCCATCACAGCCCGCGATGAAATCACAAGAGACCTCATATCGGTTGCCGTTCTGTGTGAAGCCGACACTGGGGTCGCCGCTTTTGAGCCCGTCGAGGGTCACATCCTCCACATTATAATAAAAAATCTGCCCCTCTTCGGTCCGCTTGTCGAAGAGATCCCTGGTGATTTCGGTCTGGCCATAGACCATGACCTGCTGACCGGTCAGCCCCTTCAGGTCGATCCGGTGACGCTCACCCTCGAAGGCCAGCTCGAACCCGTCATGGGCGATGCCCTCGCGGTGGAGCCGCTCGGCTACGCCCGCCTCCTCGAGTGTGGTCACCGTGCCCCATTCAAGGATACCGGCACGAATGCGGCCCTCGATATAGGCGCGGTCCTTGCGGTCGAGAACCATGGTATCGACGCCCGCATTGGCCAGAAGCTGGGCCAGCAGAAGGCCACTCGGCCCCGCGCCGATGATGCAGATTTGGGTTTTGATCGTGTTCATGGGGAGACCTCAGAATAGTCGGGTCAGCGCCAGCGACAGGCCGGGCACAAGCACCAGCAGGCCGACACGGACCAGTTCGATGGCGAAGAAAGGCGCGACACCTGCAAAAATGCGGGTGATTGGCGTCTGCGGAGAGAAGGATTTTATGACAAACACATTCATGCCAACGGGCGGGGTAATCAGCCCCAGCTCGACGACAATCAGCGCAAGGATGCCGAACCATATCTTCAGATCGGCATTGCCCATGCCGAAGGCGGCGGTTTCGGCGGTGATGTAATCTCCGCCATTCAGCTCGACGAGCACCGGCCAGAAGAAAGGCACCACCACGAGGATCATCGACAGGCTCTCCATGAAACAGCCGAGGATGATCAGCGCCACCAGCATCGCCACGAGGATCACATAGGGATCGAGCGTGGAGGCCGCCGCCCAGTCCGAGAGCGCCGATGGCAGCCCCGTGCGGGCAAAAAAGCCCTTCAGGATATCCGCCGAGAAGAGGATGAAATAGATCATCGCGGCGGTTTTGGCTGTGGCGAGTAGCGCGTCCTTCAGCCGTGCCCATGTCAGCCCGTCCTCGTCCGAGAACCGCCGCAACACGAGCCCGTAGACAAGGATCAGGAACACCCCGATCGCGGCCGCCGGTGTCGGCGTGAAGAGCCCCATGCCGAGGCCGAGAATGATCGTGCCGAAGATCGCGGCCACAGGGGCCAGTCTGTGGATCGCGTGGCGCACCTGCGCGGCAGGGATCTCGGTCAGTGGGGGCACAAGCGCGGGGTTGCGGGCGATGCGCAGGCGGATCACCACCAGAAACAGCACCACTGCCATAAGACCCGGCAGGATCGCTGCGCGGAACATCTCGAGGATCGACGCCTCGACCACGATGGCATAGATTACCAGCGCCACCGAGGGCGGGATCAGGATGCCCAGCGTGCCGCCGGCCGCCAGAACGCCGGTCGCCAGACCCTCGTCATATTTCAGCCGCCGCAATTCCGGCAGGGCTACGCGTGACATGGTCGAGGCGGTGGCGATGGAGGAGCCGCTGACTGCGCCGAAGCCGCCACAGGCAAGGATCGTGGCCATTGCGACCCCGCCACGGATCCGGCGGGTGAGCACCGCCAACCCTTGGAACAGATCACGCGACAGGCCGGTTTCGGCGGCGAGATAGCCCATCAGCACGAAGAGCGGCACGACCGAGAGATCGTAATTGGCCACCGAGTTCCACAGCGCGGTCTTGAACTGTTTCAGATAGGGCGCGAATTTTACAAAGGGTGAGGCGAGGCTCAGTGCATAGGTGCCGATGATGCCCGTCAGCAGCATAGCCAGCGCCACCGGAATGCGGAGCAGGATCAGGGCGAACAGCCCGCCAAGCCCCAGAAGGCCGATCAATTCAGGCGCCATGGGGCATCTCCGGTGCAAAGGTTTCCATCAAAGCCGCCAGTGCCCAGAGCAGGCAGGAGATCACGGCCGTGGGCATGAAGATCCAGACAGGCCAGCCCAAAACGGCGGTTTCCACATTGTCGCTGCGGGTTTCCAGCGTGCCCAGCACCAGCATATAGGCCATCCAGAGTGCGATGGCCGTAACCACCAGCCCCGAGAAAAGCGTGACCAGCCGGTTGGCCCAGCGGGGCGCCTTGTCCATGAAGACATCGACCGCCGCATGGCCGTGATGGAGCTGGCAATAGGGGAACATTGCAAGCCCTGCGACGCCGGCCAGCATGCTCACGCCATCCTCGTAGCCCGACAGTCCCGCGACATCGCCGCCCCAGAGCCCCGCGATCATATCGGCCAGAAAACCGGCTGCATTGAGAGCCGTCGCGCCAACAATGACGAGCAGCACGAGGCCGCCCGTCACTGCCCAAGCCGCGATGACCCCGTGGAAAAGGGATCTCTTGGTCATGGGTTACTCGCTATGGCTTGCAACGGCAGTTCTGGCTTTTTCGATCAGCGCGTCACCGTCGATCCCCAGCCCGTCGGCCTCCTTGGTCCAGCGGGCGGCGACGGCGGAGAAGGGGGCGTCGAACTCGGACGAGGCTTCGGGCGAGAGCGCGATGACGCTGTTGCCAGCCTCTTCGGCCATCTTCACGCCAACCGGCTCGATCTCGTTCCATGCCGCGCCCATCTCCTCGGCCAGTGCCGCGCCGGAATGGTCATCAATCACTTTCTGCAGATCGGGCGGGAGCGATGCCCATGCGTCCTTGTTCATCGCGAAAAGGAAAGTCGATGTGCCGAAACGGTGCCCCTGATCCAGCTCGATCGTGGTCTCGGTCAGCTCCGACAGGCCCAGCGGAATGGCCACCTCGAAGGGCACCAGCGCGCCATCCACAACCTTTTTCGAGAGGGCTTGCGGCAGGGCGGGCACGGGCATCGCCACCGGTTCGGCGCCCAGCTCCTCGAGCACCCAGGCTCCGGTGCGCGAGGGGCTGCGGACCTTCAGCCCCTTGAACCCCGCGACCCCGTCGATGGAACCACTTGCCAGATGCAGCGCGTTGCCGGCATGCACATGCACGAGGATCGGATGCACATCTTTGAAATCCTCGGCCAGATCGCCCATCATGTCCTGAATGGCCAGATTGGTCGCGCGGGCATCGCCGCCATGGACATCGGGTAGCTCGAAGACCTCGAGACGCGGGAAGGTGCCGGGCGTATAGCCGGGCAGGGTCCATGCCAGATCGACCACCCCGTCACGCACCTGCGAATAAAGCTCGGGCGGCGCCCCTCCAAGCGCCATCGACGGAAAGATCTCGAAATGGATGCGCCCGCCGGAGGCCTCTTCCACCGATTTCGCCCATGGCTCGAGCAGGAGCGTCTGCACGGGGGCCTTGGGGCTCAGGAAATGGTGGATCGAAAACTGGAAATCCTGCGCCTGCGCTCCGGCGGCCATCAGCGCGCCAAAAGCCGTCGCCAGACCCAATGCGGGTAGACGTGTTAGTTTCATGGTTCTCCTCCCATAAATATGGATCGAGGATCACCTTTTTCAGGGCTGGCGTGGAATGGACGTGGCGAACAAAAATTTGTATTATTCGATCAATCTGGTCCGGAGGAGCGAAAAAGGGGATGTCATGTCGCGGATGATCCCGATCTACGAACTCTATGGCGAACTGCTCTCGGGGGCGTTTACCGACCCGATCCATCACGAGACGATCTTCGAGCGTTCGAGCAAGAATGACTGGACGATCCGGCTCCACCGCCATGCGAAACTCGTGCAGGTCTTTTTGTTCCGCACGGCGGGAGTGCGGCTGCGGATTGGCGAGCTGGAGTATCACAGTAGCACGCCGCTGGTGCTGCTGGTGCCGCCCGAGACGCCGCACGGGTTCCGCTTCCCCGAGGCGATCGACGGGGATGTGCTTTCCATCCCCGTGGCCGAGATCGCGCCGCCAGTGCTCGACAAGCTCCGGCAGGTTATGCAGGTCTCGGGCGGGATCCTGACCGGCCCCGCTGCGCAGCGTTTCGAGGCGATCGATATGTTGTTGCGCCAGATCAGGGATGTCTACCACTCGATGGGCAGCGAGCGGGCGGCGCTTCTGGGGGCATTGACCCAAGCAACGCTCCTGTCGCTGATCGGGGAGTTGCGCCGGATCGCGCCGGTCGGCGGCACCGCGTTCCATAGCGAGATGAACCGTCACGAGCTGCAGGCGCAGGCATTTTGCGAGCTGGTCGAGGCGCATTTTACCCAGAGCATGCCGATCCCCGACTACGCCCGCGCCATGGCCGTCTCGCCGCCGCATCTGACACGCGTATGCCGGCGTATCCTCGGCACCTCGCCCAACGAGCTGATCCGCAAGCGCCGGATGCTGGAGGCCAAGCGCCTCTTGGCCTATACGCGGCTCTCGGTGCAGGATGTGGCGCAGCGTTCGGGCTTTGCCGATATCACCTATTTCAGCCGCACATTCACCAAGACCATAGGGATGACCCCGAATGCGTTCCGGCGCAGTGGCGAGGGGCGCCCCTGATGGATCGGGGCGGGTGGCGGCCCGATGGGCCACCACTTATCCGGGGTAGTCAGCACTGATCCTGCGCCTGCGCGGAGGTCGTGCACAGTGTGTCCTCGAACCAGTCACACAGATCCCCCACGACCTCTTCCGAGATCCAGTGACCCAGACCCTCATAGATCCGCAGACCGGCGTTCGGAATGCGCGAGGCCGCCTGCTGGCCCAGCTGCAAGGGAAGGCAGGGATCGGTTGTCCCATGGACCACAAGCGCCGGCAGGTCGAGCCGGCCCAGACCGCTCACCCAATCGGGGCTGTCGGTGATGGCCATGGCCTGTCGCAGGTAGCCGCCGCCATCGCCCCCGCCCAGATCGGACCGGTCGAGCAGCGCCTTCGCCCCCGCCCGCGTCCGCGGATCATCGGCAAGCATCGTTCCGCCCGAGTAATATTCGGCGCTCTCGCAATAGGTCTGCATCTGGCCCGCGCGATCGGGGGGCAGCAGGAAGAAGCGCTCGATCATCACGGTGTTCTCGGGGGTGCCTTCGGCCACCGGCTCGCCATCCGCGCTCGACAGCGACACAAGCGCCGTCACCCGCTCAGGCGCCCGCATCGCGACATGCTGCGCGATCATGCCGCCCATCGAGAAACCTGCACAGGCAAAGCGCCCGATGCCCAGATGATCGGCCAGCGCCAGCACATCATCGGCCATATCGCTAAGGTGATAGGGGGCAGCTATGGCATGGCGGCTGATCCAGCGAAACCCCTCGGGCACCTGCGCAAAGGGCTGTCCCATCCGCTGCGAGAGGCCCATATCGCGATTGTCGGGCCGGATCACGCGGAAGTTCCGGGCCAAACCTGCGACCAGTGTTTCGGGCCATTCCGTCAGTTGCATCCCGAGGCCGGTGACCAGAAAGATGGCAGGCGCATCGGCAGGGCCGTCCATGCGGTAGCACAGACGGACCCCGTTGACCTGCGCGAAACGGTCTGCCGCCTCGCTCACAGCCCGAGCCCTTCCCTGACGGCCGGCAATGCGGGGTTGCCGTCGCGGGTGGTTACGCCCGCCAGCCAGCCCTCCAGCATATCGCTATGCTCGCCGAGCAGCTTGCGGGCCGCCTCGGTCGGTGACATGCCGTCATTGAGGATATAGCCCATGCCGATATTCTCCATATCGACCGTGAACTTGAGCTGCGAGAGCAGCTTGCCGGTATTGGGGCATTCCTCCGCATAGTCTTTGCGGAACTGTGTATGAACAGTGGCACCACCAAAATCGGGGCCGTAGAACTTGTCACCGCCCGTCAGGTAGCGCATGTCGAACTCCGCATTCATCGGATGCGGCGCCCAGCCCATGAACACGATCCATTTGCCGCGTTTCACATCGCTTTCCACCTGCGCGAGCATGCCCTGCTCGGAGCTTTCGACGATCTGCCAGTCCTCAAGACCGAAGCCACCATTGTCGCGCGCGTCGATCATGCTGTCATTCGATCCCGGCGAGAGGCCGTAGAGCTTGTGGTCGAATTCGTCGCCATGCGCGGCGATATCGGCGAAATCATGCACGCCCGCCTCATAGACATAGGATGGCACGGCCCAGGTATATTTGGCGCCCTCGAGATTCTGGGTGACCGTCACGACCGAGCCATCTTCCTTGAACGGCTTGTAATACTGCACCATCGCCGGATCCCAGTATCCGAGGAAGGCATCGACATCCTTCTTGGCCATGAACTGGTAGATGATCGGGATGCTCAGCAGCTCGACATTGGCACTATAGCCCAGCTGTTCGAGAAGAACCTGCGCGATGCCCGAGGTCAGGGCCGTATCGGTCCAGCCCGGCTCGGCGAGCTGGACCTTGCTGCAATCGGCTTGTGCAAAGGTGGCGGAGGCAAGGAAAGCGCTGGCAGCGAGCGCCGCTCTGGCGGTCATCATATTCGTATATCCTATCCTGTGGTCTATAAGATGACTCTGCGGTCAATATACGCATTGTTAAGATAAGTTGACCTCGCGGTCAATCTACTCTACCGAAAACGTCCCGATATAAGAAGGAGGGCTGCTTTTGGGACGCAGACCGTTATCGCAGATCCGGCGCCGCGAATTTGCCCGAGCCGCGCATCAATGCCTTGCGCGTTACGGCATGGCGGGCACGACGCTTGCGCGCGTGGCCGAGGAGGCGGGGGTCTCGAAAGCCAGTGTGCTGCATTATTTCGGCAATAAGGACGATCTGCTTGAGGCGGCCTTGCGTCATGGCAACAGCGCCCTGCGTGACGAGGTTTCGGCGCTGATGAAAGTGGCGCGAAATCCGTGGCAGCGGATCTATGCGGTGGTCGAAGCCAACCTCTCGCCTCGTGCGTTCCGCCCCTCGATCGCGCAGGGCTGGATGTCGCTCAGCGCGGCCGTGCCCTATAACCGGCAATATCAGCGTATCCAGACGGTGATCTATGCCCGCACCCGCAGCAATCTGATCGGCCCCCTGCGCAGCCTGTCCGAGGCGCAGACCGCCGAAGGCATGACCGATGCGCTGATTTCCGTAATAGATGGTGTCTGGATGCGGTGCGGATTGAGCCTCGGCGGGATGACGGTAAAGGACGCCCGTGACCAGATCGAACTTCTTCTCGATGCGCGCTTTGCGGATACGCCCGAGCGCCGTGCCGCGCGCCAGAGCATGGCCGAGGCCTGCCGTGTGCTAATGCTGTCCAAGGGGATCACGGACTGATGGGGGCGGTTCTGCCGCCCGTCAGCTTCTGAACCGCAGCCGGTCGATCAGCAGCCTCAGGGCCGAGCTGAGGTTGTGCCGGCCCATATAGCACAGGTGATAGCCCGCAAAGGCCGGACAGAACTCCGCGAGCACACGCCGCAGCTCTCCGGTCGCGAGATCGGCGCGGACCTCCGGAAGCGGCAGGAAGCCGATGCCGTGGCCGGCGCGCACGGCCTCGCGCACCAGAGCCGGATCGTTGAGGATGAATGGGCCGGTCAGCTTTTTCACGATCTCGGTGCCATCCGCCTCGAATTCCCAGTCATAGACAGGGCCATCGGCACGGTGACGCATCAGAAGGCAGTCATGCCCTTCCAGATCGTCGGGATGGAGGGGGGTGCCGCGGCGTGAAAGATAATCGGACGCGGCCACGGCGGCCATTTCCAGCGGGGGCCCGACCGGCACCGCGATCATATCGGGGCTCAGATGCTCGCCCAGCCGGATTGCGCAATCGAAGCGGTCCTCGGCCAGATCGGAGAGCCGTCCGTCGCTGCTGATCTCGATCCGCACCTCGGGATAGTCGCGCACCAGCTGCGAGACCACCGGCCAGAGGTAATCGCGCGTGGCAGGCGCGCTCGAGGTCACGCGCACCAGCCCCGAGGGGCGCTCGCCCAAGGTGCGGATCTCCTCGATCCGGTTGCCCAGCTGCGCGAAGCTTGGCGCAAGCGCCGCCAGAAGCTGCGCCCCCGCATCGGTGGGTGTCACCTTGCGCGCGCTGCGGTTCAGGAGCCGGACGCCGATCCGGTCCTCGAGCCGCCGGATCGTATGGCTGACAGCGGATTGCGAGATGCCCAGCCGGTGTCCGGCGCGGGTGAAATTGCCCTCCTCGCTGACGGCCAGAAGGGTCGAGAGATCTCCGAGCAGTTCGCGGTCCATGAATATCTCCTGAAGTTCGGTCGTGCTGTGACCAGTTTGTCAGATGTTCTAGCGCAAATCTTGCACGAATTCATGAATCCAATTCATGGGACAGATGCCTGATGGCGGTCTTATCCAGCGGTCCGGATCGCGCCAGATTGGGGGCAGAGCGAATATGATGATGGAGTTTCCCATGACCGAGCACACAGATCCCGCAGATCCCGCCCGTCGCGACCTTCTTCTGGGGGCGGGCCTCGGGGCCGCAGCCCTGGGTATGCTCCCCCTGAGTGCCGAGGCCCTGCTGGCGCAGGCCACGCCCGAATGGGACAAGACCTTCCCCCGAAGCGCGCGTGTCGATCACCGCAAGGTCGCCTTTACCAACCGCTACGGCATCGCGTTGGTGGGCGATCTCTACCTGCCAAAGGAGCACCGTGGGGCGCTGCCCGCCCTTGCCATCGCCGGCCCTTTCGGCGCGGTCAAGGAACAGGCGGCAGGCCTTTACGCGCAGGAGATGGCCGAGCGCGGCTTTGCGGCGCTGGCCTTCGACCCGTCCTATATCGGCGAGAGCGGCGGTGTGCCGCGCTATGTGGCCTCGCCCGATATCAATACCGAGGATTTCATGGCGGCGGTCGACTTCCTTGGCCTTGCGCCGGAAATCGACCGCGAGCGGATCGGCCTCATCGGCATTTGCGGCTTTGGCGGCATGGCGCTGAATGCGGCCGCCCCCGACAAGCGGGTAAAGGCGGTGGCGGTGACCTCCATGTATGACATGAGCCGCGTGATGGCGCATGGTTATAACGATGCGATGAGCGGCGAGGCGCGTCAGGCCGCCCTCGAGGCGATGAGCCGCCAGCGCTGGGAGGATGCGGCCTCGGAGGCGGCGCCGGAACGGGCGGGCGGATTGCCCGACAGTCTGGAAGGGATCGATAATCCGGTCATCGCCATGTACCATGGCTATTACAAGACGGATCGGGGCTATCATCCGCGCGCGCTCAACTCGAATGGCGGCTGGAACACCACCTCGCCCCTGTCCTTCATGAATATGCCACAGCTGACCTATCTCGACGAGATCTCGCCGCGTCCGGCGCTGATCATCGCGGGCTCGGAGGCGCATTCGCGCTATTTCAGCGCAGATGCCTATGCGCGGGCGGCCGAACCGAAGGAATTGGTGATCATCGAGGGCGCAGATCACGTCGACCTCTATGACCGCAAGGAGATCATTCCCTTCGACCGGCTTCAGGGTTTCTTCGAGACCCATCTGGCCTGAGCGCCCTCCGCTTGCCTTCCCCGCAGGCTGGCCGCAACTATGCAGGGCACGCCCCGCCGCAACACAGCGGGCAGCCCTATCCGGTGGAGCGGTTTTCCGCGCCATCCAACCCGAGGAGACAACCATGAAAATCATCCGCGCAGGCAGCACGCCCTCCGCTCCGGGCCCCGAGGCCTATTTCACCGGCACCGTGCGCATCGACCCGATGTTCCAAGCCGACGCACCGGGCCGCACGAGCGGTGCCCATGTCACGTTCGAGCCCGGCGCGCGAACCGCATGGCACACCCATCCCGCAGGCCAGACCATCATCATCACCTTCGGGCGCGGGCGGGTCCAGCGCGAGGGCGGGCCGGTCGAGGAGGTGAGCACCGGCGATGTGGTCTTTTTCCCAGCAGGGGAGAAACACTGGCATGGGGCAGCACCGCAAACCGCCATGTCCCATATTGCCGTGCAGGAGAGTATCGACGGCTCCCCCGTGACATGGCTCGAGAAGGTGAGCGATACCGATTACGGTGCCTGATCGCGGTAGGCACGGGGAGCGCGGATTTCGGGTGGCTGTTCCTTGTCATCCACCCGCGCCGCGCGGGCATCTTCCATCCGGCAAAAGCTGAGGACCGCCTCCCCGAGGTGGAAGACGGGCACGGTTATGCGGCGCCTTGCGGAAAAGAATGCGAGCAGTTCTGCGGAGGGCGCGAAGACGAGCGCCCCCCCCGAGGGCCGCGCGGCGAGCCGGATCGCATCGAATTCAAGCACCCGCCCGACACTTGGATAGACCGCCTTGTAGACGCTTTCCTTGGCCGAGAAGACCGCAGCCGCCTGCCAGAGCAATGCATCGCTGCCATGATCGAGGAGCGCACGTTCGGACGGGCCCAACGCGACCGAGAGGATGTCTTGCGCGGTCTGCCACTCCGGCACGCCTTCGATATCGACCCCCCAATGGCAGCCGGTCCCGCGATGGAGCAGACAGAGCGTGAATGGCCCCCAATGGCTGAGGCTGCCCCGCGTGCCCGGAGGCCAGTCGCGGGGCGCGCGGGGCCGGCAGGGCACGCGGCTCGCGGGCAGGCCGAGTGCCTGTTGGCCCTGCGCCACGAGCCTGTCGGCACGCAGATGCGCGGGACCGTCATCATGGCCTGTCAGTAGAATGGTCATGGAATCGGGGCGGCACAGGAGCCTGTCGGCATGTCGCGGCAGGCGCATGGGTCAATGCTCCGGCCGCTGCGGCTCGAGCACGTCCTGTAGCTGGGCATGGACACGGGCGATGATCGCATTGATGCGGGCGGGCGAAAGACCCTCGCGCGTGGCCAGATCGCGCTGTCGTATCCCGCCCAGCCTGTGGTCCAGAAAGATGCTCCGGTCGCGGTCCGGCACGCGGGCCAAACCTTGCTCCAGGAGATCCAGGCGCTGACGGTCGAGCAATAACCGCTCGGGATCGGCCTGCGGGCAGGGCAGTTCGGTGACCGGCTCCGCTCCCGGTTGGCGCTTCGTGCGGCGATACTGGTCGATGGCGAGATTGCGGACCATGCAGCCAAGCCATGCTTGCGGACGGGCGATCTGCTCGCGCCGCAACGGACAGTCGAGGCAGCGCAGCGCCGCTTCCTGCAGGACATCCTCGGCCTGATCGCGGTTTCCCAGCACGCGCATGGCCTGACATAGAAGCCGTTCGCGTCGTGACTGTAGCGTATCGAGCAGATCCGCCCGCAGGGCGGTATCGGGCAAGGAAGGGGGAGCAGCAACGGGCATGGCATCACCTGACAAGGGGAGGGGTCATCTGCCGGGCGCGTCGCTGAGTAGATGGGCCAGACCTAGCACGGGCGGTGTTTTACAGACAAGGCTCTCCACAAGTCAGGCGGCGCTCTGACGCTGCGGCATGGGCAGGAGGCCGCCGGATGCGGCCTCCCCTCCCGCTCACTCGGCGGCGAGGCTGTGGCGGCGCGCCTGCGCCAGCCCGATCAGGCTCTGTGCCAGCTCGTCCGCGCGCAGCGCCAGCACCGACAGGAGCGTATCGCTCAGGCCATGGGTGCTCTCGCTGAACCCCTGCACGAAAATGCCGGGGGCAAAGCCGTTTTCCATCGGTAGGCGATAGCTCCGGTCGGGCAGATCGCCCGTCCAATGCGGCGCCAGATCGCCCAACAGCCGCCCGTCGATCCGACGTTCGAACCCCGTGGCGAGGATCACCAGATCGGCGGCGATCTCTTTGGGCCCCTGTGGCCCCGCAAATGCCAGCACCACGCCGTTTTGCCGCGTATGGGCGCCGGTGAGCCGCTGTTCGGGATGCACGCCCAGACGGTCCTCGCCGGTGACGCTCTGCTCGTAGAGCCGGTCATAGAGCCGCTCGATCAGATCGGCATCGGCAACCGAATAATTGGTTGCGGCCAGCGCCCTGAGGGTCTCGTGCCGCTCTGTCTCGGAGCGGGCATGGAACCGGTCGGTGCCTGCGGGGTCGAAGATCTCGTTGACGAAAGGCGTATCGTCGGACGGCCGCAGGGCGGTGGCGCGCAGCACCAGATCGATCCTCGGCGCTTCCGGGCGGCTGGCCAGATCATCGAAGATCTCGGCCCCGCTCTGGCCACCGCCGATCACCGCCACCCGCATGCCGGGCTTCAGGCGGGGCAAGGCGCGGGACAGGTAATCGCGTGAATGGATGACACGCGGATCATCGCGCAGGGCCTCGAGCGCGCCTGGCCAGCGCGGCTGACCACCGGGAGCGAGGATGAGGTTGCGCGCCGTCTCGGCCCATTGCCGCCCCTGACGGTCCTCGGCAATCACCGAGACCGCGTCGATCCGCCCATGGCGCTTCACGGGGGCAAGCCCCACCACCTTGCGGTCATAGGTGCAGACAGGAAGCTGGCCCGCCACCCATGCCAGATAGTCATTGAACTCGACACGGCTGGGGAAGAAGGTCTTGCGGTTGATGAACCGCCCGAGCCGCCCCTTGGCATGCAGATAGGCCACGAAGGAAAACGCGCTTTGCGGATTGCGCTGACTGACCAGATCCTTGAGGAAGGAGACCTGCATATCGGCGCCTTCAATCATCATTTCAGGATGCCACGCGAATTGCGGGCGCGCTTCGAGAAAACGGGTGCGCAGCCCCGCACCCCGCTCGTGCAACGCCACGGCAAGCGCGAGGTTCGAGGGGCCGAAGCCCATGCCGATCAGATCGAATTCACTATCGTGAGAAGTCATTACCAGTCTCCTTTATCCAGAAGGCGCGCGGCCGATAGCCGGAGCGGCTGGCCGTCTGTGGGCGCGGGGCGCGCCCATGCGCGGGTCTCGAAGAAATGCTGGCGGTCGAGGGCAACGAGGCTGGCACGTTTATGGGGGAAGTCGAAATCGCGCAGATGGGCAAAGCCCGCCCGCGCCAGATTGCGAAGCTGCTGGGCATGGCTGGCCTTCGGCTCGCCCATGATGCGGGCACAGCGCGGCTCGGACAGGAACATGTAATGCATGAGCGAGGGCAGCCATGCGGTGATATAGTCCGCCCCGCGCACGCTCTCCTCGCCCACCAGCACATGCCAGCCCCGATCAAAGGGGCCTGCCTCGTAATGCGCGCCGATCCGATTCTCGCGACACCAGTACAGCTCGAAATAGGCGAAGGGCATGTCATCGAGCATCCCGATCACCCCCGTCATATGCGGATCGGCCAAAAGCCGCTCGAGATAGGCCTGATGGGCCTCGAGGCTGCCCGCCTCCTCGAAAAAGGCCGCCACGCGCGGGTCGTTCTGCCAGCGGTGGAAGAGCGGCAGATCCTCCATCGTGAGGGCGCGCAGGCCGAATGTCTGGCCGAGCCAGGGGATATGGCGGCGATAGAGCATGCCTTCAGGTGCGGGCGGGCGCAGCGGGTGGCGGCCATGCGGGCCTTGCCGCCAGATCTGCGGATAGGCGGGCGCGTTATGGCAGAGCCACAGATCGGGGCGCTGCCAGAGCATTTCGGGCAGCACGAAATCGCCGCTCGCACAGGCCAGCGCGATGCCCTGCGCCCTGAGTTGCGGCAACACCGGCGCCCATTGTGGCCCCTCCAGACGCAGCGCTACTTCCGGCCCCTCCGCCGTCAGCCGCTCGCAGGCGGAAAGCGCCTTGGCGATCAGCGCGTGGGGGGGCATGGGCGCCTCGGGGGCCGTGAGCCCGAGCCGGCCCCCGCCATGATCGGTCACGCCGAAACGGGTGCCACAGGGCAGGGTCACGCTGGGCGCAATGGCGGAAAGATCCTCAGGCATCGGCAGTCTCCTCGACGGGCAGGGCAAAGGCCCAATGCAGGGCGCGGTTGATGGCGATGGGCAGAACCGACATATGGGTCTCGCCCGCATAGGTCTCGTAATGCGCCTCGATGCCCTTGGCGCGAAGGGCGCGGGCCATCTCCTGCGCGGCCTCCACGGTGCGGGTGCGGGCCTTCTCGGCCAGACGCGCGTCCGCCTCGGGGGCGCTGCGCTGGAAGGGCGCAAGGGCATTGCCCTCCCACTCGCCCGCCGACAGATGCACGCGGGGCGCTTGCCGGGGCGGGGTGAAGCCCGCCAGATGCTCGAGAAGGAAGCTCTCCTCCCATGTGATCGCGGGGCTTGCCGCAATCACATGGCGGAACGCAGACGGTTGCGTGAACATCAGCCACAGCGCGAAAAGCCCGCCAAAGGAATGGCCGAAAATCGCGCGGTTGTCCGGATCGAGCGGGGCGATCCTGTCGAGGAAGGGCTGGACATCTTCCATGAGGAACCGCGCCATCTCGGCGCCCCCGCCCGTGCGCACCTCCGGCCCGCCCTCATGGAAGGGCGGGTAGCTGCGGCCCGGCGGTGGCCCCAGATCCCAACTGCGGCGGAAACTGTTATAGGGCGCATCGGTCGGATAGCCCACCGCCACCAGCGCGCCCCAGCCAAGCCCCGTGCCCGTGGGCCAGAAGGCCTGTGCGCGCATCGCGTCGATGGCGGTGCCGATCACCGCATTGCCATCAAGCATCCATAGCGCGGGCCAGCCCGCCTGCGGTGCGGGGCCCTCGGGGAGCCACAGGAACACCCGCCGGATCGCGCCGGTGAGACTGTCCTCGAGGTCGAACCAGCGGGTGCGCGGGGCGAGCCCCTGTCCTTCGGCGATCGGTTGCGGGCTCATTGCGCGGCCTCCATTTGGCGGCTTGCTGCCAGCGCCTGCAGCAGATCGGCCTCAAGCGTCTCGACCGGTTCCAGCCCCACGGCCAGCCGGATGGTGCGCGGGCTGACCCCGAAGCGGCGGAAGGAATTGGCCGCCCCCGCCAGCCCGCAGGCGGCCTCTCCCGGCACGATGAGGCTCTCGGGCCCACCCCAGCTGACCCCGATGCGGATCGTCTCGAGCGAATTGCAGAAGCGCGCCACATCGATCCCCTCGTGCAGATCAAAAGCGAAGAGCCCGCTATAGCCGGCAAGCGCGGAGGCCGCCCATGGCGCGAGCCCCGGATGATGGACGGCGCTGATGGCGGGATGCGCGGCCAGTTTGCGCGCCAGCGACAGCCCCGAGGCCATATGACGCCCCATGCGCAGATCGAGCGTGCGCATGCCGCGCAGGATCAGGAACGCATCCATCGGCGACATGCGCGCGCCGTAAAGATGGGTGGCCTCGTGATCGATCCGCGTGATCAGCTCCCGCGATCCCGCCACCAGCCCGCCCAGCGTATCGCTATGGCCCGAGAGATATTTCGACGCGGCATGGACCACCAGATCGATGCCCAGCGTCGCGGGCTTCTGATAGAGCGGCGTGGCCCAGCTGTTGTCGATGACGCTGAGCGTGCCTGCCGCGCGGGCCGCCGCGGCCAGCGTGGCCAGATCCTGCTCGTGGAAGGTCCAGCTGGTGGGGCTCTCCAGATAGAGGAGGGCCGCCTGCGGCAGGGCCTCCATCAGGGCATGGGTGTCGCGCCCATCAATATAGACGGTCTCGATGCCAAAGCGTTTCAGCACGGTCTCGCAAAGCCGGAAGGCATCGGAATAGAGATGGCGCACGGCCACGACCCTGTCTCCGCTTTTCACGAAAGGCAGGATCGCGCCACAGATCGCCGCCATACCGGAGGCAAAGCCGCGCGCGGCCTCGGTCTGTTCAAGCCGCGCGATCAGCCCCTCCAGCTCGCTCACCGTCGGATTGTCGCCGCGCGAATAGATAAAACGGTCCGAGCGCCCGGCGAACACATCGGCGATCTGGTCATAGCTCTCGAAAAGGAAGGAACTGGACTGGAAGATCGGGGGCGCGGAGGCCGCCAGCGCATGGGGGCGGGCAGGGCTGATCAGGTCATCAGGCCCGTTCGCTGTGTCAGGCCCGATCTCTAGGTCAGGCCCGATCTCTAGGTCAGGATTGAGGGTCATGGGACATCTCCCTTGGTTGGAATGGGGTGGGGGCGCTGCGCATCATCCAGAGCGCGAGCGCACCGCCGAGGAGGGTGGCAAGGGTCAGTGCGGGGGCGAGCCCCGCCACGCCGAGGAGGGGCAGCATCAGCGCCAGAAGCGGCCAGAGCAGCCAGCCCGCAGGCGCAAGGCCCAGACAGCTGGCGCGCAGCGGGTCGATCCGTGACTGCAGCAGGATCTGCACCTGCAGGCGCAGCGCGAGGGCGGGCAGCCCCAGCGCGAGCCAGCGCAGGAGCGGGACGGTCTGGCCCGCAAGATCCGGACCTGGGGCAAGGAGCGCGGCGAGCAGGGGGGCCAGCAGGAGGATGGCCACGCACGTCCCCGCCCCCGCCCCGATCAGGGCGCGCAGCCCGTAGCGGAACACCGCGCGCAGGCGGGCGGGATCGCGCGCGCCGATGGCATGGGCCAGAAGCGGCTGGAGCCCCAGCGCGAACCCTTCCATCGGGAGCTGCACGATCAGCAGCAGTCTGAGCGCAAGCCCCAAGGCGGCCAGAGTGGCGGTATCGCCCAGCACGAGCGCCAGATGCAGGACCGCCATCATGCTGAGCGTGGTCAGCAGCACAGATCCCGCCTCCGGCAGCCCGATCCTCGCCATATCGGCCAGAGGGGCGATACGGTCCAGACAGGGGCGGCGTGAAAGGGGCGCAAACCACAGCGCCCAAGCGCCAAGCGTGACACTCTGCGCGCAGAGCGTTGCGATCGCCGCCCCCTCGAGCCCGTAGCCAAGCCCGAAGATGAAGAGCGGATCGAGCGCGATATTCAATCCGAAACAGAGCGCCAGAAGCTTGAGGCTCGTGGCAGAGGCGCCGCGCCCGATGGCCAGAAAATCGCACTGGATCTGCATGAGCGAGCCCGCCATGGTCAGGATGAGGAACGGGAAATATCCGCGGGCAAGCCCCGCGAGAGGGTCGGTCTGCTCCAGCCCCAGAAGGCCCAGAACCGGTGCCTGCGCCAGCCAGAGCGCGCTACAGAGCCCCGCCGCAAGCCCCAGCGCCGTGACCAGCGCAAGCCCTGCAACGGCCCGCGCCATCTGTGTATCCGCCGCCCCCAAGGCGCGCGCCGTCAGGCTGGCCGCGCCGATGCCGATCCCGATCCCGAGCGCCGCCACCAGTCCCGCAAGCGGTGCCATCAGCGAGAGCACGGCCAGAGGCTCGGTGCCAAGGCGCGCGACGAACCCCGCATCGACCACCTGATGAAGCGCATTGAGCGACAGCCCCGCCATGACAGGCAGGCCGAGCTTGCGGGCAAGTCGGGGAAGATCGGGATCTGAAAGGTCTGGGGGGGCCATCTGGGCGCCTCGGTTTGGTCGGTCCTGCTCTCAAGACGCGCCAGCCGCTCCGGAATTCACCCCCACCGGCAAAAATAATTTTTTCGCGCGGTGTGGTGAATTTCGCGCCCCCCGTGGCGTCTAGGGAAATGACCGCCGGCCCTAAGGCTCCGCTCGGCCGCTCCGATTGCATCGAAGGACAAAGACGATGACCGATCCTCTCTCCGCGCCGCTCTGGCGTATCCTGCGCAACCATGAAGGCCGCTTCGGGCTGTCGAAGGCCCATCATCCGGTGCCCCTTGGCTGGGAGCCGGTGGGGCCCGCGCTGCCGCATGAGGCCGCCCTTGCCGATCTGCGCCAGCGCTGGAGCGATATGCGCCCCCTCGCGCTGCAGGAGGTCCGCCCATGAGCAAGGATCTTCCGTTCGAGACCATGCGCGCGCTCAGCCCGATCGAGCGCCGGATTTATGCCCATGCCCGCGTGGGCGAACTGGCGCCGTTCACCCCCGAGATGCTGGTGCTGGAATTCGATCACGATGCGCAGAAGGGGCTCGATGCGGCGCTGGCGCAGGTGCTGGCCCGCCATCCGCTCTTTACCGCACGGCTCGAGCCGCAGGCGGGCGGCGAGGTGCTGCGCCATCAGGATGGCCGGACCCTGCCCGAGCCCTGCGCGCCCGAAGACTGTCTGCCCGCGGCGCTGGCGCGGCTGACACCCGATCTCGAGACGGCCCCTGTCCGGGTGCTAGTCAGTGGGAGGCAAGATGGCGGGCGGATCGTTGCGATCCGTGCGCATCCCCTTTTGGCCGATGACGGGGTGTTCGCCTCGGTCGAAGCCGCACTCTGGGAGGCCATGGGGTCGGGCCCGGAACCGCGTGATACCGCTCCGGCGGCCCCGGCGTCTCTCGAGGACCGCCGCAGACGTCTGGCGGGATGGAAGGCGCGGCTGGCGAGCTATCCTGTCGCGCAGCTCCCCGCCATGCCCGTCGATCCCGCTATAGCCGCGCGGGCGGCGCGCTCTACGGCGCAGGCGCAATTCGACCTGCCTGCGGGGCTTGCGCCCGAGGACGTCGAGACAGCACTGGCCACGGCCCTTGGTGTCGTGCTCGGACGTTATGGCGAGGGGGAGACCGCGCTGCGTTTCGTGCTGGGGCAGGGGCCGGAGCGCTCCGTGGACCGGCAGGGCACAATCCTGCCGCTTTGTCTGGCCCCCGAGAGGATGCGTGGCTTTGGGGCGGCCTGCACTGATACCGCCCGCCGGATCACGGAGGCGCGCGCCAATGCGCTGCCCGCAGAGCTGCTGGAGCAGGAAGAGTTGGCGCGCGAGGGCGGACCGCTCGGGGCGGTAGCGCTCTATCTTCGGCCCTTGCGCGCTCTGCCGCAGGGGGTCGGGCGGCGCGCGCGTGCCATGCCACCACTGGCCGAGGAGGTGGTGATTGTGGCCGAGCCGGGCGAGGGAGTGCTGCACATGACGGCCAGCGCCGATGCCACCCGCCATACGCCGGCGCAGATCGAGGCGCTTTTGCACCATATCGGGCGGGTGCTGACGCAGGGCATGGCCGCACCCGAGGCGCCGCTTGCCCGTCTGCCGCTGCTGACGCTCCCCGAACTCGACCGGCTGTCGGCCCCCTATCCCGATACCGGCCCCATCGATCCGCGCCCGACCCACGAGATCATCGCATGCCATGCGCGTCGGACCCCCGACAAGACGGCCATCATCTGTGGTGACACGCAGCTGACCCATGCGCAGATGGAGGGGCAGGCCAATGCGCTGGCGCACCGGCTGGTGGGTCTGGGGGTCGGCGCGGATGTGCCGGTGGCGATTGCCATCGAGCGCGGGGCCGAGGCCGTGGTGGCTATTTTGGCGGTGATGAAGGCGGGTGGGGCCTATATTCCGGTCGAGCCCGACCATCCGGCGGCCCGTAACCACCATATCCTGCGCGATGCGGGGGTGCGGGTAGTGCTGACGCGCAGGCGCTATGCCGACCGTCTGCCCGAAGGGCTCGAAGCGGCGGTGCTCTGTCTCGATGATCTGAGCGACGCGCCGCGCCCCGATGCGCCGCAGGTGCGGATCCATCCCGACCAGCTGGCCTATATCATGTATACCTCGGGCTCGACCGGCAAACCCAAAGGGGTGGCCGTCGAGCATGGGCCGCTCTCGCATCACAACCAGACTACCGCGCGGGTCTACGAGATGAGCGAGGAGAGCCGCGAGCTGCCCTTCCTGCCGTTTTCCTCGGATGGCGGGCATGAGCGCTGGATGGTGCCCCTGATGATGGGGGGCTCGGTGGTGATCCCCGATGGCCCGCTCTGGACGCCCGAGCAGACGCTGGACGCGATGCGCCGCCACGGCTGCAACAATGCCTCGATCCCCACCACCTATCTGCAGCAGCTGGCAGAATGGGCCGAGGAAACGGGCAGCGCCCCGCCGATGCGCCTTTATTCCTTCGGGGGTGAGGGGCTGGCGCAATCGACCTTCGACCTGTTGTCGCGCGCTCTTGGGGCCAAGACCCTGATCAACGGCTATGGTCCGACCGAGACGATCATGACGCCGATGGTCTGGAAAGTGCCTGCAGGCACACGGTTTACCGGCACCTATGCGCCTTTGGGCCGTGCGGTGGGCGACAGGCGGGCCTATGTGCTTGATGCCGAGATGATGCCCTGTCCTGCGGGCGTGGTGGGCGAGATCTATCTGGGCGGGACGGGGGTCGCACGCGGTTATGTGGGCAAGCCCGATGTCACGGCGGACCGCTTTGTGCCCGACCCGTTCGGGCCGGATCTGGATGGCAGTTCGGGCGGGCGGCTTTACCGCACCGGCGATCTGGGGCGCTGGCGCGAGGATGGCACGATCGATTTTCTGGGCCGTGTCGATCTGCAGGTGAAGATCAATGGCTACCGGATCGAACCGGGCGAGATCGAGGCCGCCCTTCTGGCCGAGCCCGAGGTGTCGGAGGCGCTGGTGCTTTTGCGCGAAGACGGCGGGCAGAAACGGCTGATCGGCTATGTGACGGGGCCTGCCACTGGCGCGGCCTCCGAGGAGCGTCTTGCGGCGGCGCTGGCGGCAAAACTCCCCGCCCACATGCTGCCCGAGGTGGTTATGGTGCTGGAACGGATGCCCACCAATCCCAATGCCAAGCTTGACCGCGCCGCCCTCCCGCTGCCCGAGGCGCGGGGACGGCCCTGTCTGGGCGTGGCCCCCGAGACAGAGGCCGAGGCACTGCTGCTGCCGCTCTGGCGCGATCTGCTGGGCCAACCTGAGATGGGCGTTACGGATGATTTCTTTGCGATGGGGGGCAAGTCGCTGCTGGCGCTCAAGGCGTTGGCAGGCATGCGCAGGCTCTGGCCAGAGACGGTGCTGACGATTGCCGATCTGTTCGACGCCCCCACGGTGCGCGCCCTCACCGCGCGGATCGGGGCGCGGGGGACCGGACGGCGGGCGATCGCCCTGCGGGCGGGCGGCACACGTCCGCGGCTCTATTGCTTCCCCGGTCTTCTGGTCTCGACCCGCGAATACCAGCGGCTGACCGATTATCTTGGCCCTGATCAGCCGGTGACGGGCTTCCTGTGCCAGTCGCTCAACGAGGAAAAGCGGCTCAATGTCTCGGTCGAGGAGGTGGTGGCCGAATATGCCGCCCATATCCGCGCCGAGGCACAGGGCCAGCCTGTGGCCTTCCTTGGCTGGTCATGGGGCGGGCTTCTGGCATGGGAGGCCGCGCGGCAATTGCAGGGCGCGGTCGATCTACGGCTGATCGGCATGGTCGATGTCTGCGATCTGGGGCCGGAATTCACTCCCGGTGTCGCGCCGCAATTCGGGGCGGGCGAGCGCGAGGCGCTCGAGGCCGATCTGGCGGCATGGCTGGCACGGACCAAGATGCGGGCGCAATGGGACCGGCTGATCGGGGCGATGGATGCCGAGACCTATGCCCAGTTCCTGCGCTTCATCGGCAACGAGGCCGAGCCCTTGCCCTTTGACGGGCCTGAAATCTCGAGCCGCGAGCACACCTTCTGGGTGCTGATCGACAATGCGCTGGTATTCCGCAGACACCGCCAGCAACCGCTCGATGTGCCGGTGGCGTCCTTTAGTGCGGGCGACAGCCTCTCGCGCGGGCTGAACCTGCTGGATTGGCGCAGGCTTAGCCCGCAGGCCACGGCGGCGCAGGTGATCGCGGGGACCAACCATCTGCGCATCATCGGCGAGACGGCTTTCCATACGCGCCTCAAGGCGCGGCTGGATCAGGCTTTCGCGGGGCTCTAGCCGCGCGTGTTGCGGGCCGGAGACACTGACGCAAAGGCAGTCCGGTCCGCAATGCTCTCGGGTGGTTGACATACCCGTGAGGCTGGATATGGTCCGCGCATCCTAGGTTGTCCCCAGGCGAGCGCTGACCTCCATGTCAGTTCCGGCGCGGTTGCGCCCTTGCTTTTGGGACATTCTTGATGACTTCTCCTCTCCATACCCCATCGCGCATGGTCCGGCCTATGGCGATTGCAGCCCTCATGGCCAGCACGGCGCTGACCCTTCTGCCGGTGCATCCGGCGATGGCGCAAGACAGCGCCGACGGGCAGAGCGCGGGCAGTGACACCTACGCCCTGCCGCCGATCATCGTGCGCGAGAACCTTGCCTATTCGGGCGCGGTCACAGGCTATCTGGCACCGGCCACCGAGACGGGCGTCAAATCCGGCGTGCCGCTGGCGGAGGTGCCGCAATCGATCACCGTTGTCACCTCGACCGAGCTCGAGGCCCGCAAGCCGCGTCAGGTCGAGGATGCGATCGCCTATTCGGCGGGAGTGAATGCCTCTACATGGGGCACCGATGACCGCTATGACCAGTTCTCGATCCGTGGCTTCGATATGGGGCCGAATGCGCTTTACCGTGACGGGTTGCCGCAGAAGGCGCTGAATTTCTCGGGCTTTACGTCAGACCCCTATATGATCGAGCGGGTCGATGTGCTGCGCGGTCCTGCGGGCGTGCTCTATGGCTCCAACGACGCAGGCGGCATGGTCAATCTGGTAACCAAGCGCCCTGTCTTCGGGCCACTGGCCGAGGTGGAGGCCAGCTATAACAGCAATGACACCGCGTCTGTCGGCTTCGATCTGGGCAATGTGCTCAACGAGAGCGGCACGCTTGCGGGGCGGCTGACGGGGCTTGTGCGTCGGGGCGAAACCGATGTGGAAGACTCGGCCAATGACCGCCAGTTCGTGGCCGGATCGCTGACCTGGGCGCCCACTGACGCCACCTCGCTCACCGTGCTGGGCCATGTACAGCATGACAGTCTGACGCCGATCCTTATGGGGCCGATCAATGGCGAAGATATCGATCCGAGCTGGGGCAGCCTGCCGGATGACTGGCTGTTGCACGAGCCCGATTACAACGAGATGAAGACCACCCAGCAATCCATCGGTTGGGATTTCACCCATGATTTCGGCGGCGGGCTGCGGCTCAACCAGCGCCTGCGCTATGCCCATCAGGACACCGATTACCGTCAGCTCGATTATTCCTACGCGGCAGAGGAAGGGGTCTATTACTACCCGTTCCACAATGTCGAGGACGCGCGCTCGCTGGGCTTCGATACCAATATCGAATACGGTTCGACCGTGTATGGCGCCGAGAACAGCCTGACGTTTGGCGCCGATTACCAGCTCAGCCGTTACAAGGTGACCCAGTATCTCGATGATAGCACCTATCTCGTGAGCTATGATGATCCGAGCTATGATTTCGATGTGACCGAACCGGGGCTCTCGTCGGTGACGCACTCGCGCTACGAGGAGCGCGGGCTCTATCTGCAGGACCATATGAAGTTCGATCAGGGCACCACGCTGACCTTCGGCCTGCGCCATAGCTGGTTCGAGACCAAGCAGACCGATGATCTTGCAGGCACGAGCGATACCCAAAAAGATCAGGCCACGACCTACATGATCGGGGTGACGCATGAGCTGGCCAACGGGCTGACCCCCTATGCCAGCTATACCGAGGGCTTCACCCAGAATATCGGCAAGACGATCACCGGTGCCGCACTCGATCCGTCCAAGAGCCGCCAGTTCGAGGCAGGGCTGCGCTATGCACCAAGTGCCGATCTGATGCTGAGCGGCGCGGTGTTCGACCTGCGCAAGACCAATGTGAAGGATTACGACACCACCGATCCGACATGGTCGAGCTTCTCGCAGGCCGGCGAGATCCGCTCGCGCGGGATCGAACTGGAGGCGCGGGGGCGTCTGACCCCGACGCTGCAGGGTGTGGCCAGCTATACCTATCTCGATACCGAGATCACTAAAAATGGCGATGCGAGCCTGATCGGCAATGAAAACGCGATGGCCCCGCATCACCAGATCTCGCTCTGGCTCGATCAGGACCTGTCCTCGTGGGTGGAAGGGCTATCGGTGGGCGCGGGCGCACGCTTCGTATCCTCTTCGTATTCGACGCAGGACAATCTGCGCAAGACGCCCGGACATACGCTGCTCGATCTGGCCGTCCATTACGAGGCGGAGCCGCTTTCGGTCGATTTCGGGGTCACCAACCTTCTGGACCGCGACTATTACGGCGTCTGCTATGACGGTTATGGCTGCGCTTTGGGCGAAGGTCGCGTGGCCACGCTGACCCTGAGCCGCACCTTCTGATCGACGACCGCCCCCTAGCCAGCCCGATTGCCAGCAAGGGACGCCGTAGCGGATATCGCCATGCGTTCTGTCTTACCTCTCCTTTTTTCCCTTTGCGCGGTCCTGATCGTGGCCGCGCTCTCGCTGTCGCTGGGAGCGCGTGTCATTCCCGTGGCCGATATCTGGCGCACCCTGACCGATTTTGATCCCGCGCGCCCCGCCGATCTTATCGTGCAGGGGCTGCGTCTGGGGCGGACGCTGACAGGGTTCACCTGTGGCGCCGCGCTCGCCGTTGCAGGGCTGCTGATGCAACAGATCAGCCGCAATCCGCTGGCCGATCCGGGGCTTTTGGGCGTCAATGGCGGCGCGTCTCTGGCGGTGGTGCTGTGTCTGTGGGCGGGAGTGGCGGGCGGGCCGGTCGCGCTGGGGCTTGTGGCCATGGCAGGGGCGGGGCTGGCGGCGCTTCTTGTCTTTGCCATCGGTGGCGGCAAGGCGGCGGACAGGGCCGCGATCTTGCGGCTGACCCTTGCAGGGGTGGCTGTTTCGGCGCTGGCGCTGGCGCTTGTCTCGGCCATCGTGCTGCTTGATCAGGGCACACGCGACCAGTTCCGCTTCTGGACCATCGGCTCGTTGGGGGGCGCCGATCCCGAGCGGTTCAATGTCCTGTGCTGGCCAGTGGTCGCAGGTGTGGGGCTGGCGCTTTTGCTGTCACGCAAGCTCGATGCGCTGGCGCTTGGACATGCGGGGGCACGGGCCGTGGGCGTGCGGGCAGGGCCTGTCCTGCTGCTGGGTCTTGGGGCCGTAGCCCTTCTGTCGGGGGCCTCGGTGGCAATGATCGGACCGGTAGGCTTTATCGGGCTGGTGGTGCCGCATCTGGTGCGCCGGTTGGTGGGGCCGCAGGTCATGGCGGGCGTGCTGGTGGCGGTCCCGCTGGGCGGGGCGGTGCTGCTGGCCTGCGACACGCTGGGGCGGGTGCTGGTCCGGCCCGCCGAGATCCAGACCGGTCTGATCCTCGCGCTGGCGGGTGGACCCTGTTTCCTCCTGCTGATCGGGAGGCTCGCGCGATGAGGGCGAAGGCGGTTCTTTCGCTGGCGCTTCTAGGGCTGGCGCTGGCGGATCTCTCGCTGGGGCGGTTCCTGTTCTCGCTCGGCGATCTGTGGGCCATTCTGGCGGCGGGGCCCGCGGGGGAGATGTGGGTGCTGCTGATTGATCTCCGCCTGCCGCGGGTCATGCTTGCGATCGGGGCGGGTATGGCACTGGGCCTCTCGGGGGCGCTCTGCCAGTCGCTCTTTCGTAACCCGTTGGCCGCGCCCGAGATGTTGGGGGTGACGGCAGGCGCCACATTCGGGGCGGTGCTGGTCATTCTGGCAGGGGCGCAGGGGATGGCGGTGACGCTCGGTGCGGGAGCAGGGGCGTTTGGCGGATTGCTGGGGCTTGTGGTTCTGGCTGGGCGGGCCTGTGGCCTGAGCCGCCTGATCCTCACAGGCGTCGGGCTCACGCTGACGCTGGGCGGTCTCACGGGACTTCTGGTGGCGCAGGCCGACGACCGGCTGGCGGGAGATGCGATCTTGTGGATGACCGGATCGCTCAACGGCAGCTACTGGGCCCGCACCGCACTTGTCTGGGCTGTGGTGCTGCCGCTGTGCGGGGCAGCGCTCTGGGCGCGCGGCGTTCTTTTGCGCCTTGAAATGGGTGACGAGCTGGCGCGTGCGCTGGGGCTCAGGGTCGCACCTGCACGGCTGGGGGTGCTTCTGATCGCCGCCATAGCGGTGGCCTCGGCGGTCGCCGTTGTGGGGCCGGTGGGCTTTGTCGGGCTGATGGCCGGACCTCTGTCCCGTGCGCTCTCGCGGCAGATGGGCGTGCGCACGAGCGGCCCCGATCTGGCAGGGGCGGCGCTGTGCGGCGCGCTGGTTCTGGTCGTAGCCGATCTGATGGTCACCGCCACGGCCCCTTGGGCTCTGATGCCTGCGGGGGTGTTCACAGGCATCTTGGGCGCGCCGCTTCTGGTGGTGCTGGTCGGGCGATCCGGCCGGAAAGGAGACGGAGCATGGGCATAACTGTCGAAAATCTTGCCATTTCCTATGAGCGGCACCGGGTGCTCTACGGGATCGACCTGACGCTGCCCAAGGGCTGCGTCACCGCGATCATCGGCCCCAATGGCTGCGGGAAATCCACGTTGTTGCGCGCGATCGGCGGCCATTTGCGGCCCGAGCGGGGACGTGTGAGGATCGAGGGCGATGATCTGGCGTCACTGCCGCCCAAGGCTCTTGCTCGGCGACTGGGGCTTTTGCCGCAGGCCCCGCTTGCGCCCGAGGGGCTGCGCGTGGGGGAGCTGGTCGCGCGCGGTCGTCTGCCGTGGCTCAGGCCGTTCCGCCCGCTTGGTCCGCGCGATCAGGCGGTGATTGCCCGTGCCATGGAGGCCACCGATATTGTCGCGCTGCGCGACAGGCCGGTCGAGGCGCTCTCGGGCGGGCAGCGCCAGCGGGTCTGGATCGCGATGGTGCTGGCGCAGGATACAGGCTGGCAGCTTTTTGACGAGCCGACCACATGGCTCGATCTGCCCCATCAGCTGGAAGTGCTGAAACTGGTGCAGGCGCTCAACCGTGCCGAGGGACGCTCGGTGGTGATGAGCCTGCATGATATCTCGCTCGCGGCCCGTTTTGCCGATCATATCGTGGCTTTGCGCGCGGGAAAGCTTGTGGCCGAAGGGCCTGCGGCGGAGGTAATCACCCCCGACACGCTGAAGCGCGTCTTCGATCTTGAAGCGGATGTGATCCCCGATCCGCGCCATGGCACGCCCCTTGTCCTGCCCTATTGAGAGGTGGTTATGCTCCGTCTTGTCCTGACCGTGCTGATCTGCCTGCTGCCCCTATGCGGGCAGGCGCAGGACTATCCGCGCGAGGTGACCCACAGGCTCGGCGTCACCCGCATCGATCACGCCCCCGAGCGCATCGTGACGATCGGCTATCACGAGCAGGATTTTCTCTATGCGCTGGGGATCGCGCCGGTGGGCGTGCATGAATGGTTCGGCAACAAGCCCTATGCCAGCTGGGTCTGGGCCGATGAGCCGCGCCGCGCGCTTGGCGGGCGGCCTGCGGTGCAATATGGCTACGAAATCGATATCGAATGGGTCTATGCCCAGAAACCCGACCTGATCATCGCAAGTTTCTATAACCTGAGCCCCTCGCTCTATCACGCGCTGTCGCAGATCGCGCCGGTCATCACGGGGCCTGCGGGCGAGGATGTGTGGAGCGTGCCATGGACCGACGAACTGCGTCTGATCGCGCGAGCTACAGCGCGCGAGCCGCAGGCGGAGGCGGTGATCGCGCGGATCGAAAACCGGATCAGCCGCATGGCGCAGGCCAATCCCGCCTTCCGTGGGCAGCAGGCCACGACCGGTTTCTATGCCTCCGACCATTTTGTGGGCTATGACGGGCGATCGGGCGCGAATGCCCTTCTCCAGCAGCTCGGCTTCGTGCAGCCGCCTGTTTTCGACGCGCTGGCACAGTCGACCGGCCAGTTCTCGGTGAGCCGCGAGCGTATCGATCTGTTCGATCGTGATGTGGTGCTGTGGCTGGTGGATCCGGCAAGTGCGGACGCGATCCGGCAGATGCCGCTCTACCGTGCGACACGTCTGGCCCGCGACGGGCGCGCGATCTGGGCCGATCCGGATCTGGCAGCGGCGCTCTCGTTCATGACGCCGCTCTCCATACCCTATGCGCTCGATCGGCTGGAACCGCTTTTGCAGGCGGCCACAAGGCAGCGCGACCCGGGGCCTTGAAGGCAAATCCTCCTTGTCCGGCGGCTCCGCCCGGCCGCCCTGCTCTATCTGCTCGATACCGATTCTTTACAGGTGACATATAGAGAGGACTGCAGCGCTTTCGGGAGGCGCGTGCGTGCATTTGGAGGAATGCTATGTCGTTGACGAGGAATCTGAGTATATCGGTCAAGCTGCCACTCATCATAATGGCGCTCGTGTTACTATCGGTTTCCTTTGTCTCAGTGCTTACGGGGCAGATCGTTCTTCAAAGATTGGGGGACGAGGCGACAGAGCGGTTGACCGCGGATGTAAAAGACCGTGCCAACCGTCTCGAGGTGTTTTTCGACCGGGCAGCGCTGGATATTGCCACAGCTGCCGCGGCGAACGAGACCACGCTGAGCCTGACGGATTTCAGTATGGTCTGGGGAATGATGGCCGCGAACGAGGAGATGGATCCGGCGCAGATCCTGACCAAGGCTTTCGTAACCGATAATCCCTATCCGGCGGGTGAGCGTGACAAGCTCGATACACCCACCGAGCGGGTGAATGATTTCAGCTATTCCGGACTTCACGAGCTCCATCATCCCGGTTTCCGCTCGATGATCGAGGTCTATGGCTATTACGATGTTTTCCTGGTCGATATGCAAGGGAATGTCATCTATTCCGTTGCAAAAGAAACCGATTTTGCCACAAACCTCGAAAGCGGGCCCTATAGCGAGACGGGGCTTGCGGAAGTGTTCCGTGCCGCGAGAGATCTCGAACAGGGCAGCGTTGCGTTCTCGGATTATTCCTTCTACGCCCCCTCGAACGGGATGCCTGCCGCTTTTATCGGCTCTCCGGTCATCGATCCGGGCGGAAACAGGCTCGGTGCCATCATATACCAGCTTCCGACGGATCAGATCGAAGCAATTGTAAATAATCCCAACGGGTTGGAGGAGACGGGGCAGGCCTATATCGTCGCGCCTGACGGGATATTGCGCTCGGAGCTGCGGTTCTCGGATACACCTGCATTGCTGACGCGCCGGGTCGATAGCATTCCGGTTCAGGATGCGTTGGCGGGCCAGACGGGCGCGATCGAGAGCGGAGCGCTCGATGGTCATCCGGCCTTTATCGCCTTTACCCCCGTGCAGGTCTTTGGGCAGACATGGGCAATTGTTGTCGAGAAGGGCGCGGACGAGGTTCTGGCAACCCAGCGCTACGCGGAGAAGATCCAGCTCATCCTCGTGCTGTGCGTATTGCTTGTCTCGGTGGTCGTGGCCATGCTCGTCTCCCGTAGCGTGACCAGACCACTTGGCCGTGCCTCCACCGCGATGCAGGCGATCAGCTTGGGGAATTATGCGACCCAAGTCCCCGATACCCGACGCGGCGACGAGATCGGCAAGATGGCCTGCGCGCTCGAGCAGTTCCGCACGGAGCTTGCAGCGGCGCAAGCGGCCAATGTGGAGAACCGGTATCGCAGTGCCGCGTTTCAGGCCTCCGCATCGGCCATGATGGTCGTCGATCATGATCTCAAGGTGTTTTTTGCCAATGCCGAGATCCACAACCTGCTGCGGCGCTCGGCAGGAGCCATCGCCGGGCATGGGGACGCGTTCGACCCCGACGACATTATCGGCACGCCGATCGGGATATTTTTCTCGGAAGAGGAGCGCAAGACCGTTCTGGCCGCGCTTTCGGATCCATCGCAACTCCCATGCCAGCTGCAAGTAAAGTTGGGCGAGAGCCGTTTGCAGGTCAAGCTGTCGACTGTCGAGGACGGGCAAGGCGAGACGATCGGGTTCATTGTCGAATGGGCGGATGTGACAGAGTCCTATCTGAATGCCGCAGTTCTGGGCGCGCTGGACAAAAGCCAGGTCGTAGCCAGTTTTTCTCCCGATGGTGTGCTGACATCAGGCAACGCGCAAATGTTGCGATCCTATGGCATAACCGAGGCGGATATACCCGCCATGCCGCGATTGCAGGACGCCGCGCCGGAGCTTGCAGAGGTCTACCGGAAGCTACAGTCAGGCGAGCCGGTGCTCGATGTCTTCCCCGGTCCGCCCGGACCCAATGGTAAATCGGTCCTGATCGAGGGGATATTTGCGCCGGTGCAGGACGAGACCGGGAATATCATGCGTCTGATGTTGATCGGCAAGGATATCACAGAGGCCCGGCATGCCCTGACGCAGGCGACGGCCGCGCGGGCGCAGATGCAGGCGGCACAGGAGAATGTCGTCCATGCACTCCGTAACGGGTTGAAAACGCTTGCGGATGGCGATCTAACCACCCGTATAGAGCAGTCTTTCGATATGGAATACGAGGGACTGCGTTCGGATTTTAACGAGGCGCTGCGCAAGCTGGAAACCGCCATGCAGGTCGTGCGCGAAAATTCGGTCCGCATCACCGGCGATGCGGCCGAGATCTATTCGGCGGCGAATGATCTTTCGCAACGCAGCGAACGGCAAGCGGCAACGCTCGAAGAGACCGCCACGGCGCTCGACGAGCT
The DNA here is from genome assembly GCF_040297545.1 of Thioclava kandeliae. Classification (NCBI taxonomy): domain Bacteria; kingdom Pseudomonadati; phylum Pseudomonadota; class Alphaproteobacteria; order Rhodobacterales; family Paracoccaceae; genus Thioclava; species Thioclava kandeliae. The sequence continues at coordinate 86,672 of NZ_JAYWLC010000013.1, forward strand.
GACGATCTCGGTCCGGTCTTCGGCCGAGGGGGCAAAGCACACCAGCCAACTGGTTGAGGGCGCGCGCGATCATGCCGAGAAATCCGGCGCCGTGGTGCAGGAGGCGGTCGAGGCGATGGGCGAGATCGAGCACTCGTCCGAGCAGATCAACAAGATCACCGGAATGATCGACGATATCGCGTTCCAGACAAACCTCCTCGCGCTGAATGCCGGGGTCGAGGCTGCGCGGGCAGGTGATGCCGGTCGAGGTTTTGCGGTGGTGGCCTCGGAAGTCCGGGCACTGGCGCAAAGATCGTCGGAGGCCGCGCGGGATATCAAAGGCTTGATCTCGTCTTCGGAGCTACAGGTGAAACGTGGTGTCGAACTTGTCTCGCAGGCGGGGGCCGCTCTGGAGAAAATCGTGTCGAGCGTGGCGGAGATCAGCGTCAATGTAAGTGCCATCGCAACATCTTCGGGCGAACAATCGGTAGGGCTCGCCGAGGTGAACGAGGCGGTCAACCAGCTGGATCAGGTCACACAGGAAAATGCCGCACGGTTCGAGGAAACAACCGCCGCAACCCATGCGCTGACACAAGAGACCGAAACTCTGTCCCAGACGATCGCGATGTTCAAAGCCGGCCCGAAAACCGCCGCCGGGGGAGTGATGCAGCAGCCTAAACCGGTAGATGCCACACATCGTGAACCCGTCCCGACAGTTCCCCGACAGGTCCGGCCTGCCAAAGCCCGTCGCGCAGCTGCAGCATCCGTCAAGATGGCTGACGGTTGGGATGAGTTCTAGTCCGGTGGCGAGATCGGCAAGGTCCTCTGCACCATTACGAACCGAGAAGAAACGGAGCACCTATGACCGGTCCACGTGATGGCCGCCCCCAGCCGGAAGCGTCCCGTGCCCTGCATCAAGGCGGGATAGAAGCACAAGCGCTCCGGCGGTATCATGCCAGAACTCGAGATATGTCGGCGCAAAAGCGGAAATATCGGGCTTCCGGCCATCTGTCGCGATGCGCGATTTATGGATTTTTATCGAAGAGCGGAGGATGAGAGGGATCACTCGACAGCCAGCACTTCCCATGAAGGCTTAAACTTTTCGGAAGGTGGGCTTGCGCATGCCGGATCATGATGAGCCCGCGCTGGGGCTCACTGCGCGCCATTCGCCGCATGGGACATGCCGCCAATATCTTCGATATTCACCCTAACGTCATCCAAAGCCTCGAGCAGTCGGGCCGCCCGTGTAGCCCCCCACGTCACGGGGCGCGCGGGGGGGTGCGTAACGGAACGACGTTTCGAATTTGCGTTGATCGATAATCCGGAGAGTTGCGACGGCGGCACCCGATGATCTCGCCAAGCACGCTTGCAGCAAAAGAGCGACGGGTCGGCCCGGACCTCGCGCGGGACACCGATCCCGCGGGCCAGCCTGGCGAGAGGAGGTGTTTGGCCAGACCTTTGCTGGCGATTGCCCCCCCACGATCAGACCGGGCCGCAGCAGCTCCGGCCCAAATGCGGCAGCAGGGCGGACCGGTATTACCCTGCTCTGGAACAGGGGACAACCTGCACAGGTTGGCCGGAGAAGGCGCCGAGATCCACACATCCGGCGCCGCATAGCCGCCATGCCGAGGGGGTCTTGCCGGAGGCGGCAAGGACCAGCGCGGGCACCGGTGGCAGATCGGGCGTCCAGACCCACCAGCCCTCCTCGAAATGCCCTCCATCGCCCGGTTCCATGCCGGCGCCCGAGCCTTTGACCGCCGCCTTTGTCAGATGCAGGCGGTCGTCCGCGGTGATCTCCCAAGTCTCGCGCCAGTCCTCGCGCTCGACCGAATGGGTCCATTCCAGCGTAAAGCTGCCGCCGGAGCCAAGGGCGATCATCATCGCCCCCGCCATCACACAGCCGCTCATGCCGAGACCGGAGCCTTGCGCCGCCAGACAAAAAGCCCGAACACCGCTGCAAGGGCGAAGCCCAGCTCGTCGGTGACCGGCAGCGACGCCACGAGTGTGAAGGCCGCAGCCACCGCGATCAGCCGCTCCCAGAGCGCCAGCGGCCGCCCCAGCCAGCCGATAACGCAGGCCCCCCAGAGCGCCAGCGCGATCAGCGCCTTGAGCACGATATAGGCGACCGCGGGCCAGTAGCCGATGGTTCCCGCCAGCGCACCGCCATCCTGCAGCATCAGCGCGGGCGTATAGACGGCCATGAACGGCACCACAAAGCCCGCAGCCGCCACCTTGATCGACTCGAAGCTGATCTTCAGCCCGCTTTCCTTGGCAATCGGCGAGGCGGCAAAGCAGGCCAGCGCGACCGGCGGCGTCAGATCGGCCAGAATGCCGAAATAGAAGACGAACATATGGCTCACGATCAGCGGCACGCCCAGATCGAGAAGCGCGGGGCCGGCGATCGAGGAGGTGATGATGTAATTGGGGATCGTAGGGATGCCCATGCCGAGGATGATGCAGGTGATCATGGTCAGCACGAGGCTGAGAAAGAGGCTGTTCTGGCCGACCGAAACGATGAACTGGCCGAACGTATTGGCCGCCCCCGTCAGGGTCATCACCCCGATGATAACCCCGACCAGCGCACAGGCGATGCCAACGGGCAGGGCGGTCTTGGCCCCGTCGGCGAGGCTGTCGCGGCAGACCGCCAGCGTTTCGCGCCCGCCCTTGAAGGCCGCGCAGGCCGCGATCAGCACCGCCAGCACCAGCAGGAGCGCATGGATCCCGAAGCTGAAGAAGGCTGAGGCCGCAAGCCCGAGCACGATCCAGAAAATCACCCGGATCCCCGTTGACCCCATGCCCATGGCGATGGCCGCGCCGAGGATCAGCATGCCGGTCAGCGCAAGCCCGATGGTGCCCGCAAATAACGGCGTGTAGCCCGAGAAGAGCAGCCACACCAGAACGGCGAGTGGAAGGATCAGATACCAGCCCTCTTTCAGCGCCTTGCGGGCCGAGGGCATCTCCTCGGGCGAGAGGCCGCGCAGGTCGCGCTTACCGGCCTCCAGATGGACCATCCAGAACGCCCCTGCGAAATAGAGGATGGCGGGGACCAGTGCGGCCTTGACGACCTCGACATATTGCACGCCGAGCGTCTCGGCCATGATGAAGGCCACAGCGCCCATGACCGGTGGCATGATCTGCCCGCCCATCGAGGCGGTGGCCTCGACGCCTCCGGCAAAGGCCGCACGGTAGCCGAAGCGCTTCATCAGCGGGATGGTGAACTGGCCAGTGGTCACCACATTGGCAACGCCCGAGCCCGAGATCGTGCCCATGAGCCCCGAGGACAGCACCGAGACCTTGGCCGCGCCTCCCATCCTGTGGCCAACCAGCCCCAGAGAGACATCGGTGAAGAGTTTGATCATGCCCGCTTTTTCAAGGAACGAACCAAAGAGGATGAAAAGGAAGATATAAGTCGCAGAGACATAGGTGGGGATGCCGTAGATCCCTTCGGTGCCATAGGCGATCTGCTCGACCACCTGCTCGAAGGCATAGCCGCGATGGTTGAAGGGCGAAGGCAGATGCTGGCCGAACAACGCATAGGCCAGAAAGAGCCCGCAAATGACCGGAAGGGCCGGTCCCATCAGCATCCATGCGGCAATGAAAACGGTAAGCACCGCCATGCAGCCGAAGACGAGATCGGCGGGCAGGGGATCGCCCGCGCGCATGAGGAGTGGCGTATATTCGACCCATTGATAGGCTGCGACCGCAACACCGGCTGCGGCAAGGGCCCAGCAGAGCCCGCGAAGCGGCGCGCCCCAGCCGCGCCCGAGCGCCAGAAGCGGAAATCCGAGCGCCATCAGGAAGCCCACATGCACCGCCCGCATCACCTGGCTCGGCAGGTCGATGATATGGGCCGCGATGGAGATCTGGTAGAGCGAGAAGGCCACCGCCAACCAGAAGAGGAAACGTCCCGTCCGCCCCGGCGGAAAGCGAGACGCCAGCGGGTTATGCAATTCGGCCATAGCTTCGGCCCGGCCCTGTTCGGCCGTCATATGTCCGGTCATGTTGTCCTCCCGTCCTGCGGACAGCCCGACAGGTGTCGGACCGCCGCAAGGGTCCGCTTAGAGCAGGCCCTGTTCCCTGTAGTATTTCTCGGCGCCCGGATGCAGCGGGATCGGGGAGTTCTTGATGGCGTTCTGGATGTCGATGCCACCGGCTGCGGCATGCGCGGCCTTGAGCTGGTCGAGATTCTCGAACAGCAGCTTGGTCATCTGATAGGCCAACTCGTCCGACACATTGGTGCTGGTGACGAGAATATTGGTGATCGCCAGCGTCGGAATATCCGCGTCCTGACCCGGATAGGTGCCTGCGGGGATCACACCTGCCGCATAGGGCGCCCCAAGCGTATCGGCCACCTCGGCGGGGATCGAGACATAGGTCACATCCTGCGTCGAAGACAGATCCTTGAGCGCCGCCGAGCCGAGACCCGAGCTTTGCAGGGTCGCGTCAAGCTGGCGGTTCTTCATCAGTTCTACCGATTCCGCGAAGGGCAGATACTCTACCTTGCCAAGATCGTCATAGCTCATGCCAAGCGCGCCGAGGATCTTGCGGGCATTGACCTCCGTGCCCGATTTGGCCGCGCCCACCGACACGGATTTGCCAGCCAGATCCTTGACCGTGATCGCGCCGGCCTCCGCCGCTGCGGCGATCTGGATATAGTTGGGATAGATCGCCGCGATGGCGCGCAGCTTGTCGAGCGGCTTGTCAAAGCCGACATCGGCATTGCCGTCATAGGCATCCTTCACGGAATCGCCGAGCGCGAAGCCGATCTCGCCGCGGCCCTGCTGCAGCAGGTTCAGGTTCTCGACCGAGGCTTTGGTCGATTGCACCTGCGCGCGCGCGTCGGGGATGTTCTTGGCGTAGATATCGGCCATGGCCACGCCAAGCGGATAATAGACGCCCGAGGTGCCGCCCGTCAGCACATTGATGAATTCCGTGGCCATAACGGCAGGCGCGGAAATAGCGAGGCTCCCGGCGATCAGCGCGCCGAGCCCGAAGGTCTTGATCATGATGGTCCTCCCAAAGACATATCCGCAACAGAGCACCCTCCCGTGATGCCGCGAATGGAGGAACTATGGGCAAGCGATCCGCGCGGGGCAAGTGGCTATGGCCGTTCCTTGGCAAACTAATTCTTCCAGGCTTGTGGCATATCTGTGCCGGGGCGCCCGCAAGGCGGCCTGTGGCCGGTGACGCGCGGAGTTGACAGCGCAGCGTCAATGGCGTCACTCTTTTGCACGACAGTCATGCAAAAGTGGAATGATATGCGACGGCGGCGGTTTCTTCCCTCCCTGAAAACCCTGACCGCCTTTGATGCGGTCCTGCGCCACCGGAGCGTAACCCATGCCGCAGAAGAGCTGAACCTGACGCAAAGCTCGGTCAGCCGGCTTGTCTTCTCGCTCGAGGAGCAGCTCGGCAAGGAATTGTTCACCCGCGAAAGACGCCGCCTGATCCCCAATGCCGTGGCGCTGGCCTATCATAAGGATGTCGCGCGCGTACTCGATATCCTCGAACGTGCCAGTATGGCGGTGGTGGCCAATCCGCATGGCGGCACGCTGTCACTGGCGGTGCTGCCGACCTTCGCGACCCGCTGGCTCGGGCCGCGTCTGGGCGAGTTTCTCGCCGCGCATCCCGGCATATCGGTCAATCTTTCCACGCGGATAGGGCGCGTGGACTTTGCAGGGGAAGCCTTTGATGCAGCTATTTATTTCGGTTCGCCCGAAGGGGCGGGCACGCGCTGTCTGAAGCTTCTGGACGAAAGAATGACGGCCTGTGTCTCGCCCGAATTTGCCGCGCGGCACCCCCTCGTGCGGGCCGAAGATCTTGGCCGCCTGCCGCTTCTCAAACTCGAATCGCGACCCCATGCGTGGGCGGACTGGTTCATGGCGCAGGGCGCCGCCCCGCAGGAAGGCGAGGGAATGCTGATGGACCAGTTCTCGATGATGATCCAGGCCGCGATCTCGGGGCTGGGGGTTGCACTTTTGCCCGACTATCTGGCGCGCGCCGAGATCGAGAGCGGGCGGCTCGAAGCGGTCCTGAAACCGGCGGTTCCGGTCCGGGGCGCCTATTGGCTGACTTGGCCCGAAAGCCGCAACGAAACTCCGCCGCTTACAGCTTTCCGCGCATGGCTCAGCTCTCTTTGAGAGATATTATCATGCAGTGCCTGCATGGATATATGCGCAAATTCCGTTTTGCCAGCAACAGACCGCCTGCTAGCCTCCTCCGGACGTTCCTTCTTGCTTCCATCCGGAGACATCTCATGGCCGCTTCCCACAAGGGTATTCCCTATAACTGGTCCGATCCGTTCCTCTTCGACGAACAGCTGGGTGAGGAGGAACGGATGATCAGCGCGGCCGCACGGGCCTTCTGTCAGGACCGTCTGGCGCCCCGCGTGGAACAGGCCTATCTGGACGAGCACACCGATCCCGAGATCTTCCGCGAGATGGGCGAAAGCGGACTTCTGGGGGTCACGGTGCCTGAGGAATATGGCGGCGTGGGGGCCTCCTATGTGGCCTACGGGCTTGTGGCCCGCGAGGTGGAGCGCATCGATAGTGGCTATCGCTCGATGATGTCGGTGCAATCCTCGCTCGTGATGTTTCCGATCCTTGCCTATGGTTCTGAAGCGCAGAAGCGCAAATACCTGCCGCACCTCGCCGCCGGCACGATGATCGGCTGTTTCGGCCTGACCGAACCCGATGCGGGATCGGACCCGGCAGGCATGAAGACCCGCGCCATCAGGACCGAGGGCGGCTACCGGCTCACCGGCTCCAAGATGTGGATCTCGAACAGTCCGATCGCCGATATCTTCGTGGTCTGGGCCAAATCCGAGGCCCATGGCGGCAAGGTGCGCGGCTTTATTCTCGAAAAAGGCATGAAGGGCCTCTCGGCCCCCAAGATCGCGGGCAAGCTGAGCCTGCGCGCCTCGATCACCGGCGAGATCGTGATGGAGAATGTGGAGGTGGGCGAGGAAGCACTCCTTCCGGGGGTCGAGGGGATGGGCGGGCCGTTTGGCTGCCTCAACCGTGCGCGCTACGGCATTGCATGGGGGGTGATGGGCGCAGCCGAGGACTGTTTCATCTGCGCGCGCCAATACGGGCTCGACCGGCACCAGTTCGGCCGCCCGCTCGCCGCGACCCAGCTCTACCAGAAAAAACTCGCTGATATGCACAGCGAGATCACACTGGGGCTTCAGTCTTGCCTGCGTGTAGGCCAGCTGTTCGACGAGGGCCGTTTTGCCCCCGAGATGATCTCGCTGATCAAACGCAATAATTGCGGCAAGGCGCTGGATATCGCCCGTATGGCCCGCGACATGCATGGCGGCAACGGTATCCAGATCGGCTATCATGTGATGCGCCACGCCCAGAATCTCGAGACGGTGAATACCTATGAGGGAACGCATGACGTGCATGCCCTCATCCTCGGGCGGGCGATCACCGGTCTTCAGGCCTTCAGCTGAGGGGGCGTCATGCCACAGGATGCGCCACTCAAGGGGCTCAAGGTCGTCGAACTGGCGCGGATTCTGGCCGGTCCGTGGATCGGCCAGACGCTTGCCGATCTGGGCGCGGAGGTGATCAAGGTCGAGGCGCCCGAAGGCGATGACACCCGCCGCTGGGGCCCGCCCTTTGTGGAGCGGCCCGACGGGGCAGGGGGCACCGAAGTGACGGCGGCCTATTTCCATGCCGCCAACCGTGGCAAGCGCTCGGTCACCTGCGATTTTACCGATGCGGGGGATCTGGCGCGGCTCAAGGCGCTGATCGCTGGGGCCGATGTGCTGATCGAGAACTTCAAGGTTGGCGGGCTTGCGAAATTCGGGCTTGATTATCCCAGCCTGAGCGCGATGAACCCGCGCCTCGTCTATGCCTCGATAACGGGGTTTGGCCAGACCGGACCACGCGCGGCGCAGCCCGGATATGATTTCCTCGTTCAGGGCATGTGCGGGATCATGGACCTGACCGGCGCGCCCGAGGGCGAGCCGCAAAAGGTAGGGGTGGCTTGGATCGATATCTTTACAGGCCTTTATGGCGTGATCGGCATTCAGGCGGCGCTGGCCGAGCGCGCGCGCTCGGGGCTTGGCCAGCATGTCGATTTGTCGCTTCTCGATTGCGGCATAGGGGTTCTGGCCAATCAGGCGACGAATTTTCTCCTTGGAGGCGTCACGCCCACACGGCTTGGCAATGCCCATCCCAATATCGTGCCCTATCAGGTCTTTCCCGCATCCGACGGGCATCTGATCATTGCCTGTGGCAATGACCGGCAATTCGCCGCGCTCTGCCGAGCGCTCGATCTCGGGCCGCTCGGGACCGACCCGCGCTATGGCAGCAATGCCCAGAGGGTGGCGCATCGCGAGACGCTCTGTGCGCTGATCGCGGATCGAACGGCACAGGCGGAGAAAGCGCACTGGATCTCGGCTCTCGAAGGGGCCGGCGTGCCTGCTGGCCCGATCAACAGCGTGCCGGAGGCGCTTGATGAGCCGCAGATCCTCCAGCGGGGAATGCGGATTGCGCCCGAGGGCATAGCGGGCCTGCGCACGCCCATCTGCTTCTCGCGCAGCACGCTCTCATTGAGCCATGCGGCCCCGAAGCTCGGGGCGGGCGACGGGGCGTTCGGGGGTGGGCTGACGGAGGTTTCGGAAGACAGCAAATAAGATCCGCCTCGCCCTAACCGGTAGCCGCTCCACCGTCCTGTCTCAATCTGACAGGAGACAAGGGCTCATATATCTCAAACTTTAGATGAAGACTGTCTTCCGTGTACCTGATCTTCATACTTTATTCGACTTTGCGCTCTTAATCATGAGCAAGGCGACTATGTATTTGAGAGTGAAATGAGAGATAAGTTCCGGACCGTATCTGGTAAGCTCCTGTTGGCAGCGGGGGCTGCTATCTCCGCTATTTTGTTGGCATATACCGCCTTCAATGGCTGGCAGACCTCCGCACGCGTCAAAAGTCAGGTGATGGATCTTGCAATCCATAAAGCCGCATGGGCGGCAGAGCAGGTCGGAGGCTCCCTCACGCAGGCGACCTCCGCAGCGACAGCCCTCTCGGGGCTGCTCGAGGGCTATTTCGACCATGGCGGGGGCGAGACGACGCAGGTGATCGACATGCTGCAGGACGTCTCGCTACAATATGAAAACCTCTATTCCTCTTGGATGTCGGGGATGCCGGACGGGTCGACAGATGCGTTCGTGACAGGCGACAAAGGCCGAAACGAGGCGGGGATCTTCACCCCCTACTGGACGAAAAACGAACAGGGCACGGTCGATCTGATCACCTTCCCCGTCGATACGGATGCGGAATGGTTCAAGGCGCCGGTCGAGGAGAACCGCCCCATTGCAACAGAACCCTACAGGGCTGTGGATGGAACTCTGATGACGTCGATTGCCGTGCCGGTCCATCATGATGGCCGGACGATCGGGGTGGCGGGTGTCGATATCACCTTGGGCAAGCTGGATGCGCTTCTACGCCAGATGAAGACCTTCGAGGGCGGCCGGATGATGCTGGTCGATGCCGGTGCCAAATGGGTGGTTGGCGAGGACGAGAGCCAGCTGATGTCGGTCTATGACGCGCCGGGCAGTGACCTTGTCCGCGATGCACTCTCGGATGGCCAGCCGCGTGTCATCACGGGGTTCGAGGACGGGCGCACCCGCCTTGTCATGCCTTTTACCGCCCCGGGGATGAACCGGACTTGGGCGACCATCCTCGATGTGCCCAAGGCCGTCTTCGCGGCGCCGGTGATCAGCCAGCTGCTGTCTGCCGCATTGGGTGGGGCACTTATCTTGCTTCTGGCGTTGGGAGTGATCGGCGCGGCCGCATCGCGTCTGGTGCGCCGGCCGCTTGCCGGGATGCTGGCCTCGGTCGATGATCTGGCGGCGGGGCACTATAGCGCACCGGTTCCGGGCACGCGCGGGCGCGACGAGATCGGCGCGATGGCACGTTCGGTCGAGACCCTGCGACTGGGTCTGATCGAGAAAACGGAGCTGGAGGCCGAGCAGGCCCGCATGCGCGAGGAGGCCGAGGCGGCCCAACAGGCGCGGCTCGCGGAAGAGGCGCGCCAGCGGGAAGAAGCCGAGGCCCTTCGTCTTGCGCAGGCCGAAGCCGAAGCCCGTGCCGAGGCGGAAACCCGCGAAGCGCGTGAGCGCGCCGAAGCGGAGAAATCCGCCCGTGCACGGGAATTGTCGCAGGTCGTGGATAGTCTGGCAGGCGGGCTGCGTGCCCTCTCCAAGGGCAATCTCGATGTCACCCTTCAGGAGCGCTTTGCCGAGATCTACGACCCGCTGCGGATCGATTTCAATGACACGGTCCGGCATCTGACCGAGCTGGTCTCCTCGATCAGCCATGCGACACAGGAGATCAATGGCGGATCGCACGAGATCGCCCGCGCGACGAGCGATCTGTCCCAACAGACCGAGACGAGCGCCGCCACGCTGGAGCAGACCGCTGCAGCGCTCAACGAACTGACGGTGTCCGTGCGCTCGGCGGCCGAGAGCTCGCATCATGCCGACGGATTGGTGCGCGATGTCTCGCAAAAGGCCAGCGCCTCGATGTCGGTGGTCGAGAATACGGTCCTCGCGATGGAACAGATCAGCGCCTCGTCCTCGCAGGTGTCTAAAATCATCGATGTTATCGACGACATCGCGTTCCAGACCAACCTTCTGGCCCTGAATGCCGGTGTGGAAGCCGCCCGTGCGGGCGATGCCGGACGGGGCTTTGCGGTGGTGGCCTCCGAGGTGCGCGAACTGGCGCAGCGCTCGGCCAATGCGGCCCGCGAGATAAACGATCTGATCATGAAATCAGGCGATCAGGTGACCAACGGCGTGACGCTTGTCAGCCAGACCGGCGAAGCCCTGCGTGACATACTCGAGAGCATCAAGGTCGTCTCGGTCAATGTCGGGGATATCGCGGCGTCGGCAGATGAGCAGTCCTCGACCATTGGCGAGATCAATACCGCAGTCAACCAGCTCGATCGCGCCCAGCAGCGCAATGCCGCAGCCTTCGAGGAAACCACCGCCGCCTGCACCGCGTTGAACCGGCAGGCTCATGATCTGGCAGGGCTGGTCGGCCAGTTCCGCCTGTCCGAGGAGCACCGCCGCGTCGCCTGACGGTGCAGGGGCACAGGGGCGCGGCCGTCGCAACAGCCGCGCCATTATCCCCGCGCTTTTCGCTTCGGGGACCGGATCGCCTTGTTCATGCGGTGCTCGTGCATGATGCTGTCCGAGGGGATCTGGCTATCGGAAGGGGGGCAGGCAAAAGCCCACCCCAGCTTCTACTTGCCCTCACAGGCCCACGGGCTAGCTGCCGAAAAACGACGCATGCGGGGGGAGATGACACGAGAAGAGATCATGGTGGCCTATCGGGCCTATATCGCGTGCCTGAACGGGCGGGACTGGCAGGATCTCCACCAGTTTGTTGGCAAGGACGTGATCTATAACGGAACCCGCATCGGGCTGGAGGGCTATGCAGGGATGCTCGCTGCGGATGTTCGCGCGATCCCCGACCTTCAGTTCACGATCGCCGCGCTCGTCTGCGACCCACCCGTGATCGCTGTCCGGCTCGCCTTTGACTGCTCTCCGGTGGGGGATCTCTTCGGGCTGGCAGTGAATGGAAAGCAGGTGCGCTTCGACGAGCATGTCTTTTACGAATTTCACGATGGCCGGATCCAGAAGGTCTGGTCGCTGATCGACAAGGCCGCCATCGCCGCACAGATATGACACAGCGCGGGAGGGCCTCCCGCGCGCACCATCCCTGACAGATCGAGGACACCGGCATGACGACAGACGTTCTACACATTCCCGAAGACAACGAGATGTTCGCAAACTATCGCGCGGCTTTCGAGACATACGGGTTTTCGCCTGCGGTCAGATCCGGCGGGTTCCTGTTCATCTCGGGACAGGTAGGTGTCCGGCCCGATGGCAGCGTCCCCGCGGACATCGCGGGCCAGACCGAATGCGCCCTGCAAAGGATCGGCGAGCTGTTACGGATCGCGGGCTTCGGGTTTGCCGACCTCGTCGATGTTACCAGTTATCATGTGGATATCGCGGACACATTGCCGGCGTTCATTGAGGTCAAGCAGCGCTTCATCAAAAGCCCGTTCCCCGCTTGGTCGATCATCGGCATCTCCGGCCTGAGCCGACCCGAGCTGAAGATCGAGATCAAGGCCGTTGCCGCTTTGCGTGAATGAGCCGCTTCGGGAACGGAAACGTTATGACCGATGCTCTTCACGCATAGGCCATGCAGGATACGCATTAGACATCCGGCACGAGGCGGAGCTTGGTGGGGTCATCGACCGCCCGCGAGGGGCGGAGAGGCCAGTCACAGGACACCGGATACACCCATGTCGGATCAAAAATTCTTTGCCAATATCGAACGTTTCATCGGTAATACCACGCCGCATCTGGACCTGACCGACGGTCTGGCCGAGCGCATCACCCAGTGCAACTCGACCTACGCCGTGCGTTTCGGGGTCAAGCTGCGCGGGCGGATCTACAGCTTCGAGGGCTGGCGTTCGGTGCATAGCGAGCATATCGAGCCGGCCAAGGGCGGTATCCGCTATGCGCCTGATGCAACGATGGACGAGGTCGAGGCGTTGGCGGCGCTGATGAGCCTGAAATGCGCGCTGGTCAATGTGCCGTTCGGCGGCTCCAAGGGCGCGCTGCAGATCAACCCGTCGGACTGGACCGAGGATGAACTCGAGCGTATCACCCGCCGCTTCACGCAAGAGCTCGCCCGCCGCGACCTCATCCATCCGGGCCGTAACGTGCCTGCGCCCGATATGGGCACGGGCGAGCGCGAGATGGCATGGATCGCCGATGAATATCGCAAGACCGGCCGTGCCGATGCGATCAATGTCAGCGCCTGTGTGACCGGAAAGCCGGTCGCGCGCGGCGGGATCGAGGGGCGGGTGGAGGCCACGGGCCGCGGGGTGCAATATGCCGTGCGCGCCTATCTTGCCCATCCCGACATGCCGGCGGTTTCTGGGCAAAAACAGATCAGGGGGCTCTCGGTGGTGGTGCAGGGTTTTGGCAATGTGGGCTATCACAGCGCCAAGTTCCTGGCCGAGGATGGCGCGCGGATCGTGGGGATCGTCGAGCATGATGTGGCGATCTTCGATCCGAAGGGCCTCGATATCGAGGCGGTGGCCGCTCATCGCCGCGCGACAGGCTCGATTGGCGGGTTTGCGGGCGCCGAGACGGTGCCGAGCGCCGAGGGCCTGACCCATATGGCCGCCGATATCCTGATCCCCGCCGCCAAGGAGGCCGCGATCACCGAAGGCAATTGCAACGAAATCGACTACCAGCTGATCGTCGAGGCGGCCAATGGTCCGGTGACCGCCGCCGCCGAAGAGGTGCTGGGGGCGCGCGGTATCCGCATCCTGCCCGATCTCTTCGTCAATGCGGGCGGGGTTGTGGTGAGCTATTTCGAATGGGTCAAGAACATCACCCATATCCCCTTCGGCCTGATGGAACGCCGCCAGCAGATCGCCACCGGCATGTCGATGGTGAGCGCGCTCGAGCAGATGTCGGGGCGGTCGATGACCGATGATCTGCGTGCCTCCATCGCGCGTGACACGCAAGAGATCGACCTCGTGCGCTCGGGCCTCGAGGAGATCATGACGCGGGCCTTCGGCGAGATCGCGGCGCAGCATGCCCGTATGCCCCAAGTCAATCTGCGCACCGCCGCCTATGCCGTTTCCATTGCGCGGATTGCGGATTACTATCGCGCGATTGGCCTGTGACGGGCCGCTGGAACGGATGACGTGAATGGATATACGCTGGCTCGAGGACTTCCTTGCCCTCGTCGAGATGCGCAATTTCACCCGCGCGGCGGAGTTCCGCAATGTCTCGCAGGCCGCTTTCAGCCGGCGGATCCAGTCGCTCGAACATTGGGTCGGCACTGCCCTTATCGTCAAGGGGGCGGTGCCGGTCAGGCTGACCGATGCGGGCGAGGATTTCCGCGCCGAGGCCGCGGCTTCGGTCGAGCGGCTTCTGGGGGCGCGCGCCAAGATCCGCTCGAGCCAGTTCGCGCTGATGTCGCAGGTGCGTATCGCCACGCCCAACTGCCTTGCGCGATCGGATTTCAAGCGGGTGCTGAAGATGCTCAAGGGGCGGGTCAAGTGCTCCTTCTCCGTCATCGTCGGCAATACGCAGGATGTCACCGCGCGTTATATGGCGGGGGATGCCGATATCCTGCTGTGCCATGACAATCCCGCGCTTCCGAGCCCCATCCATACCGATGCGCAAGAGCGGCTGGTGGTGCGGCGCGACCGCTTCCTGCCCTATGCCGTCCTCAACCGGCACAAACGCGAGGCCTTCGGCTTTCCGGGCACCGAGAAAGCGCCGTTCCCGCTGATCGCCTATTCGCACAAGGCCTATTTCATGCGGCTCTTCGAGCATGTGCTCGAACGCGCGCCCGTCGATCCGGCCTACAGGATCAGCGTGCAATGCGATATGTCGGACGTCCTCAAGGAGATCATCATGGAGGGCCACGGGGTCGGCTGGCTGCCGGTCAGCGCGGTCGATGATGCGGCGGCGCGGGTCATCGGCCCGATCGGTGGACCGGAATGGGCGCTCGATGTGGAGATCTGCGCCTATCGCCCGATCCGGAAACTGGCTCCCGAGGTCGAGGCGCTCTGGGCGGCCCTCAAGGAGGAAATCCGTAATGGACATTGATGCGGCAGAGCTTCAGTCCTTTCTGACCGATCTGGATGCCGATATCCGTGCCCGCGCCGATTGGGGCGAGGTGGCCGATTATATCCCCGAGCTGGCCAAGGTGGCCCCTGCGCAATTCGGCGTGGCTGTCGCGCTGGCCGACGGGCAGGTGCTGCAAGCGGGAGCCGCCGATACGCGCTTCTCGATCCAGAGCGTCTCGAAGGTCTTCACGCTCGCTTGCGTGCTCGGGCGCAGCGGCGAGCAAATCTGGACACGGGTCGGGCGCGAGCCCTCGGGGACGCGGTTCGACTCGATCCTGCTTCTCGAGCAGGAAAAGGGCCGCCCGCGCAACCCGTTCATCAATGCGGGCGCGCTAGTGACCACCGATGCGCTTCTGGCAGGGCGTGCCCCGCGCGAGGCGCTGAGCGAGGTGCTGGCCTTCTTGCGTCTGGCCGCGGGGGATGAGGATATCCATATCGACCGCGCTGTGGCGCTTTCGGAGGAGCGCACCGGTTTTCGCAATATCGCGCTCGCCAATTATCTGAAGTCCTTCAATAATATGACCAACCCGCCCGAGATGACCTTGGGCACCTACTTTCACCAATGCGCCATCGAGATGACGGCCACGCAGCTTGCACGGGCTGGGCGGATGATTGCGCAGCTGCCACGGGCGCCCGCGATCCTTGCCCCCGAGAAAGCGCGTCGTCTCAATGCCTTGATGATGACCTGTGGCCATTATGACGGCTCGGGCGATTTCGCCTTCCGCGTAGGGCTGCCGGGCAAGAGCGGCGTGGGCGGCGGCATTCTGGTCATCGCGCCAGGAGTGGCCTCGATCGCGGTCTGGTCGCCTGGGCTGAACCTCTATGGCAACTCCCATATGGGAACATTCGCCGCCGAACAGATCGCCCGTTTCACCGGCTGGTCGGTTTTCGGATAAGAGGTCGACGATGGAATGAAGCAGGGGTGAGATGTTCACAGCGATCCCGGTTTCTAGCGGAAAGCGATCGTGTCCCAGCTGATGGTGTAGCTCATAGCGGGCCTCGTGCTGACTGGCGGGCCGAGCTGATCAGTCGCGCTGCGCTGCAGGCAAGCTGACCACGACATCATCGCAGATTGGCGCCAGCGTTTCCAGTGTCATGTATCGACCGCGCTGGACGGTCCATTCCTCGGTCTGCTCCATCAGGATCGCGACCTATGAGGCGGCGGATCGAAGCCTCATTAGGAAAGATCCCGACCACGTCCGTACGGCGCTTGATCTCGCCGTTTAGGCGCTC